>JAQIBP010000106.1 GCA_027858995.1 Deltaproteobacteria bacterium | reverse complement strand
TGATGATTAAAAGACCTCAAAAAATTTTACAAAAAATTTGCAATCCTGCTGAAGAAAAATAATATTCCAGCAAATAAGTATAATTTTTAAAAAAATGGTTAAGGTATTATCTTGATTTCAAAGAAAATCCATAGCTCCGCTCGGTCGATTTTCAGACCAGGATTGCAATCTATTGAAATTATTCATTTTGTATACTGATATTAGGATGGAAAAACACTCTTTGTCAAGTTAGATAAATAATTGTGGAAACGCAGCATTGCTGCCTGATCTGAGCAGCCTGTGGTATCTGCGATCATGGACAATGCAGGCAGGAATGAGTCAGCCGTAAAAGCCCTGGTGTTAATTACTCCATATTAGCTGCCACAAGTTCTGCAATATCAAAGGTTTTGATTGATTCTTCCTTATTAAGTTCTTTCATGCCGTCTTCAATCATTGTCAGGCAGAAAGGGCAGGCCACTGCAACACTGTCTGCCTTGTTATCAACAATTTCTTCAGCTCTCTCCACATTGATTCTTTTACCAATGTTCTCTTCTAACCACATTCTTCCACCGCCTGCACCGCAGCAGAAACTCTCTTTGCCGTGGCGGTCAAGCTCTTGAATGCCTTTCTTTGACATGGACTGCAGAATTGATCTGGGCTGGTCATAGGTTGAATTGTATCGCCCGAGATAGCAGGGATCGTGATAGGTCAGAGAGCCTTCTAAGGATTTATTCAAGGTGATTTTACCCTGGTTTATGAGATCATGAATAAACTGGGTATGATGGATTACTTCATAGTTTCCGTCCATTTGCGGATATTCATGTTTCAGGGTATTCAGGCAGTGGGGGCATGCGGCAATGATTTTTTTAACCTTGTAATTGTTCAGGGTCTCAATATTCTCCTGGGCCATCATCTGGTACATCATTTCATTACCCACGCGTCTTGCAAAATCGCCGGTACATTTCTCCTCTTTACCCAGAATTGCAAAGTTTATATTGGCTTTCTGAAGGATTTTAACAAGGCTGATTGATACTTTTTTGGTCCTGTCGTCAAAGGAGCCGGCACAGCCGATCCATAGAAGATAGTCAACTTCAGAATCCTCAGCCATTATTTTAACATCAAGGCCATCTGCCCAGTCAGCCCGTTTATCATAGCCAATGCCCCAGGGATTGCCATTTCGCTCAAGACCTTTCAGGGCTGTATCCAGTTCTTTGGGATAAGCTCCTTCCATGAGGGCCTGGCCCTGTCTCATGGCCATTATGCGAGGCACCTGTTCAATGGTAACAGGACAGACTTCTTCACAGGCGCGGCAAGTAGTACATGCCCAGAGTGTATCTTCAGAAATCACATCACCAATAAGCTTTTTATCGCTGTTAAGCTCGGCCATTTGGGCTTTTATCTCTTCATTCTTTTCAGAATCTTCTTCTGTGAGAGTGGCTGCCAGTTTCGAACGTTTAATAATATTGTCTGCATTTGCAAACAGTTCATGTTTTAAATCATCATTGAATTCATGCAGGCTCAAGGGTTTATCTGTTACATAGGCAGGGCAGACCTCTTTACATCTGCCACATTCAGTACAGGTATAAAGGTCCAGCCCCTGTTTCCAGTTGAGCTGGTGAATATGATTGATTCCAAGGGATTCATCTTCCCACACTGATTCATCTTCAAGATCAAGAAGCTGAGTCTTTTCATGGGGATAGCCAAGGGATTTTAAAAAGACATTTGGCAGGGCGGTAATAACATGGAAATGTTTTCCAAGGGGCAGAAGATTTAAAAATGTAAGCTGGGTTATGACATGGAGCCAGAACATTCCTTCCATTAGAACTTGAGTTGAATCAGCACTTATCCAGGAGATCAAAGATGCAGCACCTACGGAAACAGGTGTCCATACAAATTCAGAACCATATTGGGGATTATTGAAAAAATGGAGGTGATCAGGGTTGCTGTAGAGGGTAATCAGATTATATCTTGCACCATCATAAAGAAGATCTGAAATCATTAAAACACCAATCATAATAAGAACAACATAGGCTTCCAGTGTGTGATGCATTCGTTCAGGTTTTATCACTGCTCTTCGAAAAACAGCATAAATAATCATCAATAAAACAATGCCTTCCATGATGTCTTTCAGGGCAATATAAAGATACCCCAAGAGAAAATCATCACCGAGAAAGGGAAGATGATAACCCGTGATAAAGCCTTCACCGTAAATATTGAGACTTCTTATGATAAGAATACAAAATCCCCAGAAGATAAAAGCATGCATTATTCCTGCTGCCCACTCTTTTTTTCTTCCTGCCAGACGCTTTTGCCCTATGGCTAGTATCACCATATTTTTAAGCCGTTCTGTTATCCGGCCGAACCGATCCAGAGGTTCAAGAGCCATGAGCAGTTGAATTTTATAATACATGGTGTGGCAGAAAACTGCTATACCGACAATGAGAAGGATGGACATCACAATGGGATTCATAACTTACCTCTAAGTACTAATTCTTAGTTATAATAATTTTTAAACAACCATTAAATTTAACTCTGAATTTGAGTGAAAACTTGCCCATATACAAGGCGCAAGAAGTTTTGCAACCGGAGTGTACTGTAGTACATGAGGATTGCAAAACTTTGCAGCAACGCCTTAGATGGGTGAGTTTTCGCTCAAATTAGCCTTTAATTTTTTTAATTTCTTCTCTGAGGATAGGAACCACCTCAAAAAGATCGCCCACAATACCATAATCAGCAACATTAAATATCGGTGCTTCAGGGTCTTTATTAACAGCAAGAATGGTTTTTGATCCGGTCATGCCGGCAAGATGCTGAATTGCCCCTGAAATACCCAATGCCATATAGAGATTTGGAGCTACTATTTTACCGGTCTGGCCAACCTGTTTGTTTTGTGCCATAAGCCCTGCATCAACCATTGCTCTTGAAGATCCAAAACCTGCAGTAAGATCATCGGCCAGTCCCTTTACAAGATCAATTCCTGCCTGATCCTTGACACCACGACCAACTGAAATAACAATGTCTGCATCGCCAAGGTCAATTTCACCGCTTGCATCTGACAAAACTTCTTTAATTACCGCTTTCAGGTCAGGCTCAGGAGCAGAAAGTTTAACAACATTCTGGGTTCCGCTTATGCTTTCATCAGCTTCAAATGCGCCGGCTCTCACAACTGCAACCAATTGTTCTGTATTTACTTTGATCTTTTGCATTACTTTATTTGCAATAGCAGGTCTTGTTATTGTAATCTGGTCTCCATCAATCTGGGCATCTGTTATGTCACTTGCACAGGCAGCATCTAATTGTGCTGCAACCCTTGGAGCAACAGCCTTACCTGTTTCAGAAAAGCCAAACCATATAAGGCCGGCTTCAAACTGTTTTGCTGCATCAACCACGCAGGATGTAAATGGTGCTGCGCTGAACAGGTCAAGGCTTTTGTCATCTGCAATATACTGGGTATCAGATCCTGCATCTGCAAGATCTGCACTTAAAGATTCAATATCAGATCCAACTGCCACTACTGCTGTTTTGGCACCAATGGCTCTGGCTTTTGATAATAGTTCTTTTGTGCTGCCTTTTAAGACACCCTCTTTAATGTCTGCAACTACGAGTATTTTTGTCATAATAATAATTTTCCTTATATAAATCCGGTACACTATCCGGTTAAAATTTAATGATTTTACATAGCCCTTAAAGTACTTTTGCCTCATTGGCAAGAAGATCTACTACTTTGGCTGTAATCTCGGCTGCATCACCTTCAAATTTCTGTCCTGCCTGGCGTGTTTCCGATTTCATGAATTCTGTAATTTCTGACTTTGGTGATCCTCCCCCTAATTCATCCCAGGAAATTCCAAGACCTGCAAGGTCCATTACACTGATTTTCTTTTTCTTTGCCATCATAATACCCCGCATGGCTGGCAGACGGGGCTCATTAATACCATCACTTACTGTTACCACTGCAGGCAGTTCAATTTCAAGGATTTCTGTTCCTGCATCGCCCAGTCTGGAGACTTTAATGTGCTGGTCATCTATCGCTTCAATATCAATAACATTGCTTACACAGGGTAATTCAAGAAATTCCGCCAGAATAATTCCGGTCTGGCCGCTGTCTGTATCCTGGGCCTGTTTCCCTGTAATAATAAGGTCATACTCTCCCTGCTCATAAACTTTCTGTATTATTCCGGCATAGATTGATGGATCAGAATTTTCCAATGCAGGATCATCAATCTGAATTGCATTATCAATGCCCATGGCAAATCCTTTACGGATAATTTTGGTATTATCATCACCACCGCCTATATTTACCAGGGTTGTCTCTGCCTTGTTCTTCTCTTTAAGCTGTACAGCAGTTTCCACTGCATTCTCATCCCAGGCATTCATGACATACTGGAGACCGTCTTCAATAATAGCTCCATTTTCCACGTTGATATTCAACTCCACATCAACTACTTTTTTTAAGGTTGTAAGAATTTTCAATTGATCCTCCTGATATATATTTTTTTGTTTGGCTGATATAAAAATTTTTAGTTTGGCTGATATAAATTCATTTTTCCGGCTTATTTCTTTTAACTTTTGTCTCTTATTATACGCTCTTTCCCGCATACTATTATTAATTCAGACTCCTTTACCGGAAAAGCCAGAGTCATATTTAAGCGCTTTCCCATTTCCACGGCAAGGGCAGTGGGTCGCGAATTACTTATCATTACAGGTATCTGCGCCCTGGCAGATTTTTGAATTAATTCATAACTTATCCTTGAAGATAAAACAAGGATTTTGGCTTTGGATAATTGCCTGTTCATCAAGGCTTTGCCTATTGCCTTGTCAAGGGCATTGTGCCGGCCTACATCCTCTGCAAAGGAAAGCTTTTCCAACTGCGAGTCAAATATTATTGCAGCGTGTGACCCTCTGGTACTCTGATAGTAATTCTGATTTTCACTGAGTTTGTTAATACAATCAAAAATACTGCCGATTTCAACAGTAAAACTGTCTTTTGCAGGTGTGATTTTCTGATAAAGGTCCCTGACCATTTCCTTGCCGCAAATACCGCAGCTGGTCTGGCTTACAAAAATTTTTCTTTCAAGAATATCATGAATTTTTTCTTTTCTTTCAGCAGTGAGCCATATATCAATAATATTGGGATCCAGATCTTTATCATATCCTATGGTCTTGAAATCGTCAGAAGAACCTGCAATTCCCTCACCAAGACAGAACCCGGCTGCATGAAAAATCTCTTCTCCCGGAGTTCTCATAACCACAGAATATGGTTTTTCATCAATATTAATCAAAAAAGGCTCTTCCCCTATCAATTCAAGGGATATTGTCTCTTCACGGGGTTTATTTCCCAGGCTCTCCTGCCGGCACTGCAGCGCCTTATAAACCGTGGTATCCTTTTTCTGACTCAATTATGTATCTCCCTGCCTGTAAAATTCATGGAACCTGTTTCTTCACAATGTGACTATTTATAAGCTATATTATAACTATGTGTCAAGAAAAAAAAGCATTGCGAAAAGGAGGACAATGAGCTTAAATTACTTGACTTCAACACTCTTATCAAGTTAAAAATTAAAAAAATTATTGTAAAATAAAGGTTTGAAAACATTGATTAAAAGATATGATATTGCTGTAATAGGATCTGGCCCTGCCGGAGAAAAGGCAGCCATTGAAGCCGCGAGCCTGGGGGCAAAGACAGTTATAATTGAAAAAGGCGTTAAACCAGGGGGCGCCGGCTTAATTACAGGAACAATTCCGAGCAAATCATTAAGAGAGACGGTAAAATATGTTGAATCACTGTCTCAAAGCAGTATCAGCGGGATAGATATATGTCTTGACAGAAAATTAACTGTTCAGGAGTTAATGTATCGAAAAGAGAGAGTAATTGAACATAGGGTTAATGATATCCTGGGAGCCTATGAGAAAGACAGTATTGATTTTATTGCAGGCATGGCAGAATTCAACTCTTTAAACCAGCTGGTTATACACAAGAATCAAGAGATTGGAAACAAGAAACAAGAGACAAGTGATATAACTGTGCGAGCTGAAAAAATTATAATTGCTGTTGGAACAAAGCCTTATCATCCTGATCATTTAAATTTTGATGCAGAGTATATTCTTGATTCAGATACTATTTTACAACTTAAGGATATTCCCGAATCTCTGGTTGTAATAGGCGGCGGGGTTATCGGGTGTGAGTATGCCACTATTTTTGCCAAAATGGGTACAGAGGTTACAATTGTTGATTCCAACATGATGCTGCTCAATTTTATTGATCACGATATTTCCAATGCACTGGCTGATGAAATGCAGAAGGATGGGGTCAGGCTGAAGCTTGGGACTGCTTATAAAAAAGTAGAGGTATTGGATAATCATGTTGTAACCACCCTCATGAATGGAGAAAAAATAAAAACTTCAGCTCTTTTATGTGCAAGCGGAAGGGAGGGGATGACAGATGGACTGAACCTCAAAGTTTGTGGATTGCAGACTAATTCAAGAAATCAACTTGAGGTCAATTCAAATTATCAGACTGCTGTCCCCAATATTTATGCTGTAGGCGATGTAATTGGTTTTCCTTCTCTTGTTTCAGTAAGTAATGAAGAAGGACGTATGGCAGCACAGCATGCAGTCAGCAATAAAGAAGTATCAAGAATCGGAAGTGATATCCCCTATGGAATTTATACCATTCCGGAGATTTCCATGACAGGGCTTACCGAAGAGCAGGCAAAAAAAGAAAAAATCCCCTATGGAGTTGGAATCTGCCAGTTCAAAGATCTGGCACGCGGTCTTATTATCGGCAGCAAGCAGGGAATGCTAAAGCTGATATTTCACAGTAAAACCCATAAATTGCTTGGAGTCCATATTTTCGGGCAGTCGGCAGCAGAGTTGATTCATATTGGACAGAGTGTTATTGCTTTTAATGGATCCATTGACTATTTTCTTAAAATAGTTTTTAACTTTCCAACTCTCAGCGCTGCTTATAAAGTCGCAGCTCGCAATGCACTTGAGATAAAACAGTAAAGTCTGTTAATCTCAGTTATATTACTCAGGAGTGCTGCTACTGTTTTTTCTGGTTTCATGCATCTGGACATCTATCTCTTTCATTTTCCGGAGTTTATCCTCTATATTGGCAAGCTTGTTTTTAAAAATAGATAGTTGAGCTTCACAGGAACTTAATTTTTTAAGTTTTTTCTCTTTTTTTGATGAATTTGTTCTGGTCTGTAACAACTTGTTAGTCAGGCCGGCATTCTCATTTCTCTGCTGCATAATTTCTAATGCAAGTTTTTCTTTTTCTTCCTGGATCTGAAATGTCTGCTGGATTAATATGGTATAAATATGGGCAGTTTCCTCTTCAACCTGTGTGAGGTGCAGGCTTGAATAAATCTTCAGCCATTCCAGGGCAATGAGGTAATCATAATCAGGGTTATCAGGATTAATATTCAGCAGAGTGAGTTTCCAGACAGCAGGTTTATAATAACTTGTGTCAGAATATTTGTCACATATAAGAATATACTCTTTTATGGCATCCTGAAATTGTGATAAATCTTCTTTTGATGCAGCCAGTACCATATGGCGACGGGCTTTTGCTTCAACATCAAAATTAAGATACTTTGATACACAGCCGGTTATCAGAAAACATGAAAGTATTATTATCAGTCGCATATTCATAACCTCTTCATTAAACTGCAGGGTCACCAGGAGTATTGACGGGTTTTTCTTTACCGGCTGGAAACTCAACTTTGAAGGATGAACCGTGATCAGGGCTGCTTTCAACATAAATCCTGCCACCATGTCCTTCTACATATGCCTTTACCATAGCCAGTCCTACCCCGGATCCACTGCTTTTTATCTTTTTTATATTCCTGGCCTGGTAAAACCGTGTAAATATATTATTAATCTCATCCTGGTCTATACCGATTCCAGAATCCAGAACTTCTACTTGAACTCCCAGTTTGCAGGGCATGATACTAATCTTAATCTCTCCATCCTCTGGTGTATATTTAACAGCATTATTGATTAAATTATAGATAACAATTGAAACTTTTTGTGCATCTGCCATAACATTGGGAACAGTAACAGAATCCAAACTCATATAGATGTTTTTAGCATCTGCCACTATTTTTGTCTCCTCTACAATTGGTTCAATAATTTTAATAAGATCAGTTAATTCCATATTATACTGCATTGCACCGGATTCAATTTTTTCAAGATCAAGATATTGCTGGCTGAAATCAGCAATTCTCCCTATACCTGTGTCGATGATTGCAAGCGTTTTTATCTTATCCTGCCTTACAGCTTTTGATATCTTTAAAATATCATGAGCTGACTGCATTACCTGAAGAGGGTTTCTAAGTTCATGGGAAATCTGGTGCATGGTCTCAGCTTTGAGCTTGTTTGTACTTTTGATTTTTGCGCTCATATCATTTACTGCATCTGCAAGCAGAGTGATTTCATCATTGGAAGAGACATTAATTTTTTCAAATTTACCCTTTGCTATCTGTTCAGTACCCTTAATCAGCTCTCCTATGGGTCTTGTAATAGTCTGGGTAATAATTAAGGCTGCTGTTATTGCAACAATCAGGGTGCCTGCCATTAATAAAAATGCAACCTGGACAGCCCGGACAGTGATGAATTCAATTCTGCCAATCTCCTTTCCAATAAATGTATGGTTTTCCCTTATCATGATATCAAGGGAGTCAAGAAGTATTTTTACATTTTCATCGATTACCCTGGCATAATCCGAGGGTGAATCAAAATTTTTATCTTTCATTTTTTTTATTATAACATTGTGGGCATTGAGCATATTAAGCATTAATGAGTGGTCTTCCATGGAAGATTTTCTATCAAGCGATATCTTAAAATTCAGATCAATTTGTCTGCCTGTTTCATTCAATAGAGATAAATAGGTCTCATCTTTTGAAACAAGGTATTTTTTTAAGTATTCATTTTCATTCTGGATGAGATCCTGCAATTGCGTCGCCCATTCCTGGAGCCAGACATTTGAGATAAGGATATTTTTTGCCCCTTTTGATACAGTATTCAGTTCAAATAATACAAAGGAACTGGAGATGATCATTATGAACATAATAGCACCAAATCCAAATATTATTTTCTTATATACCGTCAGTTTAAGCATTCCATTCTCCGCATAGTAGTAAGATATCAGCAGCATAAAAAAGTCAAGCCATTTTATAGTTTTTATGCAACTATGAATCTACCATGCAGGAGGTAGAAATTGAACAAGACAGACCAATTAGTGAAGTTTAGTAAAGGTTTTGAACATTAATATCCCGCTGGGGAAACGGAATCTCAATTTTTTGCCCCTTAATATTGGTGTTTCTATGCTATCAAAGACTCAGTTAAAACAAACGCTGCCTGGAGATAGGATGTAGGACACAGAGGAAAGCACTCCTTGCAGTCGTTACACATTTGTGAGGCTATTTCAGGTACAAAGCAGATCTCTTTGTTAATTCCCCTGTCAACAAAGCCGATGGCATTGGCTTTTTTAACCTCGGCACAATATCTTACGCACAATCCGCAGTGAATACAGAATGAAGGATCTTTTTCATAACGATCACGGCTTGCTCCATACTCTTTTGCAAGTTTTTTAAGTTCAGGCGCATCAGGAGCATGAGCCATAAGAAGTTCTATTATGGTTTTACGGATTCTATCAATTTTTTCAGATCTGGTTCTGACTATTATATCTTTTTCAACCGGATAGACACAGGAGACAACAAGTTTTGTCCAGCCTTTTACTTCTACTTCTACAATGCAAAGTCTGCATCCGCCAAAAGGTTCGAGTTTTTCATGATGACAAAGTGTGGGGATGAATATGCCTGCATCCTGAGCTGCATCAAGGAGAGTCTCTCCCTTTTTGGCTTTTACTTTTATTCCATCAATTTCAAATTTTATTTCACTCATTTTATCTGCTCTCTTTATATTTTTCCTTTTGGGGTTATTTTTTCTTTTTAGGGCTTTTTTTGGCAATCATTCTCTTCTCTTCAGGTAGAGGATCTGGAACAGGCTCTCCGGAAATCTTTGTTACTGCGCCAAACTTATCAGGACAGACTTCAAAACAGGTTCCGCAATTTGTACATTTATCCTGATCAATGATATGAATTTTTTTCTTGCCACCGTCAATGGCATCGGCAGGACACTTTTTAAGGCACATGCCACATGCCTGGCATTTAGCAGGATCTATATGGAAAACAATCAATTCTTTGCAGGCAAGAGCCGGACATCGTTTCTCTTTTATGTGAGCTTCATACTCATCCCTGAAATAACGAAGAGTACTCAAGAACGGATTTGGAGCGCTTTTACCAAGGGCGCATAAAGAGGCTTCAACAGTAGTTTCTGAAATATCTTCAAGAAGTTCGATATCGCCCTCTCTGCCTCTTCCCTTTGTAATATTGGTCAAAATTCTGTGCATCTGGCGCAGTCCCTCACGGCATGGCACACATTTACCGCAGGACTCTTCAGTGAGAAAATTAATAAAATACCTTGCAACATCCACCATGCAGGTATCTTCATCCAAGACAATCATCCCGCCGGAGCCCATCATGGAGCCGGCCTTGGTCAGTTCATCAAACCCCACCTGTAAATCCAGCTGCCCTTCGGGAATACATCCGCCGGAAGGACCTCCTGTCTGTACTGCTTTAAATTTTTTGCCTCCAGGAATGCCGCCGCCGATTTTATAGATAATATCGTGCAGCGTCATGCCCATGGGTACTTCAACAAGACCTGTATTATTAATTTTCCCAACAAGGGAAAAAATCTTTGTACCCTTGCTTGTTTCAGTTCCAACCTTTGTAAACCACTCACCACCATTATTAACTATAAGTGGTATATTTGCCCATGTTTCAACATTGTTTAAAACAGAGGGTTTTTGCCACAACCCTTTAATATTGGAACGGATATATTTAGGCCTGGGTTCACCCACCCGGCCTTCAAGTGAAGCCATCAAAGCTGTTGATTCGCCGCAGACAAAGGCTCCTGCTCCCTGGTGCACAATGACCTTGAAATTAAATCCGGAACCAAGAATATTCTCTCCAAGAAGACCATAATGTTCAGCCTGTTCTATGGCAAGGTTGATATTATCCACTGCAAGGGGATACTCCTGGCGAACATAAAAATAGCCTTCACTGGCACCTATGGCATATCCGCCAAGGATTAAGCCTTCAAGAATGGAGTGGGGATTGCCTTCAAGCAGGGCTCTGTCCATAAATGCTCCGGGATCACCCTCATCTGCATTGACAATTACATATTTGACCGGGTCTTTGGCATTACGTGTGCCTTCCCATTTTCTGCCTGCAGGAAAACCTGCACCTCCCCTTCCTCTGATATTGGATTTTTTAACCTCTTCGAGAACTTCAGCACCGGTCATCTCTCCAAGAGCTTTGCCAAGGGCAGAATAACCTTCAAGAGCCAGATAATCATCAATACTTTTGGAATCAATTTTAATGTTATTGCAGAGGACTGTCCTCTCCTGGCTTTTATAAAATGTGATATCAGACTCTTTAACTGCTTTTTCACCTGTGATGGGGTCTGCAAAAAGCAGACGGTCAATCACCTTGTTCTCTTTTATGGTCTCGGCAACAATCTGCTCAACATCCTCTGCCTTCACCTGGACATAGCAGATTTCTTCCGGGTAAATAACAACAATTGGGCCCTGCTCGCAGAATCCCGGACATCCGGTTCCCTTTGTATCTACTTTTGCTGTTAAATCCTGTTTTTCAATTTCCTCTTTAAAAGCTTTTATAACTTCGTCTGCCCCGGAAGCAACGCAACCTGCTCCTGCGCATACTGAAATACAAGGATTGTCAGGATCTCTTTTTGATAATATTTCCTGTCTGAAGTCTGATAACTCTTCAGGCGTATTTAACCGCGCCATAATTTTCCCCTACTCATATAATTTTAAAGCTTCTGATGTTTTAACAGGTGTCATCTTACCATGAACCTTGCCATTAACTTCCACAACCGGTCCGAGAGCACAGCAGCCAAGACAATTGACTGTCTCCACGCTGAACTTTAAATCAAGGTCAGTCTCCCCTGACTTGATTCCTGTTGATTCTTCCACACTGTCAAGAATACGGGTAGCCCCTCTGACATGACAGGCTGTACCAACACAGACATGGACATTATGCCGCCCCTTGGGAACCAGGCTGAAAGCTTTATAAAATGTGGCTATATGCTGAATCCGGTTCATGGGAACTTCTAATTTTTCACCAATCCTGTCTAAAGCCTGTTTGGGAAGCCAATTGTTTTCACTTTGAACATCCAGCATGATTTGAAGCAGAGAACTCGCATCTCCACCATGTTTATCAATAATCTTATCTACTTTATCAATTTCCATAAAAGCTTTCCTATGAATTTATCTAATCAAATACCTTTTATTATTTTATAACTTTAAAACAGGTGCGTACAAAATAGAAAATTTTCCCAAATTCAAGGCAGGACAAAATTTTAACCACAGGTATACACCATAGTATTCCGAGGATTAAAATTTTGTCCTAACGAAGAAGTTGGGGAAATTAGCATTTTGTATCTCCTGTTCAGGCTAGTGCGTAGCAGTTGCTGTTAGTATCATATTTTATCAAACCCTGCCTGGATGATGTATTCATATGTTTTGAAACATCTGAAGGATTTAAATCCAGGTTTTGTGCAATATCGCTTGTTGAAAGGGCTTTATCTTTTAAAAGCAGCAAAATCTGACTTATTGCAAGTTTATCTGATACTATTTTATCAAACAGATTTTTTGTCTCATAGCTTTCAAAAAAACTGGTATATGCTTTTTTTGTTTTTTCAGGAACCCTCAGTCTTTCTCTCTCCACAAGTCTTAAATAGGGAATAAGTTTTCTTGCAGATTCAAGCTTGATTTTCAATTCACCACGGCTCAAGCCTTCACTTGTACCAAGGGGGCCAAGCTCTCTGATTTCTCCTGAAAAATTATCTGTATATTCAGCAAGGAGATGGCCGTCGGCTCCTGACATAAATTCAGTACGAAGGCGTTTGGGGTTAATGCCTATATGCTTTAACAGTCTTTTTGCAATATATGTATTGGCAAGGGCATCATAATTACCATGGGTTGTATAATTGCATTCATCTAATTTGCAACCGCCAATAAATACTCCATCCTGTCCCTTGGCAAAGGATCTGAATATAAATTCAAGATCAACTCTTCCCGAACACATGACACGGATAAGCCTCATCTCATTAGCATATTGTAGTCTGGAAACTCCAGCCAGGTCAGCAGCACCGTATGCTCACCAGTGACACACAAAACCCAGTATTTTTGGTTTAAATTCATCCATTCTTGATCTCCCATGTTGGAAACATGCTGTATATTGCCATTTTCTCTTTATTTATCAATTTATGTTTATGCGTCTTCAAATGCTGCATCCATCTGTTTTCTAATTTCTTCATCTGTAACAGCTGCATCAATCTGGCCAAAAATCTCTTCATCGGTGAAATGCTTTAACACTATGGCATCTGTCGGACATTTTGCATTACAGACACCGTCTCCTTTACAGAGAACCGGATTGACCCACGCTTTCTTACCCTTTGGAGTCTCTTTAAACTCAATGGCACCGTAGGTACAGGCTGTAATACAGGCACCGCATGAAACGCAATCATACTCATTTACCACGCAGACAGAACCGGAAGCTACAACAGTATCGTGTGACAGCAGTGTTAATGCTCTGCCGGCAGCGCCATAAGCCTGGTTAATAGTCTCTTGTATATGCTTTGGATAGTGGGCTGTCCCGCAGAGGAAAACACCGTCTGCTGCAAACTCAACAGGTTTTAATTTGACATGAGCCTCTTTAAAAAATTCATCCGGGCTTAAGGTTACTTTGAACTGACCTGCAATTTTAGTGGTTGTTTCACTGGGAATCACAGCAGCAGCAAGGGAGACAACATCAGCATCCAGTTCAAGACCGTAACCCAGAACAGGATCTGGGAGTGTAACTCTTAAAATGGATCGGCCGCCCTCTTCAACAGCTTCAACCTGTGGTTTCTCTTCGGGTTCATAGCGGATAAATTTCACATCCATATCAGCAGCTTCTCTGTAATAATCTTCTCTTAACCCATAGGTTCTCATATCCCTGAAAAGGATATAGATATTCATATCAGGATTAATTTTTTTGAGCTTGATCGCATTTTTCACAGCGTGGGAGCAACAGACCCTGGAGCAGTAATTTCTCTTCTCATCTCTGGAGCCGACACATTGAATCATCACCAGGGTTTCAGCATTTACTACTTTTTCCTCTTTTTTTGCAATCTCTTCTCCCAGTTCAAGATGGGTATAGACTGCATCATTTTCCTTATAAAGATACTCTTCAGGCTCATACTCTGTTGCACCTGTTGCAAGAACAGAAGCGCCATGCTTTATTTTTTTTATTTGCCCTTCGGTTTCAACGGTGGTGACAAAACTTCCCACATACCCAGAGACATCAGTAATAGTAGCTTCATGGGATACATGAATGCGTGGATTCTGATAAACTTTGGTTATGAGGTCATTCAGATGTTTCTGGACATCCATTCCCTCTATGGTGGTATCAAGCCGCCTTGCTATCCCGCCAAGGTCTTTCTCTTTTTCCAGAAGTTGAACTTCATGACCCTGGGCTGCGATGGAGAGCGCACATGTCATGCCGCCGATACCGCCACCAACCACAAGAGCTGTTTTGTTTACAGGCAGATCAAATTCCTGCAGCGGTTCAAGCCAGGCTGCTCTTGCCACTGACATTCTGATGATGTCCTGGGCCTTTTTAGTTGCATCTTCCTTCTGTTTTGAGTGAACCCAGGAGCAGTGCTCTCTGATATTTGCCATATCAAGATAATATTGATTCAAACCGGCTTCTCTAAGGGTATCCCTGAACAAAGGTTCAAGAGTTCTTGGCGAACATGCTCCAAGAACTACACGATTAAGGCCTTTTTCCTTTGCAAGCTCTGTAATCTCCTGGGCAGAGTTTGTTGCACATGAAAAAAGCTGTTCCTTGGCATAAACCACATTGGGAAGTGTCAAGGCATATTCAACCGTGGAGGGAACATCTACAACGCTTGAGATATTGGCACCGCAATGGCAGACAAAAACACCGATTCTCGGCTCTTCCTGGGAAACATCTGTTTCCGGCGGATATATCCTCTCTCTTGAAAGGTTTCCCCGTCTGTAATCAAGCAATTCGCCGCACTGGGAACCCGCTCCCGAGGCAGTAAATACAGATTCCGGGATATCTGTGGGACCCTGGAAAGCTCCGCTTACAAATACTCCGGGTTTTGATGTTTTAACCGGATTAGAATGAATTTCTTTATTAAATCCATGGGCATTTAATTCAATGCCAAATTTATCAGCAAGCATTCTGGAATCAGCAGGTGGATTTAAACCAACAGAGAGTACCACCATGTCAAACTCTTCCTCTTTAACACCGTCATCAAAGGTGGAATATCTTATAACCACACTGTTATTTTCTGGGTTTTCCTTCTCAATTGATGCATAGCTTCTTATAAACCGAACGCCGTCATACGCTTCTGCCCGCTGATAATATCGTTCAAAATCCTTACCAAAGGAGCGGATATCGTTGTGGAAAATTGTACATTCAGCATCCTGATAATGATCTTTTGTTAAAATTACCTGTTTTTGTGTATAGGTGCAGCAAACACCGGAGCAATAGCTGTTATCACCTTCAGTGACCCTTCTTGAACCAACACATTGAATCCAGGCTATTTTTTTGGGGTGTTCTCTGTCTGAAGTGCGCCTGACCTGACCTTCATAGGGACCTGTGGAGGATAAAAGTCTTTCATAATCCATACTTGTTACGACATTTTGCAGTCTGCCGTAACCATATTCATCCTTGACACCGGGATCAAAGGGCTCAATACCATAGGACAAAATGATTGCACCTACGTTGATATCTGTTTTCTGAACGGTCTGGTTAAAATCTATGGCACCAGTCTTACATATACCCCGGCAGATATCACATTTTTTGTCTTTAAGATAGAGGCATGATTCATCAATATATGCAACAAGCGGGATTGCCTGGGAAAAATATACATGGACAGCCTTATTGCCTGAAATATCCTGGTTAAATGCATCGGGATATTGAACAGGACAGTATTCCGTACAGGTTGAACAGCCAGTACACTTCTCTTCTATGATGTATCTTGGTTTAGTTTTCAGGCGTATTTTAAAATCACCCTGTTCACCTTCCACCTGATCAACTTCAGTGAATGTCAAAACCTCTATGTTTGGATGCCGGCCGACCTCGACCAGTTTAGGAGAGAGAATTCACATTGAACAGTCATTTGTGGGAAAGGTCTTGTCAAGCTGGGCCATGTGGCCGCCAATACTGGCTCCTTTCTCAATCAGGTAGACCTTAAACCCGGCAGTTGCAAGATCGAGAGAGGCCTGAATGCCGCTGACACCTCCACCAACAACCATTACATCTCCAAAATTTTGATTTCCCGAATTTTTAGAAACAAGGCCTTTAGAAAATTCTTGAATTGTTTCTGTTGGCAATACTTCGTTTTTCAATTTCTATCTCCTAAATTTTTAACAACGTTTACTATACCCGTTCCAGAATGTTTATCTTCCATTCGCTGGATGGACATTGCAACAATCTCTAAGATTCATTCCGCTAACCGTCAAAACTCGCTACGCTCAAACAATTGACGGTCTTAACGCTTCATTCATCAAGAGCTTGTATTGCAAAGATCCATAATGCTCCTTCCAGATAAACATCCTTCCACTGGAGGTTACAACAAACATTTGGGCTTTTCATATCATTTCACTTACAATTTCGGTAATATCTTTAATCTCTATGGTATTTTCATATTCCAGGTTCAGACGGCTCTCCTCAAAGTTGGTAATGCAGTACGGACATGCTGTTGCAAGGATGGTTGCGTCAACTTCAATTGCCTGTTTAATCCTGATATCGGAAAATCTCTCTTCCTGGGGCGTATCCATCCAGATCCTGCCGCCTCCGCCTCCACAGCAAAGACTTTTCTTGCCATGGGCTTCCATCTCAATTAATTTAAGGCCTGAAATCTTTTTTAACACCTCTCTTGGCTCTTCATAAATATTGTTGTGCCGCCCAAGGTAACATGGATCATGCCAGGTTACTCTGTGTTCAAATTCACCTTTAAGTTCAAGTCTTCCATCATTGATAAGTTCCAGGATATACTCGGACATATGTACAACATCAAAGTGTACCATAAATTCAGGATATTCATTTTTAAAGGTGTGGTAACAGTGAGGTGAGGATACTATAATTTTTTTAACCCCTTTATCAATAAAGGTTTTAATATTTTTTTTGGCAAGATCTTTAAAAACCTTTTCACTGCCTGTTTTTCTTATGCTTTCCCCGCAGCAGTTTTCCTTCTCTCCGAGTATGCCAAATTCAACTCCTGCTTTTTTAAGGATATTAGCAGTTGCAGCGGCTACCTTTTTCATTCTTGGGTCATAGCTTAAATAACATCCCACAAAATACAAAACTTCCATATCATCTGTAAAAGGTTTTACAGACAAATCCTTTGCCCAGTCAGCACGTTTTGCCCTCTCTCCCTGGATAGGATTGCCTTCAGAAATCAGGCTTGCCCTTGCTGTGCGTGCTGATTTAACAGAAGCTGGGAAAACTTCATATTCAGTTGCAACTCTTCTCAGGGCTACACTTAAATCTATCTGTTTTACGCCTCTCGGGCACTGGTCAGGGCAGGTGCCGCAGGTTGTACAGCGCCATAAATCTTCCTCTTCTATCTCAGTTAATCCAAAGGCCGCTTCCCTGATTAATTTACGCATGGAAAATTGGCGAACCTTGTTCCATGGGCAGACTGCATCGCACAATCCACACTGGAAACATAATTTAAAGATATCTCCGCCAGCCTCTTTGATCTCATCTATTACTTCTTTGAAGGGGGCTAAAGTTTCCATTGACTATTCCTTCTCTGACAATCTTGCAACAGTGTCCATAAGTTTATCCAGACCATATTTGTCAGCAAGAGAACCAAGTCCTAACTCAAGCTCTTCCTGCTCTTGAACCTCATCAGGCTCTTCAACTTCCTCTTCTCTCTCTTCAACAATCAAGGCATCCACAGTACACCATTTTACACACAAAGGTTCATCTTCCTCTTCACACATATCGCATTTAAGGGGCAGTCCTGAATCCGGTTCTTTAAACTCATCCCGGGAAGGGCATGAAGCCCGGCAAAAGGAACACTCATCATACTCTTTTCCATCAATGGTATATACATCTCTGCCTGCACATTCAGCTACAGTATATTCACCTGCAAATACAGGTACATATATATCTCTCATCGGATCACGGATAATTCTGATGCGGGACCTTGCAGGATTATTGCTGGAGTATTTAGGTATTGCATGGACAGCAGAACATATTAACTCGCATGCCCGGCATCCATGGCATTTATCAACATCAATTTTAATTGTTTTAATAATTTTCTTTTCTATATTATCACTCAAGGTTCTTGCCCTCCACTCTAATTTGTCTCTCTAACCTTTGAAGTCTCTTTACCGGAGCTGTATTCGTCATCTGATAAAAATCCTCTTGCTATCAACTCTTTTGCCACGTAATCCAAACCCAGATCATGCAGGGATTCTTTTGTTGGAACACCATCGTTGTTCCACCCTTTATATTTGTAATAGGTGTCAAGAAGTTCTTTTTCAAGTTCAGGAAATCTTTTCTTCCAATGATCCTCAGGTGGCTTTTCATCCTTCCTTTTCATGCCTCTGCTCATATTTACAGCCCTGACCAGAGTTCGGTATCTCTTGGCTCCCTGGGACAGTTTTTCTTCATCCATGTCAATTCCGGCAGCTGCTGCCATCATTTTTGGAATATTATGGATATGATATGGTGGTTTCAGATGGAATGATGACAGGCCTGCGCACATCCCAAGAGCATCATCAATATAGTGCATCTTCTCCTGCCAGTCCACAATATCACAGGTTATTTCAGGTGTTGGATAGTAGGGATTTGAATTTTCTCCCCTGGGTTCCCAGTCCACAAAGTATTTTTTAAATTTTTCATCAGGAACCTGGAACCAGTCCTTTACAAATTTTTCCCTGTGTTCTTTTTTCGGAAAAGCTGCCTGAGGGAACTGCCCTTCAATCTGGGTGATATTCATCTTTTCACCGGTACAGTACATGAGAAAATAGATGGGATTGAGCATTGAAAGCTTAAGGGGCAGCTGCTCTGATTTTTTAATATTATTATGGGCATACTCTTCAGCACCATTGCCAATCCTTTTTGCTGCCCAGTAGGTACCATCTGCCAGAATATCTCCTATACCTTCACGCCTGACAATTTTGTCAAGCAGGTAGAAAAACTTTCCCTCATTGTCTTCGGGCATATCAGGAAAATCTTTATCGGTCAGTATTCCATTTTCCAGAAGTTCAAGGGCAAATGCCATTGTCTGGGGTGCTGAATAACCATCCACACCGTACTCTGTAGCATGGTGGGCTATTGTCAAACCAAATTCCAGGTTTGAAAAAGCTGCCATTGTATAGGTAAGTTTTGTAAAACATTTCATCATATATGTGGATAGACCAGGCATGGAGATAGTTGCCCCACATGCAATGGAGCAATTGTAGCAGGAAATCAGCCTTGTTCTTGCCTTGGTCATGGTTTCCAGCCACTCTTCTGAAACATCATCTGTCCAGAAATCTCTTCTTCTTGTGCGGGCATTACCCCATGAAAAATTTTCAGTATGCCATTTTTCATCATGGATAGCCATCTCCTGGGGGGAACCAAGAATTGCGAGGATAGGTGTTACGCCCGGGATCGGATGATCTTCCCTCCATTTTATATAATCCATCACTTCATAACAAAGCTCCATGAATTTTTCGGGCTTTGCAATATGAATATCCTTTGTTCCCCGAACAACAATGGCTTTTATCTTTTTATCTCCCATAACAGCCCCTATGCCACCCCGGCTTGCACTGGATCTGCCCTGTTCCACAGAGGCATAAAAAACCCTGTTTTCACCGGCAAGACCGATTGCAGATACCTGGGCTTTTGGCTGTTTGAGCTCCTTGCGAATCAGTTCAGCAGTCTCAATAGCTCCTTTACCCTTTAAATGGGAGGCATCACGTATTTCCACCTTGTCATTGTTTATCCATAAATAAACCAGGTCTTTGGATTTACCGCGAAGAATAACTTTATCGTACCCGGCATATTTCAATTCCGGCGCCCAGTATCCTCCCATCATTGAAAATGCCATCAATTTTGTCTGGGGAGAAATAGTGGTTACAATGGTACGATTGCAACCGGTTGCAGGCGTACCGCATAAAAGTCCTGTGCCGAATATTAAAAGATTTTCAGGAGAAAAGGCATCAACTTCTGGAGAAACCCTGTCCCAAAATATCTTGGTGTTAGTGCCCAGACCCCCGAGATAGAGCTCGGTATCTTTTGGGTCAGTTGCGACCTTCTCAATATTCCCCCGAGAAAGATCAACTTCGAGATTAAACCCTGTTTCTGCATACCTCATATTCTTTTCCCCTTCATATTACTTGATTCCATGGCATCTTTTGTAAACTTTTGAATAACCCGATTTTTCGCTGACTGCTTTTGGCAGGTAAAAATTATCCATGCTATTCAATACAATGTAACTATTTATAAGCTATAATATAACTACATGTCAAGGAGAAAAAGGTTTTTTTTAACGCAATTTTATCTTTAGGCATTGCTGTCTCTGCCCGATTTACTTTGGAGTCAGCTTGTTATAACAATGTTTGAAAAAACAGTTTGGCAGATGCTGAAAAAAATTAATGCTGTTGGATGTGTATTCACAGGTTCTTTTTGCTTATTTTATTCAATCTTCTTATTTACTTCAACAGTTACATGCTCATATTTGCCAATTGCTTTAACCAGTTCATGATAGTATTCAGGGGGGTTGTCTGTTGTAGATTCAAGGCAGAGAATCAATGAACGCTCATTTTCAGAAATCTGCCATAAATGGAGATCCTTCACATGTGTTGAGCTGGATTCAATTTGTGATCGGATTGATTTTATTTCCTCGGAATAGTCACCTTTGTCAAGCAGCACGCTGCTGGTCTGCTTCAATAGACCAATTGCCCATTTTGTTACCACAATTGCCCCGAGTATGCCAACAGCAGGATCTGCCCAGGTAAAACCAAAATACTTGGCTGTCAACAGCGCAAAAATTGCTAATACAGATGTCATGGCATCGGTAATAACATGAAGATAGGCAGCTTTCAGGTTATGATCATGATGGTGGTCATGGGAATGAGAGTGGTGATTTCCCGGATGATCATGGTTTTGCTCTACGCCGCCAGATCTCAGAATAAACGCAGACATTATGTTAACAATCAAACCAATCACGGCAACAATAATTGCCTGATTAAAAAGGATATTTACTGGAGTGATAATCCGTTCTATGGATTCAATTGCCATTGCACCAGCTGCAATCAGTAGAAGTATTGCATTGGTGTATCCACCCAGCACCCCTACTTTGCCTGTACCAAAACTATACTTGGGATTATGGATATGTTTTCTGGCAAAAATATAGGCTGCCAATGTAATAAACAATGCAATTGAGTGTGTTCCCATGTGAATTCCATCGGATAAAAGCGCCATGGAGCCGCTCATAATGCCTGCAATAATTTCGGCAAACATGGTTAAGAGTGTTATGATAACCACAATTAATGTGACTTTTTCATTTTTCTGTGTTTGTAGTGCCTGCTTTTGTGTATTGCAATTAGATTCCAGCATGTAAAATAGTCCTGTTTATTTTTCTTAATGTTTCTAAAAAGTCTGATGCTTCTTTTGGATAGAGGTGGCTGGTGATCTCTTCAGCCAGTTTGAATTGCAAAAGCCATTACCATTTTGTATAGGGGTGATTAATCAAGTTTGAATTAAAATACCTGGAATCATCTGTTACTTCTTCACCGATCCACTCAGGTATTTCAAATTTCTGATCTTCTGATTCAAGCTCCAATTCAGCAACAATCAATCCTCGGTTTTCTCCGAAAAATTCATCAATTTCCCATACAAGCCCCTTATAATCGACCTTGTAACGGTTTTTTTCTATAACAGGTTTTTCAGCAAGATCATCCAGCATAATATTGCATTCATCTTTTGGAATTTCATATTCAAATTCAAGGCGCGTTGCTCCATCTGCAACGCCTTTGATTGTGAGAAAACCTTTTCCATTAATTGTTCTAACACGAACAGTTCGTTCCCTGGCAGAATTCAAATATCCCTGACGATAATATACACCTTCTGCAAGATCGCGCCAGACATCATTTTTAAGGAGAAATTTTCTCTCTATTTCTATACCCATAATTTATATAATTGATTTAATCAAAGTGTTCATTTCATTGAAACTTATTTTTTTGACCTTTGCTTTGCCAATCTTTTCAAGAAAAACATAAAAAAGATTGCCGCCCTGTTTTTTTTTATCTTTTGCAGCAGCATTTATAATATCATATGCACTGTATTCAAGGCCTGTTGGAAGATTAAGATCTGTTAAAAGATCAATGATTTGCTCAACATCTTTGCTGGTTATCAGACCTTTTTTCTGTGAAAACCTTGCTGCGGCAACCATGCCTATGGAGACAGCACTGCCATGTCCCCTCCTGCCAAGTTTTTCAATGGCATGGCCAATGGTGTGCCCAAAATTAAGCTTTCGCCTTTCCCCTGATTCTTTTTCATCTCCCTGCACTATTTCTGACTTGATTTTTACAGAATCAGAAACAAGCTTAAAAATTGTATCATAATCAAGTTTAAGTGCTTTTCTGGCGTTTTGGTCAATAAACTCAAACAGATTTTCATCCAAAATAAGTGCATGCTTTACAATCTCGGCAAGTCCGTTGGAGATCTGATTCTCCGGCAAAGTATTTAAAAGATCGATATCACAGATTACAAATTGAGGCTGATTAAAAACTCCAACCATATTTTTATATGAAACCAGGTTAACACCGTTTTTCCCGCCAACACTTGCATCAACCTGGGATAACAGAGAAGTGGATACAAAACCAAAGTTCACACCCCGTAAAAAAACAGATGCTGCAAATCCTGTGATATCACATACAATTCCACCGCCTATTCCCACAATAAAACTTGAGCGATCACAGGAGTAATGAAGAAGTTCTTTTAAAATGGTTTCAACAGTTGCAAGGGTTTTAATTTTTTCTCCGGTTCCAATGGTTATGATAGGTACATCTGGAAAATCTTTTTGATAAAAGTGTTTAATATTCTCATCGGTTATTATGATAACCTGGGTGGAAGGCAGGTATTGTTCCAGATTTTTAAGCTTTTCTCCCACATAAATGGATGAAAACCCTGAGTTGTGTTGTATGGAAAAAGTTTTTATCTTTTTTAAATTTTCCATCAATTTTCTCTTGTCAGCTTCCAGCAATTGCATGGATGGAATGAATTTTTCCCATAAGAGCTGTAAACTGGTCCGGATACAAAGACTGCAGACCATCGCTAAGTGCTTTTTCCGGGTTATTATGAACTTCTATCATTAAACCATCAGCATTTACAGCAGCTGCTGCATAGGCAAGTGATATGATCTGATCCCTTACTCCGGCTGCATGGCTTGGATCTGCAATAACAGGAAGATGGCTCTCTTTTTTCACAGCAGCAATAACAGAAAGATCCAATGTATTTCTGCTGTGCTTTACAAAGGTTCTTATACCCCGCTCACAAAGGATTATGTTTTTATTGCCTTCCTGCATAATATATTCAGCAGCCATAAGCCACTCTTCTAACGTTGCTGACATGCCTCTTTTTAAAAGTATAGGTTTTTTTGATCTTCCTGCCCGTCTTAAAAGAGAGAAGTTCTGCATATTTCTGGTGCCTATCTGAATAAGATCAGCATACTCTTCAACAAGATCAAAATTCTCAACATCCAATACTTCCGTTGCAATGGGCAGACCAGTCTCTTTTCTGACTTTTCCCAATAAATGGAGGCCCTGTTTGCCAAGGCCCTGGAAAGAGTAGGGAGATGTCCTTGGCTTAAAAGCACCACCTCGAAATATCTGTGCGCCTGCTTTTTTAACAGATTGTGCAATAGATAGAACCTGGTTCTCAGTTTCAACAGCACATGGACCTGCAATAACAGGAAATTTTCCATTGCCAAAAACTACGTCACCAACTTCAATTATTGTATTTTCTGATTTATATTCCCGACTTACAAATTTTACTAATGACATAAATTCCCTCCGCTTCAGGTTTTGTATCAGTATTAGAGCTTTAGGGCAACATAAAAACCAGGATATTTTTACCTGAAAAATATAATAAATTAAAATTATTTATTGCTTTTCACAGGAGTGCAGGGTAGAGTGTGGCGCTAAAATTTATTTAAATTAATATTGAATATTAATTATTTTTTATATAAGGTTTAACGATGGAATATATAAAATTAAAAAATGAGGCTCCAGATGCAGTAGAAGCTCTTGCAGGAGGGATAGCCCACGATTTTAATAATCTTCTGTATGCTATTAAAGGCAGGGCATCTTTGATGCTCAACAGTATAAAACCAGCTGATCCATTATACAAACATATATTGGAAATTATCCGTTGTATTGACCAGGGCTCTGATATCACAAACCAACTGCTTGGCTTTGCCAAAGTTGATGAATACTATACAAGCTTAACCGATGTAAACAACCTGGTACGAAAAGCCGTAAAAAATCTTGATCTTAAAAAAAATATTGTGCTTGATGTTGAACTTGATTCAAGACCTCTGATTATTGAAGCAGACCCGGATAAAATCAACCAGGTTTTGATGGCAATTATTCATAACGCCATACAGGCAATGCCCGGGGAAGGGAAACTTTCTGTTGTCACGGAATACGCTGCTATTTTAAATGGAACTGCTGATGCTTATGGTCTGAACACAGGTTTTTTTGTAAAAATAACAATAACAGATTCCGGCATTGGAATGGACGATGATGTATTAAAAAACATTTTTATCCCTTTTTATTCTGCTGATCATAGAGCTCATCCTGAAAAAAAGGGTCTGGGACTGACTTTTGCCAGGGAGATTGTTCAAAACCACAACGGTATCATTGATGTGTGGAGCTCGCCCAATACCGGGTCTTCCTTCTCTATTATTCTGCCATTAGAAGAGAAACCAGACAGTATTGATATCTCAACAGAGACTGAAAAACTGGTTCTGGGCAATGAATCAGTGCTTCTGGTTGATGATGAGCAAAGAGTTCTCACCGTTGGAGAAGAGATATGCAGGACACTTGGATACAGTGTAATAACAGTGACTTCTGGCAAAGAAGCCTTGAAAATATATAAAGCCAAGCAAGAGAGTATTAATCTTGTTATCCTTGACATGATAATGCCTGAAATGAATGGGCTTGAGACTTTTGTGGAACTAAAAAAATTAAATCCTGATATCAAGGTACTGCTGTCAACAGGATACTCCATTGATGCAAAAGCCCAGGCAATGCTTAAAAATGGTTGCAAAGGGTATATTCTTAAACCATATAATGTAATTGATTTTTCCCATAAATTAAGAGAAGTTTTAGCGTCGTAAGTTTGCGCTTTTCCAATAAATTATAAAATGATTAACTTTGATAATTCTGTACCGGTTAAATTAAAAGGGGTTGGTGATGGTTTCTGGATTACACTTGATCCTTTACACTCTGAAGATGTCATAAAATTAGAAATCAACAAACTGTTTAAAAATTTAAAACATCTTGTCGCAAACTCAAGCGTCATTATTGACGTGGGTAAAGCCAAAGGACATGGGTTAATGGAAAATATAAAATCATACTTGAAAACTCAATTTGAAGTTGCAAAAGTATCCACACCTCCTGAAAAAAGATCAATTCCAACACAAAGTATCCGCCAGCGGGATCTCTCAAAGGGCTGGAATCATCATAAAAATGATGTGCTGATGCTCAGGGGCAGAGTACGATCCGGCCAGAAAATTGAATCAAGAAGACATATTGTGATTACAGGAGATGTGAAAATTGGAAGGTAAAGTAATTGTAATAACATCAGGAAAAGGAGGTGTTGGAAAAACAACAGCAACTTCTTCCATTGGTGCGGCCCTTGCTCTTGAGGGTAAAAGAGTTGCCATGGTTGACATGGATATTGGATTGAGAAATCTTGATGTTGTAATGGGGCTTGAAAATAGAATAGTGTTTAATATTGTTGATGTTGTTCATGGAAAATGTAAAATAAGCCAGTAAAGATGCTGCCAAAAAAAGACTCCAGTTTTCCTTAATATATGACAAACTTGAGGTAAATGACACGACATTAACTGATCTTCAAAAAGATATTGTTGCAGTGATCTCAAATTATTTTGAAATTGATAAAGAGAGTCTTGAGCTTAAGGTTAGAAGAGATGATAATGTATCAGCCCTGGTTTTTAACACACCAATTCTTCATGTAAAAAGGACAAGAGCATAATTTATTCAAGAAATTTTATTGATTTGAAACTGTTAAAATTAATTAATCTGTTAATGTTGGGATTATATCTCTTTCCAATTAATTTTTCCCATGCAGATGAAGTGAGCATTATTCCTGCCGGAGAATTTTCCAAGGGAAAACTGAATGAATGGCTCCCTAAAAAATTTGTCAATGAGACTTCATACTCTTTGATAAAGGTTGGTAAGAATACAGTACTGAGGGCTGTAAGTCAAAACAGTGCTTCCGGACTGATAAAAAAAATCAGAGTCGATATTAAAGAATATCCTTTCTTGAACTGGAGCTGGAGAATTGAGAACCAGCTTGCCGGTACCTTTGATGAAAAACAGAAACATGGAGATGATTATGCTGCCAGGATTTACATTGTGGTCTCCGGGGGTATTGCCTTCTGGAATACAATTGCACTCAATTATGTATGGTCCAAAAATGCTATAAAAGGGGAAACATGGCCCAGTGCATTTGCCACAGAAAATTCTATGATGGTGTCACTGCGCTCTTCTGAAGCGCCGGTGTCAAAATGGCATTGGGAAAAACGAAATATCCGTAAAGATTTTAAAAAACTATTTGGCAGAGAAATCCAATTTACAGATGCAGTTGTTCTTATGAGTGATACAGACAATACCCACAAGGAGGTGACTGCATATTACGGTGACATATATTTTTCAAAGCAATAATTTCACGATTAGCAAATCTGAAAATATTTTTCTACAAATTTATAAAGAGGACACTCTCTTAACTTACAAATTTCTGTTTTAGAGTTAAAATTACAAATTCCCTTTTAAACCAATCTTTTCTGCTGCTGGCCGCATTCCCAGAATTACCTGTGTGATCAGCTCTGAAAGCTCTATATTTAAAAATTCAGCACCTTTTTTAATAACCTCCCTGTCAACCCCCGCAGCAAACCTTTTATCCTTAAATTTCTTTTTTACAGATTTTGCCTTTATATCAAGAATACTTTTTGACGGCCTTACCAGGGCAGCGCTTGCCACAAGACCTGTAAGCTCATCAATGGCATAGAGTGTTTTTTCCAGATTGGTTTCAGGTTTCACATCTGTACATATTCCAAAACCATGACTGATAACCGCCCTTATATAGTCTTCAGGCCAGTTGTGTTCTTTGAACAATTCAACGCATTTGTGACAGTGCTCTTCAGGGAACTGTTCATAATCAAGGTCATGCACCAATCCAATGACCCTCCATTTTTCTTCATCTTCATTAAAGCGTTGAGCAAAATGCCTCATAACTGATTCAACAGCAAGAGCATGCCGAATTAACCCATCTTTTTTATTATATTTTTTTAATAACTTAAATGCATCATCTCTTGTAGGAATATAAGTTGACATGGCAACCCCCTGTAATTTTATTGTCTCTTCTTATCACTATCTGGCTACTCCGCTATTCTCGATATCTTAATCCCAAGCTCCTGAAGCTGTGCTGTTGAAGTTTTTGACGGTGCTTCAGTTAAAGGACATGTGGCTTTTTGTGTTTTTGGAAATGCAATGACATTTCTGATGGAATCTTCCTTGCATATGAGCATCATAAGTCTGTCCAGTCCAAACGCTATCCCACCATGGGGTGGTGCGCCTGATTCCAATGCTTCTAAAAGGAATCCAAATTTTTCTTTGGCTTGATTTTCATCAATTCCAAGAGAGTTTAAGACCTTTTCCTGTAGCTTTGAATCATGGATACGAATACTTCCACCTCCGATTTCAATTCCGTTCAGCACAAGGTCGTAAGCTCTTGACTTAACAGCAAGGGGATCTGTCTCTAATTTTTCAATATCTTCTTCCAACGGTGCTGTAAAAGGATGATGCAAAGCCTGATAACGCTTTTCCGTTTCATCATAATCAAGCAGGGGAAAATGGGTTACCCAGATAAATTCATAACTGTTTTCATCAATCAATTCAAGTCGTCTTGCAAGCTCATTTCTCAATTGCCCGAGAGCTTCGTTGGTTATTTTTGCCTGGTCTGCCACAAAGAAAATAATATCGCCCGGTTCCATATCAAGCCGCTCTTTTAAGGCTTGTTTTTCTTCATCAGTAAAAAATTTTGCTATGGGTGACTGCCATGATGAATCATCCTTGATTTTGATCCATGCAAGGCCCTTGGCTTGATAAACTGATGCAAAATCAGTCAGATCATCAATCTGTTTTCTGGAAAAGCCGGCACACCCTTTTGCATTAATGGCTTTAACAAGACCACCATTTTTTACAACATTGGCAAAAACTTTAAAACCTGCATTTTTTACAATATCTGAAATATCACATAATTCCAGACCAAAACGCATATCAGGCCTGTCCAGGCCAAATCTTGTCATGGCTTCTTCATAGGTAAGCCGGGCAAAAGGAGTAACAAGATCAATATCCAATACTTTTTTGAAAATCGCAGTAATCAGGCCTTCAGAAACTTTCATAATCTGTTTTTCATCAACAAAGGAGAGCTCCATATCAATCTGTGTAAACTCCGGCTGCCTGTCAGCTCTTAAATCTTCATCTCTGAAACATCTGACAACCTGATAATATTTATCAAACCCTGATATCATTAATAATTGCTTGAAAAGCTGGGGAGACTGTGGCAATGCATAAAATTCTCCTTGATTGACACGTGAGGGAACAAGATAATCCCTTGCACCTTCCGGCGTGCTTTTGGTCAAAAAAGGTGTTTCAATATCAATAAACCCATTATCATCAAGATAATTTCGTATGGCCATGGTGGCTTTATGCCTTGCCAGAATATTATTTTTAATCTGAGGCCGTCTTAAATCCAGGTACCTGTACTGCAGGCGTATGGATTCAGAAGCTTCTATTCTGTCTTCAATCTGGAAAGCCGGTGTTTTTGCCTTGGAAAAAATATAGAGTTCCTCTACCATCACTTCAATGGCACCGGTTTTCATATTTTTATTTAACATATCAGCGGGTCTTGCAATAACTTTTCCTTTTACACCAAGGACATATTCATTTCTGATATCCTGGGCTTTTTCATGGGTATCTTTTGCAAACTCAGGATTAAAAACAATCTGGGTGATACCCTCCCTGTCTCTTAAATCAATAAAAATAACTCCGCCATGATCACGGCGATGCTGAACCCAGCCCATTAAAACAACATTTTGATCAATATCACAATCCCTTAACTGACAGCAATGATGTGTTCTTTTTAAATTTCCAAGTAAATCAGTCACGTAGTAAATCCTCTATATTTTATTTAAATATTTTAATCAGTTCCGGGATCAGGGTGTCAATATCAATGGAATCCTGATCTTTTGTATTCATATTTCTTAAAACAGCAGCATTCTGGTTGATTTCTGTCTCCCCTACAATCAACACATAGCGGGCATTAAATTTATTTGCCCTTTTCATGAGGGCTTTAAGACTTTTTCCTCTATAATCTATTTCAGTGCTGATTCCAGCCTGATTCAGCTCGCAAGACCACAGATAGCCCTTCTTCATGGCAATATCGCCAATGGATATAATAAACAGATCAAGACCACTGTCTGATGGATTCTGACTAATTTGCTCCATAACTTCAACAAGCCGGTCAAATCCAATTGCAAATCCAATTGCAGGAGTATCAGGACCTCCAAGCTCCTTTACAAGGCCATCATACCTGCCGCCGCCTGCAACAGCACTTTGTGCACCAAGGGAATCAGTTAAAATCTCCCAGGCAGTCCTTGTGTAATAATCAAGGCCTCTTACCAGAGTTTTATCCACAATAAAATCAACACCCTGCTCCTCAAGAGTTGTTTTCACCAGATCAAAATGTTCAGAGCAATCATTGCATAAATAATCCAGGGTTGCAGGAGCATCCTTAATGGCTGCATGGCAATCCTGCCCCTTGCAGTCAAGAATTCTCAATGGGTTTTTATCAATTCTTCTCAAACAGTTATCACAAAGTTTATCTTTTTTTAATTCAAGAAATTCTAAAAGAGCCTTTTGAAAGGATGGTCTGCATTTTGGGCAGCCAAGGGAATTAATATGGGCAGAAAGCCCTGTCAGACCAAGGCGTTTGAACAATTCATTTAAAAGGTAAATCAACTGGCTGTCAATAAAACCTGATTCAACTCCAAAAACTTCTGCATCAATTTGATAAAATTGACGATACCTGCCTTTCTGTGGCCTTTCCCGCCTGAACATGGGGCCTGTCATGAAAAATTTTCTCACAGGATCTGTGGCATACATTTTATGCTGAATATAAGATCTGACAATAGATGCTGTCGCTTCCGGCCGCAGGGTCAGTTTATCCCCCTTTCTGTCAGCAAAAGTGTACATCTCTTTTTCTACAATATCGGTGGCCTCTCCAATACTTCTTGCAAAAAGCTGTGTTTTTTCCAGGACAGGAATTCTTATTTCCTTAAATCCGAATGCTTCAAATAAATCTATTGCTACCTTTTCCACCTTCTGCCACAAAGCAATATGTTCCGGCAGTATATCTCTAAACCCTCTAATGGTCTGCATTGTCTTTTTTCTTTAAATTATAATTAATATCTACAAATTAACACAACCGATATATATACTTTAAAATCAGAGTTTTAGTCAATATGAAAAATATTTTTTTGATAGCAGGAAGACAAATTATTTTTGACTACAAAAATAGTCCATTGCAATGGACAGGTTTTTTATTTATAATCAAATTCAGTGTGGTGTAACAGGTAGATATTATGGATAACAATTTGAAATTTAAGGAGATTTAGTATGGACAAGTATGTATGCGATCTTTGTGGATATGTTTATGACCCTGCCCAGGGCGACCCTGACAATGGTGTTGATCCAGGAACAAGTTTTGATGATCTTCCCGATGATTGGGAATGTCCTATCTGCGGTGCAGGTAAAGAAGACTTCTCAAAAGAGGAATAAATCAGCATATAAATTCGTGCAGCAACTTTTCCAGCTGCTGCACGGATCTAATGAGGAGAGAAAATGAATCCAGTCATTAAAGCAATCAATTTTCGTCATGCCTGCAAACAATTTGACCCTGAAAAAAAGATTGAAAAAGCTGCCATGGATTTAATCATGAAAGCAGCACATCTGTCACCCTCATCATTCGGGCTTGAAGCATGGAGATTCATGGTCATAAGTTCTGACGATGTAAAAAAGAGACTCAGACCTTTCTGCTGGGATCAGCCTCAGATTACCCAGGCAAGCCATGTTATAGTCCTCATGGCAAAGCCAGGTCTGACTGTTCCATCAAATAAATATGTTACACAAAATTTCAAAAGACGGGGCTTATCAGATGAGTTAACAAAAGCATATATTGAAAAATATAAAAATCATATGGAAACTGAAGTTTATCCAAGGATGACTTCATATGCATGGGCTTCTAAACAATGCTATATAGCACTTGCAAATATTATGACAACTGCTGCGTCAGAAGAGATTGATACCTGCCCCATTGAAGGTTTTGAAAAAGATGGAGTTGAAAAAATTCTCAATATAGATACAAATCTGTATGAGGTTTCTGTAATTGTTGCATTGGGTTATAGAGCCAAAGAGCAGCCTGAAAGGCGCAGATTTCCCTTTGACAATATTGTGGAATATATTGTTTAAATCCAGGATATCGCTTTTGCACTAAACTGCCACGGGCAGACTTGGTCTTTCGCTAATGTTTGCCGTAACAAAATATGAAAGAATTATAAAATTTAAGTTACTCTTTCATATAAATTTATTGCCTGATCTTTATGCAGTTGACATGGGCGGTTAAACCTTCAATTTCAGCGAGTTTTACCACATCATCAGCCTCTTTTTGAAAGGCTTTTCTGGAATAGTGAATCAAGCTGGTTTTTTTTATAAAATTTTCAACACTTAATGCCGAAGAGAACCTTGCAGTGCCTGCAGTGGGAAGGACGTGGTTGGGGCCTGCAATATAATCTCCCATGGGTTCAGGAGTATAAGGGCCTAAGAACAGAGCTCCTGCATTCTCTATCTGGTCGATGTAGTCAAATGGCTCCTTGACTATTAATTCAAGATGTTCAGGCGCTAAACGGTTGGAGAGTTCAATTGCTGTCTTAATATCCGGTACCTTCATAACAGCACCGAAATTTTCAATGGATTTTTTTGCTATATCCTTTCTGGAAAGTTTTTCAATCTGTTTTTCAAGGGCAGTTAAAGTTTTGTCAGCAAGGCTTTGTGAGTCTGTAACAAGGATAGAAGAAGCCATGATATCATGTTCTGCCTGGGAGAGAAGATCTGCGGCAAGAAAGTCTGGATTTGCATCTTTGTCTGCAATGATCAATATTTCACTGGGTCCTGCGATCATGTCAATACCAACACTGCCCGAGATAATCTTTTTTGCAAGGGTTACATAAATATTTCCCGGCCCTACAATTATATCTACCTTTGGAACCTGCTTAGTCCCATAGGCAAGAGCTCCAATGGCCCAGGCGCTGCCAGCCTTGAAAACACTGTCAATTCCAATTTTTTGGGCTGCCACAAGAATATGGGGACTTATTTCGCCGTTTTCCATGGGTGGAGTCATAAGGCTAATAGATTTGACTCCGGCTGTTTTTGCAGGAATACCCCCCATTAAAACAGATGATACAAGAGGGGTTTTCCCTCCCTTTGCTCCTGGCGCATAAATCCCGGCAGCATTCAGAGGTTTTACAAGCTGTCCCACCATGACACCATCTCTTGGAGTATCAATCCAGGAGTTTTCTTTTTGTTTTTCATGGAAAGAGGTCACCTGGTTTACAGAGCGTTCAAGAGCATTTAAGAAAGAGGCATCAACTTTTTTTCTGGCATCATCAAACTCTTTTTTTGTTACTTTTAAAGATTCAATACTAACTTTTTGGGAATCAAATTTATTTGTGTATTCAACAAGAGCTTTATCACCTCTTGTCTTTATATCTTCAAGAAAAGTTTCAACATTCTGATAATCTTCTTTTGAAAATCCCAACCCCCGCTCTATGGTATCCTGCACCCTTTGTTCAGCTTCCCTGGATGGATATTGATATATTTTCATGGTTTTTTAATTATTCCCCCTTTTTTTCAGGGCGTTTGTTTATATGTACCTCAGTAGGGTATGCAAACTCCAGATTATTATCTTTTAATATTTCATGGATTTTATAAAGAATATCTTCTTTAACTTCAAGCCATTTTTGCCAATTAGTTATTGTTGAAAAACAGTAAATAAAAATATCCATGGAAAAATCACTGTATCTGTCAAAATAGACCATTTGAGCATTTTTTATCCCTTCTAAATCATTTTCTGAAACCCGTTTTGCTGAATAGCGTCTGTGAGAGCTGCTCTTCCGATTATAACCAGGATTTTCAATATCAGGGTGCTGTTCAAGCATGTGTCGAATATCTTTAACTGCATTTTTTACATCCTGTATTGCACTTTCATATGTCACACCTATATGCATTTTAATACGTCTGCCAATGTCTCTTCTGCTCCAGTTCACTACATGAAAATTGGCAATAGTTGCATTTGGCACTGTAACAAGAGCATTTGCAAAAGTCCTCACTGTGGTACTCCGCACACCTACTTCAACAACAGTGCCTTCAATATCCTGAATTTTTATCCACTCTCCCTGTCTGAAAAGGTCATCCAGGAGTATTGTGATGCCGCCAAATAGGTTGGACAAAGAATCCTTTGCAGCCAGGGCAAAGGCAAGACCGCCAATACCAAGTGTTGAGAGAATGGCTGTCATTTTTATTCCAAAATGGTTTAAAACAATTGAAAGTATTATGATAAAGACAACGAATTTAGTCAGCTTTATCAGGATGTTTATAATTTCATCTCTTAAATTTCTACTCTCATGTTTTTTCAATTGTATTATTGCTATAGCATCAATGAGATTAAAGAAGAAATAGAGGCAGAGCAGTGAATAAACACAATAAATAAGGGGTAGAATATATATTCTCCCGCCTGTTTGATAAAAAAATGTTTGAAGGGCAATATCAATACCAATAAAAAGTATAACCATTCTAAATGGTCTTCTTATTTGCGTATGAAAAATTTTGCTGTTTGATGAATCTTGACGCTTTGCAATAGCTGCAGCAGCCAGATCACTACATTTAAAAAAGAGAGGATATATAAAAAGAAGCAGTACCAGTAGTATTACGCTAACCGCAACAAGCCGTCCCATATTCAGACCGAATGGACTGATAACCCGGTTGATATTTCTCATTGACTTCAACTTGTTAATTGTGTCTATTGATGTTTCCATGTGTATATAATACAACCAGCTTTTTGTGAATATAGTGGTGATATTTTCCATGGTGAAGAAGATAATGTCTGAATATGTCGCAGATAAAACCCGCAATTCAAAAATTTTTCCCTTTAGTTCATTTGCAATTTTGCCTGATTCAACCTCTTTCCGTGTTTCTACTGGTGGTAATTGTTCAAGAAATGACCATTCTATCTCAGCTCTTGTAATGATCATGTCCTGATCAGCATGGGTCTCAATAGAACGCATAATAAATAATAGAAATCCTGCCAGATGTTGTTTTATTTTGACTGTATTTATCTCCATTTGGTCACGCTGAACAGCCATTATATTGTTCAGAGATCTATTGGTTGATATCCTGGTTTTAAGAAATCTTATTCTGCTGGACAATTCAGGTGTGTTGATTATCTCATCAGGGTTTTCCTCTATACAAATAAAAAGATCTGTGAGCAGGGTATTTTTTTCATCTATTATTTTGTCTAAAGGTTCTTCATCAGAAACTTTCAATATGGTTGTATTTAAATTTTTTATCTTTTTTAAATTTGTTGTGATGCATTGGGATTTGGTTTCTGCAAATGACTTTAAAGGAAGAATAAGTATTAAAAAAAATATTACTATGAATGTTATTTTGTTTGAAATAAAAGCCATGAAAAATTTTCCTTTGTGTGTGTGGAAGACCCTATTAATTTTTTTGTCTTTTTTATAACAAAAACAAACCTGGAAATCCATTAAATAAAATTGAACAGAGAAGGTTATTTCAGAAAATGTTCCAAGTCTTAAGACTGGTTAAGCCTTTGTTAGCCTTTCTCTATTTTGAATATTGTATGCGATGAGAAAACAATTGAAATATCACGGGAAAAACAAAGGCAGAACAAAAAAAGGAAACTGTTAAAAATATCATACTACTACTATAATAATTACTGATTTAAGTTACAAATACAAAAAATAAGGGCAGCAAAAACTGCCCTTATTCCCAATATTATTTAAGATTCAAGTTTCAAAAATCAAGGGTTTTTGCCAGATCTTCCAATGTAAAATCCCAGGTAGTATCATGGGGTGGAAATTTTTCATCAAACATTTCAGGAAGTTTATCATCAACTTTTGTAAATCCTGCTCTTTTGTTAAACTCTTTTTCATTATTCAAAATTGATTTACCAAGTTCAAGAAAATCATCCGGTGTAAGAGATAATCCATATTGTGCATTAATCATCGCTACAATGGTGGGAAGCCCGTCTTCATTGTCAAGAACTGCAAAGGCGACAAAAAGGCATAACCCAGCTGCATCTATGGCTGCTGTTGCAATCTGCAGACCCTGGGACAGTTCTACATTTCCCTCTTTTTTATGGGGATCAACAGTTCCGCCAACACCAAGAATATTTGCTGTAACACCATAGCCTGCAGTATGATCTGCACCCATTGGAGTTGTTGCATAAGTAACTCCAACACCTTTGCAGGATCTTGGATCATAGGCGGGCATGGATTGTTTTTTAACGACAGGTACTCTGTCTACACCAAGGGCTTCGCCCGTGAATGCAGCTCCACTGCCAATAATTTTGCCCTCGGGTGCTCCATCACCAACTTTGGATAGAAGATCTATGGCTGCCTTGCCGTCTCCCCAGGGAATCATGCCGCCTTCCATGGCAATTCCAAGGGTTACACCTGTTTCAATGGTATCAAGGCCAAAATCATCGCAAAGCCTGTCCAGCATGGCAATATCATCAAGTTCCTTAATAGTGGTATGGGCACCAAAAGCCCAGATTGTTTCATACTCAAACCCTGTGGTAAGATATTTTCCATCTTTATCATGGTAAACATTGGAACATTTAATAACACAGCCCGGATGGCATGGTTCTGTTGTGATACCGCCTCTTGCTTCAATATTTTCTGCCATTTTTTCACCGCTGATATCCTGGGCATGTTCAAAACGACCGGTCCTGAAATTCTTGGTGGGAAAAGTTCCGGCTTCATTGATTACATTAACCAGAACTGCCGTACCAAGGGCTGGAAGGCCTTCTCCTGTAACAGGATGTTTTCTTAACATATCAACCCATCTTTTATTGGCAGCTTTAAAAGCATCTTTGTCTTTAATCTCAACACGGGAAGCACCTTTATCATCAACAACAATGGCTTTTATTTTTTTTGCTCCCATTACAGCGCCCAGACCACCTCTACCGTGTGCCCTGCCAGGTTTGCCACTCATATCAGCTTGTTGAATGCTTGCACTTTTAAGACACTGTTCACCTGCCTGGCCAATACTTAAAACCCCTGTATTTTTTCCATATTTAGCCCACAAATTTTCCATGACCTCATAATTCCCTTTACCAGCAAGATCACCGACAGGCAGGATTTCAACTCCGTCATTATTGATTACAATCATGCTGTAATCATCATTTTCAGGTTTGCCCTCAAGAATAAGTGCGGTTATTCCAAGTTTTGCAAGCTTCTGGGATACCAGGCCGCCTGCATTACTCTCTTTAATGCCTCCTGTTAAAGGAGATTTAGCTCCGGCAGAAAGTCGCCCTGAATCTGCTGCAGGAGAGCCTGCAAGAATTCCCGGCGCAAAGATTAATTTGTTTGCTTTTCCAAGCGGATGGCAGGTAGGCGGTACTTCATCGAGAATCATCTTAGAAGTTAATGCCCGGCCCCCAAGACCTTCATAATCCTGTGGCACTTCTTCAAAATTAAAAGTCTTTTCTTTAGTGTTAATCCTTAAAAGTTTTCCCATTGTTCCTCCTTTGCAAAAATTCCATGAAAGAACTGATTTTAGATTCTTTCATGTTTTGCGTGTAACATTTAGGTTATTGAGGCAGTGACTGTTACAAGCCATCCACCGCGGCGGTTAATAAAAAATACTGTCTGTAATTTAAGAAAGATTTCCTGAATCAGATAATTCAAGCAATCCTTCATAATCCTCAATTAAAATGGTTTTGGTTTCAACTTTTATATATGAAGAATCCATCATTTTTTTTAAAACTCTGGAAACAGTTTCAGGGGTGGTTCCAATCAGGTTAGAGAGTTGTGCCTTTGATATGGGAAGAACAACCTTTTTTTCATTTTTCTGTTCCTTGGAGAGTGTTAGAACATAAGCTGCAAGTCTTGCCGGCACCTCTTTTAAACTTAAATTTTCAATCTGTATGGTAAATTCTCTAAGCCGCCTTGAAAGATCTGCCAGAAGGTTCATTCCAAGTCCCGGGGTTTGGGTAATGATATCAACAAATTTATCCCTTGGAAGAAAAATAATCTCAGATTTTTCAAGAGCCATGGAAGAGGCAGGAAAATTCTTTCCCTCATAAACAGGGACTTCTCCAAAACTGTGACCGGGACCATAAATATGGAGAATCTGCTCTTTTCCTTCATAGGAGAGTTTAAAAACCTTTATTTTTCCTTTTTCAACCATATAAAACCCGTCTGCTTTGTCTCCTTCCTGGAAAATGATCTGACCTCTGTTAAACTGCAGGGTTGTAGAGATAAAAGATATTTTTTCCAGATATTCATCTGAAAGTCCTGAAAAAAGAGGTATTGTTTTTAGCTTTTTAATATTATATAATTCTCCAGTTAATGTTCAACAGACTGTTGCAAAAATGCAAATTGTGAGCCTATTCTCCTCTTTAAGCCCCAATTTCAGCGTTGAAAAAAGTTTAAATTATTTATCAAACTGCAAAAAAAATCAAAAAAAGTTTAAATACTTGATCCAGATCAAGGATTTACACTCTTTTTTATAATAAGTTAAAGCCCAGAAGTAAAGATTAATTGTAAAGTTTAATTGTTCGTTAACCATAACTAAAGGAGAAATCAAGATGTTTTGTTTTCAATGTCAGGAAACTGCTAAAAATCAAGGGTGTACAGTAAAAGGTGTTTGCGGGAAAGATGGTGAGACAGCAAATCTTCAGGACTTGCTGATTTTTAATCTTAAAGGAATCGGTGTTATTGCCAGTGCTGCAAAGGCAAATGGCGCACCAATCAATAGAGAAGCGGGCATGTTTGTCTGCCAGGCTCTTTTTACCACTATCACAAATGCAAATTTTGATAAAGAAAAGCTGGTTGAATGGGTTCAGCAGGCTCAGAAAGTTAAAAAAGAGCTTTATGAAAGTGTCAAAGACAAAGTTGGTACAGATCTTCATGAAAGCGCTACATGGTATTCAGATGATGTGGCTTCGTTTCAGGCTAAAGCCGAAACAGTAGGTATCCTTGCCACAGAAAATGAAGATGTAAGATCCCTTCGTGAGCTGCTTATTATTGGGTTAAAAGGAATTGCTGCCTATGCAGATCATGCAGCTGTTCTTGGAGTTCAAAAAGATGAAATTTTGGATTTCTTCTTCGAAGGCCTTGCATCTACCACTCAAGACCTTAGTGTGGATGAGATGGTTGGTCTGGTATTGAAAGCCGGCGAAGTAGGTGTAACCACCATGGCTACTCTTGATCAAGCTAATACAACTGCCTATGGCCACCCGGAGCTGACTGAAGTTAACCTCGGAGTTAGTTCAAATCCTGGAATATTAATTTCCGGCCATGATCTTAAAGATATGGAAGAACTTTTAAAACAGACTGAAGGTACAGGCGTTGATGTATATACCCATGGTGAAATGCTTCCTGCACAGTATTATCCTGCATTTAAAAAATATAGCAACCTTATAGGTAACTATGGAGGATCCTGGTGGAGTCAGAATGAAGATTTTGAATCTTTTAACGGGCCGATTCTCATGACCACAAACTGTATTATCCCCTTGAGAAAGAAAAACACTTATCAGGACAAAGTTTTTACAACTGGTGTAGTCGGGTTTCCTGATACAACACATATTGCTGATAGAGTAGATGGCGGAGCCAAAGATTTTTCTGCAATTATCGAAAAAGCCAAAACATGTTCTGCTCCGACTGAGATTGAAACAGGTAAAATTGTCGGTGGATTTGCCCACAACCAGGTACTTGCCCTTGCAGACAAAGTTGTTGATGCGGTTAAATCAGGTGCAATCAAACGTTTTATTGTCATGGCAGGATGTGATGGCCGTCAAAAGAGAAGAAATTATTTTACAGAAGTTGCTGAAAAACTGCCCGAAGATACAATAATCCTTACTGCCGGATGTGCAAAATACAGATATAACAAACTGGATCTTGGTGATATCGGCGGCATTCCAAGAGTACTTGATGCAGGACAGTGTAATGACAGCTATTCTCTTGTTGTTATTGCCCTTAAACTCCAGGAAGTATTTGGTCTTGACAATATCAACGACCTGCCTATCTCCTTTGATATTGGATGGTATGAACAGAAAGCTGCTATTGTTCTTCTTGCACTTCTTCATCTTGGAATAAAAGGTATTCGTCTTGGACCAACACTGCCGGCTTTTGTTTCACCAGCAGTGTTGAATGTACTTGTTGAGAATTTTGATATTAAACCCATTACAGAACCTGAGGCTGATATAGAAGCCATGATGCAGGGTAAATAATATTTGAATGAAGATTCACCCATCTGCTTCGTTGCTGCGACATTTTGCAATCCCCATGTACTACAAGTACACTCCGGTTGCAAAATGGTATGCAGGCGCATCTCTTCGAGCCTTGCGCCTCACATATGGGCAAATCTTCAACCAAACAGTGAAATTGTAAATATGTGAGATTTGAGAGAACACTACTGTATATTTCTCAAATCTCACCATTCAACATAACCTAAAGGTCAGAAACTTAAAATTAACAAAAAGGGGGGCCTAAAATGAAATGCCCTGGACAAGACACCCAATTCTGGAATCAAGATGCCATTTATGAGACAACCTGCCCTGAATGTGATCATCCCATGGAATTTTTCAAGGATGATGCCACAAGAAGATGCCCGAACTGCAAAGAAAAAATTGTAAATCCCAAGATGGATTTTGGCTGTGCCTCCTATTGCCAGTTTGCAGAAGAGTGTCTTGGAAGCCTGCCAGAAGAATTTGTTGCAAAAAGAGAAGATCTTTTTAAGGACCGGGTGGCAGTTGAGGTAAAAAGATATCTTGGAACTGATTTTAAACGTATAGGTCATACTATAAAGGTTGCAAACTTTGCAGAAAAAATTGGCAAAGAGGAAAAAGCAAATCTTGCCGTGGTTCTAAGCGCAGCATATTTATATGATATAGGAGCAAAAAACACCCTGGAACAACAAGATTCAACCAAACCTGAAGATATAGCAAAAGAGAGCCAAAAAGTAGCAAAAGAACTTATGGAAAAATTGAGTGCGAAAGAGGTACTCATCAATGAAGTCATTGATATTGTAGGGCATCATAATCGTCCTGATAAAAAAGACAGCTTAACCCGCAGGATTCTTCATGATGCTGATCTGCTCACTCGAATGGTTACGTGTGAAGGGAAAAACGGTGTTGACAACAAAGAGTTTTCAGCCAAGCTTGACAAACTTTTTCTAACCAACGCTGGAAACAAGCTGGCAAAAAAAACCTTAATAGAGACAAGTTAAAAAAATAGCATAATCAAAAGTGGTGAGGAGTGAGAAAAACGACATAAACTATTTGTTTCTCATATCTCAAAACTCATATCTCACTACTTTCATAATATAATATTAAACGAGGTGGTAACAATGAAAATAATGCGAAAAATTATAGAGATAGATGAAGAGTTGTGTGATGGCTGCGGGAACTGTGTACTCTCCTGTGCAGAAGGTGCAATCCAAATAATAAACGGCAAGGCAAAAGTAATTGCAGATAAATATTGCGATGGTCTTGGCGCCTGTATTGGTGACTGCCCCCAGGATGCTTTAAAAATTATAGAGAGAGAGGCGGAGGATTTTGATGAAGAGGCAGTTGAAGAGCTTTTAAAACAGCAGAAAAAAGAGACAGAAAAACAGACAGAATCATCAGACTGTGGTTGTGGTGGATGTTCTTCCACAACACTTCAGGCTTTTCCAACTGCAGGAGATGGCTTCTGTGCAAGTGCCAATAAACCCACTTCACAGCCAGCAGGCGGAGAATCCTACCTTGGTCACTGGCCGGTTCAGATTCGACTAGTTCCTGCAGGCGCACCATTTCTTAAAAACTCTAATCTGCTAATTGCAGCTGATTGTGTGCCTGTGGCATATCCATCATTTCATGCAGATTTCTTAAAGGGTAACACTGTGATGATTGGCTGCCCGAAATTTGATAATCCCGAAGAGACTGTTGAAAAACTTGCCCAGGTCTTTAAAACTTCCGGAATTAAAAGTATTACAGCTGCAATTATGGAAGTACCATGCTGTTCTGCTTTGCCAGTAATTATCAAAAAAGCTCTTAAACAATCAGGTGTTGATATACCTTACAAAGAAGTTGTTGTTGGTTATCAGGGAAAAATTATTAAACCGAAATTGTCCATATTATGAAGTGGTCTGAAAATGCAGAGAAAGCCATAAAAAAAGTTCCCTTTTTTGTCAGGAAAAAAGTTAAAAAAAAAGTTGAGGCTTTTGCTGAGCAGAGAGAGAAAACCTCTGTTCAAGTATCAGATGTAAATGAATTAAAGAAAAAATTTTTATCCAAAGGCGGGATGGAAAAAGAGATCAAAGGATATGAAGTTTCCACCTGTTTTGGGGGTGCAGGATGTCCTAATGTGGCAAATTCCTGCACCCTGCTTGCAAAAGAGATTGAAAGGGTAATTAAAAAAGAAAATCTTATCTCTTTTCTAAAAGAAAATGTAAAAGAAGACTTAAAATTTCACCATGAATTCAGAGTGGCCCTGTCAGATTGCCCAAATGCATGCTCAAGACCACAGATTGTTGATATAGGTATAATTGGATCAATGCTACCGGGATTATCAAATGAAACCTGTACGCTTTGTAATGCCTGCGTGGAAGCCTGCCAAGAAAACGCAATTGAACTTGATAAAGAAAATACCCTTCCTTTAATTGATTATTCAAAATGTATTATGTGCGCCAAATGCATAACCGCCTGCCCCACAGAAACCATCCAAAAAAAAGAAGAAGGCTTTCGCATAATGCTTGGCGGAAGATTGGGGAGGCACCCCAGACTTGCCATGGAAATACCGGGACTCCACTCCCATGACCAGGTCATTTCAATTGTAAAAAAATGTTTGAAATTCTATAAAGCCAATTCAAAAAATGGCCAGCGCTTTTCCCATATCCTTGATTCCATCAATCAGATTATAGTGTAGATATCAAGTCGCTGCATTTGCTAATATCCCTTTTCTTAAGGATTTTGCCTTTTTTTCTTGAAGATTGAGCTCAACTCCTTTCGAACGTATACTTTCGTAGCCCATAAATAAAATAAATAAACTGCCAGCCAGCGAAATTATTGCTAATATGTTATGGAAATTGGATAACTCTGCCAAAATGAAAAGAGTTAAAATGATTATAGGCAAATCAGTGATAATTGGAGCGATGGCAACTTTTACGCCAGATTTAATATCATGTTTAAGAGTTTCAGAAATTACAAGAGTCAACAGTGATGCCCCTGTAAAAAGTCGGAGCTCAAAAATTGCTTCAACTTTATCCTACCATTAATTTTGGGGTTAATTTCCCAAAATATTTTCTTGCAGGATATCTTTTGCCTGATATTGCTCTT
>JAQIBP010000030.1 GCA_027858995.1 Deltaproteobacteria bacterium | reverse complement strand
TGTAAACATTGTCCAATTCATCAGAATTGTTTTGTGTTTTTACATAACAGGACAGATCAATTTCCAAAACGGGTTAAATCCAAACCGGTTCCCACCTATAAAATTGCCGTCGGTGTTGTAAGGCATAATCATAAAATGCTGATTACCCGCCGCAAACCTGAAGGATTGTTAGGAGGGCTCTGGGAATTTCCTGGCGGGAAATTAAACAAAGGGGAAAATACGCAAGCAGCCTGCATCAGAGAAATATATGAAGAAACCAGAATCAAAGTTAAAGTTGATTCTTATATCACACAGGTTAAACATGCGTATACCCATTTTAAGATTGTAGTGGATATCTTTTACTGTGGATATATTTCCGGTGATGTCCAATTAAATGGGCCAGTTGATTTTAAATGGATTAAACTCACTGATATCAATAATTTTGCATTTCCAAAGGCCAATTTAAAGTTTATTCCGTTATTGGAAGATTAGATTTTATCAAAAAAAAGAGGATTCTTACAAATTGACCCTTCCCCAAAAATTTGGAGACTCCGTTAAACTGATTTTATGCCAATTCAAATAATTCTTGATCTTTGTCGTCCTGAAGTTTATACTTCAGAATATAAACTTGATAAGAAGAGGATATTATGAAAGCCACAGCAAAGGATTTACGGTTTCATTCAAAAGAGCTTTTAAGTACGGTTAAAAGAGGAGAAGAAGTCATTATAACTTTTCGGGGAAAACCTTGTGCTAAACTTATCCCTTATGACGAACTTAAAAACACACAAAAAACCAATTTATTTGGAATTTGGAAAAATAATGATATGGTTAAAGATGTTGATGCTTATGTCCGTGATTTAAGAAAGGAAAGATTCTAAATGATCATCGATACAGATGTCTTAATCTGGTATTTAAAAGGGAATGATAATGCATTTGACGTCATTGAGGACTTAAATAACTTCTCCATTTCAGTCGTGACCTATATGGAACTCGTTCAAGGGATGAGAAATAAAAAAGAATTGAACAGTCTGCGTCAGGCTCTAAAAATCTGGAACACACAAGTCCTTTATATATCAGAGAATATTTCTGCCAAAGCTATGTTTTTTGTCGAACAACATTTTCTCAGTCATTCAATGCAGTTGGCAGACGCACTTATTGGTGCAACGGCTATCACTTATGGCACTCCAATTTTGACTTCAAATGATAAACATTATAAAGTATTAAAAGACCTTCAAATCAAAAAGTTCAGGCCATAGTTTTTAAAAGCACCTCAAATTTATTCTCTTTCAACAAGGAAAATGCACCGGATAAACCGGTGATGTATGATGTTAAAATTGTCTTGACAAATTTCAATGCAGAGCATAGAATTACACCCAGTAAGTCCAATTTATTAGACATATTGGGTGAAATATTATGAAAGATTTAATTCAACTTCCAGCAGAATTTGATTACAATTTGTTGCTTCATGCCTTAAGAGGTTATAAAAAACCAAGAGATAAAATCAGAGGTCTGATCAAGAATAAGGATATCTTAAGGGTTAAAAAGGGCCTTTATGTGTTGGGCAAAGAGTATAATAAGCCTTATAATAAGTATATCCTGGCTAATCAGATCTATGGGCCTTCCTATATCACAGGTCAAACCGCTTTGGCATTCTGGAACATGATACCGGAACGTGTTGAACTCATTATCAGCATGACAACTAAAAGAAAGAAGCTGTTTGAAACACCGGTTGGCAGATTTTCTTATTTATATTGCCACAAAAAGGTCTTCAACATTGGGATTAACCTTGAACATGCTGGTGATCAAAAGAAAATTCTAATTGCCTCCCCGGAGAAGGCGCTGAGCGATATTATTGCAATCCAGACCCATATTTCATCGGAAAAGGAAATGAAGGAATTTCTCGAATTAATGAGATTGGATTATAGTGATATCAAGAAACTTGATTCATCTTTATTAGAAGAAATCAAGGTCGGATATAAAAGGCAAAGTATGAAACTGCTGCTCAATTGCTTAAAGGAAGATTATGTTTGATGAAAAAATTGAACAAATGTTAGGCAGGTATGAATTACTTACGGTTCATGATCATGAGAATGCTCTCAAAGAGATCATACAGGAAATCGTGTTGCTTGGTTTATGGCGGTCAAAATTTTATGAAAAGGCTGTTTTTTACAGTGGAAGCGCATTACGAATTCTGCATAACCTGAACCGTTTCTCTGAGGATCTGGATTTTTCACTAATTCAGCCTGAAAATACTTTGGATATTAAAAAATACCTGGGTGCAGTAAAATCAGAATTGGAATTATGGGGTTTTGAGGTTTCCACAGAAGAAAAGAACAAGAAAAATGAAAGCACTATTGATTCAGCTTTCATTAAAGCAAATACATTGATCTATTTATTAAAAATTGATTCAAATTTAAAGACCCACAAAAATGCGGTAATGAAGATAAAATTGGAAATTGATCAGGAACCGGCCATCGGGTTTACAAGTGACATCAAATATCATCTACACCCCATTCCGTTTACCATTAAAACCATGACATTGTCGAGTTTGTTTGCAGGCAAAATGCATGCTTTATTATGCCGTACTGTAAGAACCAACATTAAAGGCCGAGACTGGTATGATTTAATCTGGTTTGTGAAGAATAATATTCCATGTGAGTTATATTATCTTAAGAATAAAATGGTACAAACAGGCCACTTTGATTTGTCAGAGGTGTTGGATAAAGAAAAAGTTGTTGAATTGTTATCTGAAAAAATTAAGGAGGTTGATTTTTCTCTGGCAAAAAGAGATGTTGAACCCTTTTTGAAAAATTCAAGGCAAAAGGATGAGTTGAATCTTTGGTCTGATGCATTTTTTAATGATTATTTGATTCAGGAAATTGATGTCCAGACAAGTCATTAATTAAGAGTCAATTATATTTTCAAAAAAACCGCCGCTTGTTCCTCTCTCTACTTTTTTCTGCCTGTGATACGAAGCGTTGAGCTCTCCATCCCGTGAAAAAAAAATCCGACAGGTATATTTATGAAAATATCCAGCATTATCGAGACAGTTAAAAAAGAAGTTGAGTCTTACAAAGTACCGGTAGTGGATCTGATTGCCATACAAACAAAGGATCCGTTTAAAATTCTTGTGGCAACCATACTGTCTGCCAGAACAAAGGATGAAACCACCGCAATGGCTTCGGCAAGGCTTTTCAAGAAGGCTCCGGATCTGACCTCCCTGAAGGAACTTTCTGAGGCGGAAATCCGAAGCCGGATATACCCTGTGGGATTTTACAACATGAAAGCAGGCTATCTTGTCAGACTCCCCCAGGCACTTGAAGAATTTTCAGGCAAGATTCCCGATGAGATTGACTCGCTGTTAAAACTCCCCGGGGTTGGACGGAAGACCGCAAATCTGGTGCGCAGTGTGGCCTTTGGAAAACCAGCCATATGCGTTGACACGCATGTCCACCGAATCATGAATATCTGGGGTTATGTGAAAACCAAAACCCCCTTTGAAACTGAAATGGCCCTGCGGGAAAAACTCCCGGAAAAACACTGGATTGAAATTAACTCTATTCTGGTTGCCTTCGGACAGAGCACCTGCAAGCCTGTATCTCCCCACTGCGACCGATGCATTGTGGAGTCCTCCTGTCAAAAAATTGGTATAATCCCACGCAGGACCAAACCCCAGGGAAATAAAGCCCGAAGCCAGAATGCTAAGACAATGATCTCATGGAATGTCAACGGCATTCGGGCAGTAGAAAAAAAGGGTTTTGTGGATCTGGTAAAAGAGTTGTCGCCGGATTTATTTGCAGTCCAGGAAACCAGGGCCCAGCCGGATCAACTTTCAAGAGATCTGCACCAGATCGATGGCTACACTTCCTACTGGCATAGTGCTGTCCGCAAAGGATATTCAGGTGTTGCCGTATACACCAGAACTGAACCTCTAACGGTTCTCTACGGACTTGAGGACGATCGTTTCGACAGTGAAGGAAGGGTTATCTCGCTTGAATTTGAAGACTTCTATCTGATAAATGTCTATTTCCCCAATGCCCAGCATGAGCTGAAGCGGCTCAGTTATAAACTGGAGTTCAACAACGCATTGCAGGATTTTACAGTTTCTCTGGCAAAAAAGAAATCCGTGGTAATATGCGGAGATTTTAATGTGGCCCACAAGGCCATTGATCTAAAGAATCCCAAATCCAACGAAAAAAATCCCGGGTATTCCCCTGAAGAGCGCGCATGGATGGACCGTTTCACCCAAGCCGGTTTTGTGGATACCTTCAGGAAATTCGACCCGGAGCCTGAAAATTATACCTGGTGGAGTTACCGGTTCAATGCCAGGGCCAGGAATATCGGCTGGCGCATTGACTATTTCTTTGTCGACCCTGCCAGCGACGCCAGGGTTGTGGGCGCTAAAATACTCAAAGACACTCTGGGATCGGACCACTGCCCAGTGCAACTGGTTTTCAAATAAAGAGGAAAGATTTGAAGGGCCATGGGGCTGGGAAATACTCAATCTTTCAAGAGTGAAGACCTGAACACATTTTCAGCCAAATCGCCCAACAAGCCAAATGAAACGGATAATGCCGCTTATTTGGAATTGTTCATGGCGTCTGAACAAGGATCTGGAACGGAATTAGAGGAGGTAGAAATGACAATCTGCGGTATAGAAATGTCTGGATCTGAGGCAAGATTGGTACTACTCAATGGAGACAAATTGGTCTTTTCTCACGTAAATGTCAAGCCAAAGAAATTGAAACTTGCCGATGATGAAAATCCAGATGAAGTTAAAGCCTTTCGCGATTCAATATTTGCTTTTCTTAGAGAAAATGATGTCACTCTGGTTGCAATCAAAAAACGTGGGAAAAAAGGTGATTTCTCAGGCGGGCCAGTTGGATTCAAACTTGAAGGCATAATTCAGTTGTATGATGACTGTCCGGTAAAATTAGTG
>JAQIBP010000149.1 GCA_027858995.1 Deltaproteobacteria bacterium | reverse complement strand
TAAAAAGATCATGAGACAACGCAATGAATTTTTTAACACTTCTTGGAGGTTGTTTTTTTAAAGTGAAGGGATTTCTATTTTTTTTCTTGACTAAACTTATCATAGATGTCCCCCGAATTTAAGTATAAGTATGTCCCCCGAATTTATTTATTAGGAAGAAAGACGAACCGTTGCCGTGAATTCATCCCACGGTACGCAGTATTGCCCTTTTTCTGTTTTTTCTACCAACCCTGCTGTTTCAAGGGTTTTTATATCCACAAATACGTTTTTGTAATGCCGGTGCAGATGCTTGGCAAGTGCGTTTATACTTATGCAGCCAAGTTTATGAAGCTCCTTCAGGAGCTGGAGACGCTTAGGAGTGCAGTAGCGGTAAAAAGTCTCCAAATCAGGAAAAGATACCCTTTCGACTGTTTTTTCGGGTATAATTCCCTGATCAATTCTTTCGGCTTGTGCAATGAGGTCTGCGAAAAACTCTTCTTCCGTCTCAATTTTCACCTTGAAATCCCTATTCATTTTATACCCCCTTTGTCTTACGGATTTGATTAATAGCCATGTAGAAGTCTTGAACCAGCTTCTTTACCGATTCAAAACAATACGGCTCTTCCGTGCCACCAATATGCCTGTGGTCGCCCTTGCCCCGCTCGTTGTCATAGCGGATATAATCACTGCCATCGGCATTCTGGTAATGCAACCGGTATTTGTAAGGATGCGGTGATCCCGGTAGTGGTTCAGGTAATAACCAGACCATCACTTGTATGATGTCATCATTTGACAAGTCACGCCGATAACTCAAGACCGGCTGAGCGTTTCCCACGATTTTCCCTTCCTCAATAATATTCTCAACAACACTATGGCTCTATGGCTCTACGGCTCTATGGCTCTATGGCTTTTTATGCCATATCTATATTCTATTGTCAATTCAAAAAGAATGCAGTATCTACCTGTTTCGTAGCTCCACTTTGGCAAGACAGTTAAATAAGTTTACATATGTCAATGGGCATGAAGTAATGAGGGCCTTTTGATTAGCTGGGTTCTGATTTATTTGAATTGTTACTCTGACCCCGATCTCGCCAGTCTCTTCATCAATTCTCCTGTACTGCTTTCATCAGCCGGGGTCAAAAGAAGGTGGACGTGGTTAGTCATCCGGGAGAAGGCATGAACAGCACAACCAGAAATTTTGGCATATTCATGCAACCAATCAAGGTAGAAGAGATAATCCTCATCAGCGAAAAAACATGCTTGGCGGTTGTTGCCCCGCTGAATGATATGGAGTGGGATTCCAGGATAAATTAGTCGCGGTCGTCTTGGCATGGTTACTAACTTATTATACGCTCAGTTAATTGTAAAGAAAAACGTGGTCTGTCCCCCTATTGTTTATTTCTTTTCGATTGCAATTTGAAAAAGGATTTGATATTCTGTTGTAATGTCTACGTAAAATAAAAAAGGAGCTTTATGGATAAGATTTTATCAGCACGAGTAGATGAGTCAGTCATACAACAAGTAGGTATATTAGCCCATGAACTTAATACTTCCAAGAAAGCCATTATTGAAGCAGCTATCCGGCTGTATTCAGAGCAGACTGGTTTAAAGGAAAAAATTGATGCTTTTGAAACTACCTGTGGTGCTTGGAAAAGATCAGAAACACCCGAAGAAAGTATTTCAACCGCTCGTTCAGCTTTTAATAAATCAATGAAAAGGCATAATTAATGAGAGCCTATATTGATTCGGATATTCTTATTTGGCATCTCCGAGGAGAAAAGAAAGCCAAACATTTGCTAATGCGACTTCGGGATCAAGAGCGTTACGATTTCTATACAGGAGCTATGCAACGCGCAGAAGTTATTTTCTTTATGAGGCCTGAAGAAGAAAATGGGACAAAATTATTTTTATCACGGATTAAAACAGAATCAGTGGATCAAAGGATTGTTGATGCAGCCGGGGCATTGTATCGTAAATGGAACCCAAGTCATGGGATTGACGTCAATGATGCAATTCTTGCTGCTACTGTGATGCAGACAGGAGGGTGTATCTATACTCTGAATACCAGGCATTTTCCCATGTCCGAAATAAATGTCCAAAAAGGATGGAAATAATGTTTATAGAAAGTTGGAATAGTCGAGTAGACTGGCTTCTCCCGTGAAAACAATACATCTCCATCGAGTCTTTCATTAACGCCTTGCCGCACGCGGCTACTACGTGCCTTGCCCGGTTTTGCATTGTTCTCACCGTTGTCACCAGCCCCTCTCAGAACCGTGCTTGCGCTATTTACGCACACGGCTCCTCACATAGTCAATTCACTGAGAAGCCAAACATACTGACCCTTATTCGTGGTTTCGGTAGAGGAAATCGCTCCAGCATTTTATTAAACTTTTCCCAATTGAGGCAGTTCCTCTTCCCTCTACGGTTCAGCCACTTAAACAGCAGCTTTTTCACTTCTTCCCCAAACCGTACGATTCCGGGCAGGTTGTCAGTTACACCGTAGTAGTTGTAGTGGCCTATCAATTTGGCTTTAGCTGTTTTCCAGAGATCCTTGGTTTTCATAATCCTGGCCTTCTTCAGCCAGTCCTTAAAGATCTTCAGTTTAGCGACAAACTTCTTGCGGGCAGTCGCCCGTTTCATACGAAACCCTTTGCCGTCCCTTTTAGTACCGCAATAATGGGTTAAACCAAGAAAATCAAAAGTCTCAGCCTTTCTTCCCAGTCTCTTGGCATTCTGGACAGCAAATCTCCCAAACTCCATCACTTTGGTCTTAGTCGGTTCCACCTCAAGTCCGAACTGGCCCAGCTGAGACCGATCACAAAAAATCATGGAAAAATTGAGAAAAATTTGCTAGATATGCAAGGTTTGAGGCAGAAGTTCCCCCTTTTATCTTGCAAATAACCAAGGAACTCCTGCCCAGCCCCCAACATAAACAGGGCAGGAGATATGGTATCAAAAGTTCTAAAAAATGAAAGTCTTTTTTTGGATCTTTATAAAATAGATCTGGCAACAGCCGAAGAGTATAGACAAAAACGGTGCCCTTATTGCCAGGGGCCGTTGCATTATGCCAATTATTTTCGCAAACCCAGAGGAGAACCTGACGGGGTACCTGAAGAATATTTTTTGCAATTTAGTTTGTGCTGCGGCAAAGAAGGCTGCCGACGTCGATTGATCCCGCCATCCTGCCGTTTCCTGGGCAGAAAAGTATACTGGTATGCGGCTATTTTAACAATTGTGTCGGACTGGCAGAACAAAATCCAAAATATGACGATCTCCGAGCTTGCCAGGAAGATGGGGATATCCAGTAATACCCTCAAAAGATGGATACATTTTTTTGAAAACACTTTTCCTGTAAGCGTTCAATGGAAAAAAATCCGGGGACGTGTGTCAGCAATTGTAAAAAATGCCCACCTTCCCGGCAGTCTGATCAATTTCTATCTGCAGCAACAATCAAACATCGAAAAAGCATTGATATCCTGTCTAAAGTTTTTATCCCAAGGCAGTGAAATATCACAAAAAATCAGGGATGGGTAATTTCACGCAGAAGATGGACATGGCTTTCGCAATTCATCTGTTTTATTAAATGTGCCAGGATTTCTATCAGCATTTTGCTGAAATTTTAACTCAAAATAGAAAGGACCCGGCCTATGAACAGTAAAACCCAAAGCCCAATTGATAAATGGGCTTTATTTCGCTTTTCAGTCGTTGGCGGTTTGCTTGCAAATCCGCCGGCCAAGGGAGAGTTGCGCAAGGAATTGGAAAGACTGTCCCATCAGATTTACACCCATCCCATTACGGATAAATCAACGATTTTTCATTTTTCAACCATTGAAAGCTGGTATTACAAAGCCAAAAACGCCCAGGATCCAATTATTGCTTTGGGGCGAAAAGTCCGTTCAGACTACGGTGGTTCAATCGTGTTTACGTCTGAACTTATCCGGATACTGGGTCGACAATACAGAACCTATCCTAGCTGGAGTTATAAACTTCACGCAGATAATCTTGCTGCCCAGATCCAGGAAAAGGATGATCCTGTGCAGATCCCTTCCTATGCAAGTGTCAGACGGCGGATGGTTGAAAGGGGGTGGGCCAAAAAAACATCGCCAAAGAAAAATCAGACAGCTGGTATGAAAGCTGCTGCACAGCGGTTTGAAAGCCATGAAATTCGTGGATATGAAGCAGAATATGTCCACAGTCTGTGGCATCTGGATTTTCATGTATGCAGTCTGCGGGTGGTGGATGCCGACGGCCATTGGCACACGCCCAAAGCGTTGTGTATTCTGGATGACCATTCACGTCTGTGCTGCCACATTCAATGGTATTTAGGTGAAACAACCCAGGATTTGATTCATGGTTTGACCCAGGCCTTTTTCAAAAGAGGGCTTCCCAGGGCACTGATGACGGACAACGGTGCTGCCATGACTGCCCATGAGTTTTGCAACGGGCTTAAAAAATCAGGAATACTTCATGAGACGACACTGCCTTATAGCCCGTATCAAAATGGTAAGCAGGAAGCCTTTTGGGGTACCCTTGAAGGTCGCTTGATGGCCATGCTGACCCGGATAGATCCTTTAACTTTGGAATATCTTAATCACAGCAGTCAGGCCTGGATCGAGATGGAATATAACAAAACCAGGCATAGTGATATCGGCACGTCTCCTGTTCAACGCATGATTGAAAGCAAAGATGTTTCCCGGCCGGCACCGGATGAAGAACAAATGCGGTTCGCCTTTACGGTCTGCGAATCCAGAAAGCAGCGAAAATCTGACGGTACCGTGTCAATCAATGGAATAAGGTTTGAGATTCCTTCCCGATTCCACCATATCCCGCAATTGTATGTCTGTTTTACCAACTGGGATAAGTCCATAGCCTGGCTCATGGACCAAAGAACAGGCAAAAAAATTGCGTCCATCTACCCCCAGGACAAAATCAAAAATGCTTCAGGAAAACGAAAGCTTAAATCCAGACCTGAACATACCGTCCTGCCGGATGAAACATTGAAAGAATCCGAGCCCGCATTATTAAGAAAACTGAT
>JAQIBP010000028.1 GCA_027858995.1 Deltaproteobacteria bacterium | reverse complement strand
TACATGGGCAGAAAAAAGAGAGCAAAATGATTTATCTTTCTGGTATAGTTGACCTTGACATTCTTATAAAAAACAAGACTGCCTGTTCCATATGCTATTGTCCATAAAGATAAAGATTTGATGATTGTATTAGTCCAGAAGGCGCTCATCATAGGTGTTGCCTATCTTCCTTTTTAAAATCATTCTTTTTTAGGATAAATATATGGGACCGTTATTACAATTCTGCCAGCAAGTTTTGTGTCCTATTCAACCAGAAGTCCATTCCCATCTCCTGAAACATGGCCTCTGCTGTTTTTAAATTTTCAATGGCTTTATCATTTTCATTGAAGTCTGAGTAGAGTTCTCCAAAAGATAAATATGATTGGGCAAGATATGGTTTTACCTTCAATTTCTGCAGGATTTTTATTCCCTCAAAGATATATTTTTCTGCTTTATTATGATGATCTAATTCTGTTTTTCCTACTATCCTTCCCATCCAAACCAATGCCCGCCCTTCAATATTCTTTTCATTGTTTTTTTGGGACAATCTTAGACATTCTTTCGCAAAAGTCCTGGCATTTTGAAGATCATCTGATTCAAAATAAGGTGCAATTGAGTAGAGATATGCAAGAGATAAAGTCATTTCAATGCCACTTTTTTTGTAAAGCTGAATTCCCTTATTTACATTCTTTTTTCCAATAGTAAAATCTCCAAGCATGGAATTTGCGTAACCCATGCAGCACAAACAAAGAGCCTCCGAAATAATAAAATTTGCCTTTTGGCACTGTTTTATGCCTGATTTTAAATGCTGTATTGATAATTCCCAATCTCCTTTTGCTTCAAGCATTATCCCATAGTAAAGTTCGCTATAGCCAATAGTCATTAAATGATTGGTTTCATATGCATTATCAAGTCCTGTTTTTAAATACTTAGTGCCTTGTTCAAAAAAGCCTGTAACTACCATACTCAAACCGCAATTTAAGGAAAGCAGTGAATAAGGGTCAATTGGATAGGAAAAAGAACTAGATTTTCTATTGCTTTTTTCTATCATTTCAATAATTTCCGGTGCTAATTCAACAATTTTTAAATATTCACCTTCTGTATTATAAGCCAGGGATAGGGCACATGAACTCACAACTATCAAATCTAAATTTTGACTTGCCTTTGCTTCATCAAAAGCTAATTTAGTAGACTTCACAGCCAGTTTATTATTCCCTTGATAAGAATAGTAAGTTGCTTTTGCAATATAAGACCTGGCAACAACAATATTGTCTTCTAATTGTTTACCAATCTCAATTTTTTTTTCAATAGCCCATAGAGCTTCATCAGGCATCCCGACATAAACTAAGGGCTGTATCATTGAATCAAGAACTTCTATTTTTTCTCTTTTGTTTTCTGAGGAATCAGGTTTTTTCCCAAGAAAATCAAATGCATCCTTAAAAAAGTAATAGGCATCCCAGTGGGCAAAGTTTTTTGCTGCCTTCTCCCCGGCAAATTTAGAATAGTGAACAGCTTTTTTACCATTATCACTCTTGCAGTAATGGTATGCCAGCATCTCATAAAACTCTTCAAGCCTTGCAGGATATAGTTCTTCAATTGCCATGCCGATTTTTTCATGGATCTCTTTTCTTCTTTTCTGCAGCAGGCTGTTGTAGGCAACTTCCTGGGTCAGGGCATGTTTAAAAATATACTCAAGTTCCGGGAAGAGATTTTTTTCATAGATAAATTCAAGACCCTGGAGATTGAGAAGATATGATTTTAATTCGGTTCTCATTCCTGTAATGCTTTGAAGCAGTTTAAAGGCAAAATCCCTGCCAATAACCGAGGCTACCTGCATGGTTCTTTTAAGATTCTCTTCCAGGCGGTCAAGCCTTGCAGCAATTATTCCCTGGATAGTATCAGGTATTTTAATATCTTCAGGATTACAATTTATGGTGTAAAAATCATTCTGCTTTTCAATGGAGCCGTTTTCAAGAAGGGTGTTGGTGAATTCCTCCATGAACAGAGGATTGCCGGCAGAGCGGTTTAAAATTAACTGCCTCAGTTCAGGAGCAACTTTACCCTCTTCAAGAATTGCTTTGATAAGTTCTCCACTTGAGCTCAATCCCAGTTGATCAAGGCCTATCTTAGTATAAAAGGATTTGCTTCCCCATTGATGGGTATATTCAGGGCGGTAGAGAAGAATCAGCAGTATTGGTGTATTTGCCAGCCAGTCCATGAGATAGTTCAAAAATTCCTGGGATGTTTTATCTATCCAGTGAAGATCCTCAATGGCCATTACAAGGGGTTTGTTCTGGGACATTTTTATCAATAGATTGCGAATTGCTTCAAAGGTTTTTTCTCTTTTCTCTTTTGGTTCAAGTTTTACATACTCTTTGTCATCAACTTTCAGTGATAAAATATCCTGGAATGAAGGAGCCAAACTGATAAATTTCTCATCAATACCTGTGATAACATCACTGATTTTTCGTTTAATCTGGAACTCTTTATCATCATCCTGGATGTTGAAAATAGATCTTAGAATATCCAGTATGGGCAGATAGAGCATTGAACCGCCGTATTGCAGGCATCGTCCCTCAAGATATTGGAAATCATCTTCAGGCAGTCTGTTCACCATTTCCAGCAGCAGTCTTGATTTTCCAACCCCTGCTTCACCAATTATTCCAACAACATGACCTGATCCTGATCTGATATATTCAAATGCCTCGGTAAGAGAGCCCATTGAATTCTTCCTGCCCACGAATCGCGTCAGGCCTTTTGCAATGGAGGCATGAATCCTTGTTTGAGCGCCTCCTGGTTTGATAAGTTGAAATATCTTCTGCAGTTTTTCCTTACCTTTTACTTTAACTTCACCCTTTGATTTAATCTCAAAAAACTCTTTTACAAGTTTGTAAGTATTAAAAGAGAGTAAAATTGTCCCTGGCTCTGCCAGAGATTCCATGCGGGCGGCAAGGTTTGTGGTATCACCCACTGCTGTATAATCCATGCGAAGATCATCACCAATGGAGCCTACAACCACAAGACCGGAATTGATCCCAATGCGCATTCTGAATTGAACATTGAATCTTGACTGCAGATTCCGGCTGTATTCTTCAAAAGCTTTTTGAATTGTTATAGCAGCGCGACAGGCTCTCAGACCATGATCTTCATGGGTTACAGGCGCACCAAACAGGGCCATTACCCCGTCACCTGTAAACTGGTTGATTGTACCCTCATATTTATGGATCTCCTCCATGAGGATTTTAAAGCAGCCATCCATTATCTGATGGATCTCTTCAGGATCAAGCTGTTCTGACATGGATGTATAATCTGCAACATCTGCAAACAGAACAGTTACAAATTTTCTTTCTCCTTCAATGGAGGTTTTTGAGGTAAGAATTTTACTGGCAAGATGTTTTGGAGTGTAGGAGTTGGGTTCTCTGTAATTGATTTCCTTTGAAGCAGGTGATGATGTTTCTGAAGAAGCGGCCAAAGCCTGTCTTAAACCAAACCCGCACTCACCGCAGAATTTAAACTGCAAAGGATTTATGAAACCACATTTGGGGCATTTTTTTTCCAGTTTTGTGCCGCACTCACCGCAGAATTTTATTCCTTCAGGGTTTTGAAACTTGCATTCAGGGCATTTCATGGGACAATCCTTTTTTTGAATAAATTTTAAAAAACTAAAGTGTTTCTCAGCAGTGCACATCAAATAAAAGAATGGGGAAGAAAAGATCCTAAAATTCCATATCAAAATAATAAATAAAATTCAAACTATTTTAAGTAATTTACGACAGGTTGTTACATAATACCAATACTTCAATTTTTATACTTTCTTTTTATACCGCGAAGCTGGTCATATGAAAGCCCAAGCATGTCCGCAGCTATTTTCTGGTTATACCGGCTTTCTCTTAACGCGGTCTGCAACATGTGCTGTTCAAGTTCTTTCACAGCTTCTTTTAAAGGTTTTTTTAAAATTTTGTTAAGAACAGTTTCAGAGTGTACGGCAGACGTGCTGGTATTATCTTCCAATACCTTGTTTTTGTTTTCTATATTTTTTCTAATTTGTCTGTTTTCCAAAGTGCTGTCATAGGGGTCGTTAAACGGGTTAAAAGAAATTTCAATAATTTTATTGGAAGATGATTTATACACAGCACGCTCTATAACATTTTTTAACTCTCTGACATTACCCGGCCATGGATATGATTCAAGTGCCAGTAAAGCCTGTGATGAGATCTCGGGGATGTCATCGCGCCCGAGTTCAAAAGCCATTCTTGCTGCAAAATGGCTTGCCAGAATTAAAATATCTTCTTTTCTATTCCTTAAAGGAGGAGCATAGATTACTTCAAAAGAGAGTCTGTCCAGGAGATCCTGCTTAAATTCACCAGAGTGTGCTGCAAAGGCAAGGTCAATATTTGTTGCAGCAACAATACGGACATCAACATGAATAGGTTGTGATGAGCCTACTCTTTCAAAATTCCCATACTCAACCGCCCTTAAAATTTTTTCCTGCACTTCCATGGGAATTGTTCCGATCTCATCGAGGAAAAGAGTGCCCTCGGATGCTTTTTCAAATCTGCCTTGCTGCCGGGACACTGCACCTGTAAATGCTCCTTTTTCATACCCGAAAAGCTCTGATCCAATTAAAGCCGGCGTTAATGCAGAACAATTAAGGGTAATTAAAGACTTTTGCCATCGTTTGGATAAAAAATGTATCCTGGATGCTGCAAGCTCCTTTCCCGTACCACGCTCACCAAGTATCAGCACAGGACGTTCAATGGGTGCCACTTTTGATATCTGCTCCTGGAACTCGATAAAGGCTTCTGACTGGCCCAGTGCTTCAGGTATTGAAATTTTTTTGCCTATTTCCTGATCCTGGTTTTGAAAAATCACTCCTGCTCCTGAAAATTATTTTTATATTTGGTTATATTTACCAATTAATAGCTAATTTAACTATTAATTGGGAATATTAACATATATCTTGTTGCTATGTCAACAAAGATAACTTATTGGAATTGAAAGATATTTAAAAGTCTGGACCCGCATGGCATGCAAAATGCTTTTAAGCCTGATAGATTGAAAAACAAAATATTTTTTTTTAATATAAAAACAGAACAATAAGGAGAATAAAAATGGGAATTTTTACAAGATTTAAAGACATTATCGCATCAAACATGAATGCCATGCTGGACAATGCAGAAGATCCGGAAAAATTAATCAAACTTATGATCAGAGAGATGGAAGATACCCTTATAGAAATCAAGTCATCCTGTGCCAGTACAATCGCAGAGCAGAAAAAAGTTGAAAGACTTTTTGATGGTATGGTTGAAAAAGAAAATTTCTGGGTTAAAAAGGCAAAACTTGCAGTGGAAAAAGGAAAAGACAATCTTGCCAGACAGGCACTTCAGCAAAAAAGAATTTATGCTCAAAAAGCTGAGACAGTTGAGGAAGAATTAATCGAACTTGGCTCCATTGTTGATCAATACAGAAATGATATTGAAGAGCTTGAAAATAAACTTAAATCTGCAAGGGAAAAACAGCGTCTTCTGGTTCAAAGGCATATCCGGGCAAAGAGTAAAAAAAATGCCCAGGAGGAAATTCGACGTGCAGACAGCATTGAGATAATGCAGAAATTTGAAACACTTGAAAATCATATTGAAAGAATGGAGGCAGAGGCAGATCTTGTAAATTATGGCAGACCTGCTAAACTTGAAGATGAGTTTGATGCTCTGGAGGCAGATGATGATATTGAGGCAGAACTTGATAAATTAAAATCATCTCCATCTTCAAAAAACAATGAAACTATTGATGCATAAACAGCAGACATTAACCATATTGGAGTAAATAAATCATGACCGGTGCACTTATCATAGGAATAAGCATTGGAGGCGTAATACTCTTAATAGCTACCATTGGATTAATTATCATGGGCATAATCAAGGTTTCTAAAACAGGGGGACTGTCTAAAAAAGAGAAAAAAGCCAATGCCGAAGAGACTAAGATGATCCAGGATATTTATTATGGGCTGTCAAAAATGGAGGAACGGATTGAAGCGCTTGAAACAATATTAATGGATCGCCAAAGAGAGGAATTTAACAAATGAGACGAAATTATAGGCATAAGCACAACTTTAAGTTCAAAACCTGCAAAAGTCGATATAACAGATTCAGAGACAAAATTGAAACCATGACCTCAAGCAGGGGAGTCTATAGATCCAGAAAAGGTATTTTGATGGGTGTATGCCGTGGTTTTGCAGAGTTCTTTGACTTAAATGTATTCTGGGTGAGAGTTATAGCTTTTCTTCTATTCTTGATTACAGGTTTCTGGCCCATAGGTGTTATTTATATCGTTGCAGGCCTGCTTTTAAAAGTGGAACCGGTAACCCCTTTACGCAGTGAAAAAGATGAGGAGTTTTATGATTCATATACTCATTCAAGGCAATCAGCCATTCAGAGAATAAAAAGAAAATTTGAGAATATTGAACGTCGTATTCAGAGGATGGAACACACTGTAACTTCAAGGGAATTTGACTGTGAATGATTAATATTAAATGAAAATTCTAATTTGTATTAAACAGCTCAGTGACAGCAAAGATATCAGCAGGTTTGATGCCCATGCCCTTGAAGAGGCAATCTTGTTAAAGCAGGAGTTTGAAAACCAGGGAATTGATTTGGCTGCTGTGGATGTTGTTACTATCGGTCCATTAGAATCTTCAAAAATTATCAAAAGAGCTTTTGGGGTTGGTGCGGACAGGGGATATCATATTGTCACCAGAGATTATGAATATATCTCTTCTTTTGAGACAGCATCAAAATTGGCTGTTGTGGCAAAAAAGAGATCATATGATCTGATTTTAACCGGAATTATGTCCCAGGATTTGATGGCAGGGCAGACAGGCCCCATGCTTGCCGAAATGCTGGGCTTCCCCTGTGTTACAAATGTAGTGAAAACTAACCTGACACTTGAGAATCATTCAATTGAAGTGGAGCAGGAGATGGAAAACGGATTCCGGGATTGTCTGAGCATTACGCTTCCTGCAGTGCTGACAATCCAGGCGGGCATAAATACTCCAAGATATCCGACTCTCTCTAAGATGCTGACAGCAGGGAAAAAAGAGATTGTTACCTTTAACGAAGCTGAACTTTTTCCAGGAGAGGCTGAACCGGTCAGGGCAAGAGAGACCTTTGTCTCAATGGAATATCCAGAGAAGACAAGAAGCGGCCACCTCCTGAGAGGGTCACTGATTGACAAGGCAGGAGAACTGCTCTCTATTTTGCAGGAAAAGAATCTGGTATGAAGCATATATTGGTAATTGCTGAAATTTTTGAGGAGATGATCAGGCCTGTTACCTGGGAGCTTGTAGCTGCAGCACGCAGAATTATGGATTTGGAGAACTCCGGTCTGATTAAAATTATTACTCTTTCAGATGATCCTTTATCTCTTGCTGACAAGATTGCAGAACAAACCGGAGTGGATGTTATCGGGCTTAAAATTCCCGGTTGCATGGGGTATGACAGTGATGTGTATAAACAGGCCTTAAGCTGGTTGATAAAAAATATGGAACCGTCACATATCCTTACTGCTCATACATCACAGGGCAGAGATTTTGCTCCGGGCCTTGCAATCCGGTTAAAGGCAGCATCTATTTCAGGTGTCAATAAAATAAAATCAGATCATAAAGGTTTGATTTATTCGCGGTCAGTATTGAGTAATAACCAGAACATGATTCTAAGACCAGTACCTGGTATTCCTGTGGTTTTAACCATTATGCCTGGTATTTTTAAATTTGATGCACATGAAAATATAAAAAAAGGGCAGATGGATATATTTGAGGCTCCTTTTGATTTTGGATCTGACAGCTCAGGAAGCATCTGCCATAAACGGATTATAAAAAAAGCCTGTGAAAACAAGGTTTTGAAACAGGCTGATATCATTGTATCTGCCGGCCGTGGTATTGGGGAAAAAGAGAATCTTGAAAAAATTTTTCAATTTGCAAAATGTTTTTCTTTTTCAGCAGTTGGTGCATCCAGACCACTTGTGGACACAGGCTGGATTGGATATGAACATCAGGTGGGTATTACAGGTGCAGTGGTTACTCCAAAGCTTTATATTGCCTGCGGGATTTCAGGCTCTTCCCAGCATCTTGCAGGTATGAAAGACACCCAATTTGTGGTCAGTATTAACAGTAATCCCCATGCCCCGATATTTCGCCATTCAGACTTCTGCATTGTTGAAGATGCAGTTGAGTTTATCCAGGCTTTTTTAAAATGCAAGGCAGACAGAGAATACTGATTTTCTGTTCTGGAAAAACCTGGAGAGTTATTAAAAAAAAGAAAAAAGGAGATATAAATGGATTTTATAATTTCAGATAAGATTAAGGCCATTGTGGATATGATTAATGAATTTGTGGAAAAAGAACTTATTCCACTTGAGCCGGAATTTCTGGTAAAAGATTTCAAAGATCTGCTGCCTGTGCTTCAGGAAAAACAGGATATAGTAAAAAAAATGGAATTGTGGGCTCCCAATTTCCCCACTGAATGTGGAGGCATGGGGCTTTCTCTGCTTGAACATGGTCTTGTTTCCGAAGCATTGGGGCGATCTCCCCTGGGGCATTATGTATTCTGGTGCCAGGCTCCTGATGCAGGGAATGTTGAAGTTTTGCACGAGCATGGGACAAAGGAACAGAAACAGCGTTATCTCAATCCCCTTGTAGAGGGTAAAATTAGATCATGCTTTGCCATGACAGAGGTTGATATGCCGGGATCAAATCCTGTAATGCTGGAATCCACAGCAGTCAAGGATGGAGATGATTATATCATTAATGGTCATAAATGGTATACAACAGCAGCAGATGGAGCTGATTTTGCCATTGCAATGGTTGTGACAAATCCTGAAGCCTCAACCTATCTTAAGGCAAGCATGATTATTGTACCCTGTGATACAAAAGGTTTTAATATGGTAAGAAATATTCCTGTAATGGGTCATGAAGGAAGTGATTATTTCAGCCATGCAGAAATCCTTTTCGAATCCTGCAGAGTGCCCCAAAAAAATCTGCTGGGGCAGGAGGGGCACGGCTTTGTAATTGCCCAGGATCGTCTGGGTCCGGGACGAATTCATCACTGCATGCGATGGCTGGGAATATGCCGGAGATCACTTGATCTTATGTGCAAACGGGCCAATGAACGGGTTATTTCACCTTCGGGCAAGACGCTTGCAACCCAACAGACTATCCAGAACTGGGTTGCAGAATCTGCCACAGAGCTCCAGGCAGCAAGGCTTTTGACACTTAATTCTGCCTGGCAGATTGATACCATGGGAGCAAAAAAGGCAAGGGACAGCATATCCATGATTAAATTTGTGGTGGCAAATACCATGAACAACATAGTTGACAGAGCTTTGCAGGTTCATGGAGGTCTTGGCATGACCGATGATACCATACTTGCTTTTTTCTACCGCCATGAGCGGGCTGCAAGAATCTATGATGGCGCAGATGAGGTGCATAAATCATCTCTCGCAAAACGGATATTAAGAAGATATTCAGTTTGAAAATAGTGGAGAGAAATATTATGGCAGTTACAGATAAGGCAGGAAAAATTAGATCTGGCGAAGAAATTGACCCCATTGCAGTAAAAAATTTTTTACAGGAGAATATCCAGGGTCTTGCAGGAGAGATAACAATAACCCAGTTTCCCAGTGGGTTTTCCAATTTAACATATATGATTGACATGGATGGCAGACAGATGGTGCTGCGCCGTCCTCCAATTGGAGCAAAAGTAGAGGCAGGTCATGATATGGAGAGGGAATACAAGATTCTTAAAGCCATATATCCTGTTTTCCCATATTGCCCTGAACCCCTGGCATATACCGAAGATACATCAATTATCGGCTCTCCTTTTTTCATTATGGATAAACTCTCCGGCATTATTTTACGAAAAAATTTGCCCCAAGAGCTCTCCTTTTTGGCAGGAGAGGCAAAGCAGTTGTGCGTCAACCTAATAGATCTGCTTATAGATATCCACGGCATTGATGTGGAAAAAACAGGACTTGATGTTATCGGGAAACCAAGAGGTTATGTCCAGCGCCAGGTGGAAGGGTGGAGCAAACGATATAGAAAAGCAAAAACTGAGGATGCGCCAGATTGTGAAGTTATCATGGCATGGCTGAAAGATAAAATGGTGCAGGATACAGAGCATCCCACAATTGTACACAATGACTATAAATTTGATAACGTGGTTTTAGATCCTGGCCAGACTGAAAAAATAATTGGTGTTCTTGACTGGGAAATGACAACCTATGGTGACCCTTTGATGGATCTTGGCAATTCCCTTGCCTATTGGGTGGAAAAAAATGATCCAGATGATATCCAGATGATGCGCACCATGCCCACTAATATGCCTGGAGCTTTTACACGCCGGGAAATACTGGATTATTATGAAAAGCAGACAGGCAGGAGTACGCGGCAGTTTGATTTTTATTACTGCTTTGGCCTGTTTCGCCTTGCTGTCATTGCCCAGCAGATTTATTACAGATATTTTCATAAAATTACTGACAACAAGCGCTTTGCAATGCTGATATTTGGTGTAGCAGCACTTGAAAAAACAGCCCTTAAAGTTATTGAATCATCTGATTTATAACCTGAAATCCTGTCATAAAAAACAAGAGAATATTTTACCTGTTTTTGGGAATACCTTTAGCATCCCAGCCCCTTATTTTATAATAATCTGATACAAGTTTTTGAAGCTCGCCTTTTGTGATCCCCTTATCCCCCTCAAGCTTATGGTTAAGTAGCCTGGGCGGCAGGGTATCATCTTTTGACGTTAACCCTTCTCTGAGATTAAAACGCCTGGTATTATCTTTAATCTTTGCTGCAATTGATGTAAGCCTGTCTTGATCAAAGGTAATGCCCGTAGTCAGATACAACAGCTTTGACAGCTCTTCCCACGGGTATAAATCCCTGAAAAAACGGCACAGTATAAATGAATCAAACAGGGTGCATCGATCTTCAAAATCAATGAACAATTCGACTTTATTGTCAATTGTGTCAGGTTCTATCATGCCGCTTAGTTCAGCCTTGTAAAACGTTGTTCTCAGATGACAGGCACCCCTTTCACTGACAGCATAGGCTAGCCCCATGCCCTTTAAGATTCTCGGGTCATAGCCAGCAGGTTCCATTCCCTTTACATGGACAGCATAGTCTTGCATGTTAAGTTCTTCGGCAGCCGATTTTATTCCTTCTGCCAGTATTTTGCCAACTCCCTCTCTTTTAACAATTTTCTGGATCAGACTGATGACATTATCGGCTGATCCATACTCAAGTTTTTCATTGATTTTTCCCTGTTTTGAGGCTTCAATGGCAAAGGCTGCAAGATTTCCCGATGAAATTGTATCAATGCCAAGAGTGTCACAAAGTTGGTTTAAATAGGCAATCTCTTCTATTTCATCTATCATGCACAAGCCGCCAAAGGCATATATGGTTTCATATTCCGGGCCTTCCAGTTTAAGCCCTTTATGTCTGCCCTGCTGGACTTCTACATTTTTTCCGCATCCAAGAAAACAGTCTTTGCAGGCATGGGGCCTGGGAAGAAGTTTTTCTGCCATGGCCGAGGCATTTATATTGTCTTTTTTTGCAAACTTTCCCTGCTTCCAGTATTTTGTGGGAAATGCACCCACATTATTCATTATATCTACCATCATGGGAGTTCCCATGTTACGGTAGGCCCGAACTACCTTGTCGTTTTTCAGACGACCCAGCATCTCTTTTTTATATTTTTTTATGCCTTCAGGATCATGAAAGGTTCGCTTTTTATCACCATAGCAGACAAGTCCTTTAATCCTTTTAGATCCGAAAACTGCACCCATCCCGGTTCTGCCCGCAACCCTGTGCTTATCATTTTTAACAACTGCAAAGCGGACAAGGTTTTCTCCGGCTGGCCCTATGACCATAATCCCGGAATGCTTGCCTTTGGACCTCTTTTTCAGATACTTTTCTGTCTCAAAGGTATCCCTGCCCCAAATTTTTTCTGCATCATGGAAAATAACTTTATCAGAATTGATTTCAATCCAGATAGGGTTTTCTGAAATGCCTTTAATGATAACTGCATCAAATCCGGTATTACTCAAAGGCCCTGCAAAGCTTCCCCCGGAATAAGATTCAGCATAAATTTGAGTTAAAGGTGATTTGGCAAATATACCATACCTTGATGATCCGTACAGGGAACTTCCGGAAAGAGGGCCCGAGGCAATGATCAGATGGTTATCAGGTCCCAGAGGGTCAACCCCGGGAGGATTATTATCCAGCAATAATTGTGTGCCAAGACCCTTACCCCCTATACCAGCCTCCATTATGCTTTGGTCAATATCCTCAATATGGTAGGTTTTCCTGGTCACATCAATCTTTAATAATTTAAAAAAATATCCTTTCATTGAATTTGACCTTTATTGTTTTTCCAGTTCACAAAAACTCTCTTCAAGTATTGAAAGCCCGGTATCCAATTCCTCTTTTGTTATAACAAGTGGCATAAGAGTTCTGATAACATTACCATAATTTCCACAGGAAAGAATGATCAACCCTTTTTCATAACAGAGCTGGGTCAGCTTTTTAGCCTTTTCTGCGGCTGGTTCTTTGGTGTGCCTGTCCTTAACAAGTTCAAGACCCAGCATGGGACCTTTGCCTCTGACATCACCGATGATTTCATGATTTTTCTGGAGAGATTTAAATCTTTCCCACAGGGTCTCGCCTAAGTTTTGAGCAGTTTCTATAAGTTTATCTTCAATCAAAATATCCAGAACCGCAAGGGCAGCCTTGCAGGAAACAGGGTTACCGCCATAAGTGCCGCCAAGACCACCGACATGGGGAACTTCCATGAGACTTGCTTTTCCGGTCACAGCACTTAAGGGCATACCGCCGGCAAAACTTTTTCCCATGGTAATAATATCCGGTTCAATCCCCCAGTGCTCTATGGCAAAAAACTTACCTGTTCTGCCGGCACCTGTCTGGATTTCATCAATTATCAGAGGTATTTCATACTTGGCACAAATTTTCTTAAGTTTTGGAAAATATTGAGGTGGAGGTGTTACAAACCCGCCCTCTCCCTGGATGGTTTCAGCAATTACTGCAGCCGTGTTTTCAGGAGCAACATTGCTGATGAAAAAATCTTCAAGATAATCTGCACAGGCTGTGCCACAGGAAGGATGCTCAAGGTTAAATGGACATCTATAACAATATGCATAAGGCATCCTGTAAATTTCCGGTGCAAATGGCCCGAAATTGAATTTATAGGGTTTTACCTTGCTGGTAAGGCTCATGGCAAGCTGGGTTCTGCCATGAAAGGCATTTTCAAAGCAGATAATACCGCTTCTTTTAGTGGCATAACGGGCAACTTTGACTGCGTTTTCAACAGCTTCCGCACCTGAATTTGCAAACATGGTCATTTTTTGAGAATCGCCCGGGGCCAGATCATTTAATTTTTCTGCAAGCTCAACATAGGATTCATACATGGCAACATGAAAACAGGTGTGAATGAATGAGTCTGCCTGATCTTTTATGGCTTTCACTACTTTAGGATGGCTGTGCCCAACATTGTTTACACCAATCCCGCCTGCAAAATCTATATACTTTTTACCTTCCACATCAACCATGCTTGCACCTTTAGCATCTTTGATAAAGGCGAGGGTTGTATTAAAAGGACCCTGGGGGATATTTTTCACTCTTCTTTTCAATAAATCTTGACTCAATTGTGACATTTTAATATCTCCTGATGAATTAATTTTTCAACACGCTTTGGAGTGCTGTATTGTGATGATCTGATAATGTTTTAGAAAAAACATATTTATTACCCATTTCTCATACTATAGTTAGAGTATAAAAAGCTCTCCATTGAAAAAATGAATAGTCTGCTGCTAAATATAACACAACTATTCCTTTCTCAATTATAGTGAATTGTCGATAAAACTGGTATCTATATTACCCTCTTGATATTCCATACTTTTCAAAATCTTCAGATTTACTGGTATGGTTGTTTTTACACCTTTGATTTGAAATTCGGTCAATGCTTTAATAAGACGATTTGAAGCACTTTTGCGGTCTATATCCCACGCAATCACCTTGGCAAGCATAGGGTCATAATAAGGTGGAACAACAGCATTTGCTTTTAATGCATGGTCGATACGAATTTTAGGGTCCTGTTCTGGAAATTTCAGATCTGTAATAGTTCCCGGAGACGGGATAAATGTCTCAGGATCTTCTGCATAAACTCTGGCTTCAATAGCATGACCATCAAACTTCACAGTCTGTTGGGTGAAGTCAAGTGTCTTTTTAGATGCAATTAATATTTGCCATTTGACGATATCAACACCTGTCAAGTATTCAGTTACCGGATGCTCCACCTGCAAACGCGCATTGATTTCCATAAAATAGTAATTGCCGTCTTCCGAACGTAAGAATTCAATTGTGCCAGCTCCATAGTAACCCATTTTCTGTACAATTTTTACTGTCCGGTCAAAAAGCATACTTCGATCATTTTTTGTAACAACTAAAGAGGGAGCCTCCTCAATAATTTTTTGATGCCTGCGCTGAACCGAACATTCACGTTCACCAAGGCAGACACAATTTCCGTGCTGATCTGCCAGAAACTGAATTTCTATGTGGCGGGAGTTTTCAACTATCTCTTCGATATAGCAGTCACCTGAACCAAACGCCATCTCCCCAATACTTTTGGCTCGCTGGAACACTTCATCCGCATCATTTTCACCATTCACCCTTTCAATACCCTTACCGCCACCACCTTTATCCAGTTTGATAAATACGGGCCAGACGTGATTGTTACCGTAATCAATGACATCATTTGCATTTTGAACAAGATCAAGGGTTCCTGGAATCACGGGTACCTGTACTTCGTCAACCAGCTTTCGGCAGTAACATTTTGAACTAATGGCTTTTAAAACCTGCGGAGAAGGACCCATCCAGATAATTCCTGCTTGTTGTACTGCTTCTGCAAATGTTCCCCGTTCAGATAGAAACCCATATCCGGGATGCAAAGCTTCGGCATTGGTTTGCCTGGCAGCATCAATGATTGTTTCAAAATTCAGATAGCTTTGAACTGGATTTGCAGGTCCAATTAATACTGTTTCATCAGCATCTTCAAGATAAGGTGCTTGCTTATCAGCCTCAGAATAAACTGCAACTGTTGATATATTCATCTCTTTACAGGTTTTTATTATGCGGGATACGATCTCGCCTCTATTAGCTATAAGTATTTTTGATATCATATGATTTTTATTATTCCTCTGTTTCGATAATTACCATTGGATCATCAACTTGAAGATCATCCCACTCCTTTGCCAGAACCTTCTTTACAACCCCACTGCTTTCAGAGGTTATTGAAATTTCTGTTTTCATACAATTGATAACAGCCACCTCTTGCCCCTTGGATATTTTGTCACCTTCTTTGACCACGACTCTGGCACAAAGCCCGGGCATGATTGCATTTACACTTTTTTCCATTTTTTGTTCTCCCTGTAATGTATCTATATTGTTCTTTTAACGTATTAAAAAAAACTATTATGGTTACACCAAAATTTTGCTGCTAATGTAAATTTTAAGCTAAAGAATTTTTACTTAGCAACTTATTTTGTTTAATTCGTGCCTGTGTAGCCTCCTCCTGGCTTGAAAGCCTGAATTTCATGGTGTCACGATTAGGTGTACCCTGTCCGACTTTCCAGAGATCGGCGTTTATCACCTGTAATGTACACATGTAACCCCCAAGTGTTGGTCCGTCTGCAACCAGAAGTATAGGGGTGTTACCACAAATATTCAATGTTCCACGTATAGCATAGGCATGATCAATAATATTGGAAGGATGGCTTCCACCCACACCACCATCGGTTCTGGCAAAAAAGCTATTTGGCAGCTCTTCCAGTCGATAGGCTGAACGGTTGGACGTGTGCTGAATTTTGGAAGTATGGCTGAAAAGATAGTCCATACCTTTTTGGGAAACATAATCAGGAGAAGTATTAGGTCCGACAATAGCACGCAATTCCCACGCATTAGTGAACTCTGGAACGACGCCCTCTTTTAAGCGATTTCTGGATAATTCGGAAAAACTACCCTTGGGTTCACCTATTTGTATTTCATCTCCAGCTTCCAGCTTTCGACCATTAAAACCTCCATAACTACCGAAAACACATGTTGATTTGCTGCCTAAATAAGCAGGCACATCAATTCCACCTGCTACAGCCAGATAGGAACGAAATCCCACAGCTCCTATCTGAAAAAATTTTATAATATCTCCTTTTTCAACCTGCAAAGATTCCCACATTACAATTGGTTCACCATTGATTGATGCTTTCATATCTGTGCCGGTTACAGCTATGACAGTAGTATCACTAAATTCAGCCTCAAAGAATCCGCCTGTAATTTCCAGACCGGCTTTACCTGAAGGGTTACCTACCAAAACATTCGCAAAACCCAAAGATACGTTGTCAAAAGCACCCGAGGCAGACATGCCTTTACCAAGATAACCCAGTCGCCCTGGCCAATCCTCGACCAAAGTCTCGATTCCCCCATTTATTACTTTAAGCATTAGAAATATCTCCTTATGTTACAATATAAAACTAAAAAATTATAGAAGCGGGGCCTCTTTTACACCTACTGCCTGTTTCTCTTTAAGTTTTTTCATCCCTGTTTGAATATCTTCGGAATTATACCATTTCAAATAGTCCTTTGCTTTGATTTCCCCCTGATCAATAATATATTCATAATCAAATTTTTCATGAACATGACCATAAATTTCAAGGACTTCTTTCTCTGTTGTTTCATGAAATCTCACTCGATCAGCATTACGATATAGAAATGGTCCATCTTTGAACATCGGATGTTTACAGGCAAACTGGAAAATAGGGATGGTTCGCCCAAAAAGCTGATACCCCCCACCTGTTGGTGTTGTATACGTAAAGACACAAGGGCCTCCAATACCAACCGCTCCTTCCGGAGTCCAGGTACGTGGTGGGTTGTATTTTGGAACAACAAGAGCACAGCGTGGATCCATAGGCCACAAGAATGCTCCACCTGGCCAAAAGCCACCTCCTGAGTTGAACCACTCCGTACCCAAAAGCATTTTTTTGACTTCAGCTACAGATACACCGTTACACATAGCCATGTATTCAATATTATATCCGTTGATAACATTAGGGGCATCTTGTCGAACCTCAGCCACATACTTTGCAACAGATTTTTTCGTTTCACTGTCCTCAAAAGCAATAGGCAGATTAATAATGCGGGATTCCAATACCACATCATCGATTGTTGACATGGAGTCTTCTGACTCTTTCACGTTTTCAATCAGTTCCTGATAACTTATAATCTCAGGATCGAAATGCAGCAGATTAGTACGAATCCCGGGAACAGTTTCGATAAGACCATTGATACTCTTACTTTTAATAATGTCATTAATAGCCAGCATTCGAAATGAGTCCTGCAAGGCAGCCCGCTGTTTACGGCCATATTCGACCTGAATAAATCCATCGCCAGCCTGCCTGAACAATATCTCGAGCCTTGATTCAGTCGCATCCATGGTGTCTAAAATGACATCATATTTATCATTGCTCATTTGACAACCTCCTTCTTTTTTTCAAGTTTGGTTAAATTTAATATCACAGCGGAGATGTAACTTCACAATCCGCATCTTCCAGCACCGAACGAACAGCTTTAACAATATCGATAGCACCCGGTGTATCACAATGCACACAAACAGAGTCTCCCTCAATAGTAATCTCTGTTCCGTCAAGTGCTGTCACTTTATGATCAATCACCATTTTTTTTACACGGTCGGTTACAGAACGCGAATCATGGGTGTCATGTGCTCTGGTAATAACAAGGTTACCCTCAGCATCATATCCCAAGTCTGAATAGAGCTCGTAAACAGTTTTGATTCCCATTGATTCAGCTATTGAAGAGATAACACCTTTCTTCATTATATAGATATACATATTCATATCAATATCTTTAATTGCCTGACAGATTGCCTGGGCAACATCTTCCATTCGATGGGCCATTCCGTAAAGTGATCCATGCGGTTTTACATGATGAAGCTGCAAACCTGCTGCATCCGTAAACCCCTTTAATGCGCCAACCTGATACACTACAATATCATATATCTCTTCAACAGTGAGTTTCATTTCACGACGACCAAAACCCTGAAGATCCGGCAGCCCTGGATGAGCTCCAACCTGCACATTGAATTTTTTTGCCAGCTCCACAGTTTTTTTCATAACAGATGAATCGCCCGCATGAAAACCACAAGCAACGTTTGCGCTGGTAATATATTTCATAAATTCTTCGTCATGTCCTAGTTTGTACATGCCAAAACTTTCACCCATATCAGCATTTAAATCAACTTTCATCACCTTATACTCTCCTTATTGAATTCATTAAAATTAATCTTGCGATTTAGCAATTAAGTGTTGCCTGAACTGATCAGATGCAACAGCGAAGATCAACAGAATTCCAAGCACAACTGTTTGTAAATATGATTCAATTCTTGCCAGATTCATTCCATTTTGGATTAACCCGATAAACAAAGCTCCTAATACCACGCTTTCTACACGTCCTACCCCTCCTCTTAAACTTACTCCACCGATAACACAAGCGGCTATTGATTCTAACGGCATGGTCATACCAATATTTGCTTCTCCTGTTTCAAGACGTGCCGTGAGTAATAATCCACTGATCGTAGCAAGAAAACTGCAGGCAACATACGCTAAGAAAAGCACATATTTTGTATTGATTCCTGAGAGGGATGAAGCTTTTATGTTTCCTCCAACTGCGTAGAAATATCTGCCAATTTTAGTCCAGTTCACCAAAAAATACACCAAAAATATTAATCCCAGGGTAATTAGAACTGGTGTAGGAACACCCATGAATTTCCCAAAACCAAAAATATTACCAAAGGATTCCGGCATACCATACACAGGAACTCCTCCTGTTAAAAAAAGAGCAATACCAAAACCGACAGAAGACATTCCCAATGTCATCATAAAAGGATTTACATTAAAAACAGAAACACCAATACCATTTATAACACCAACAGATAAGCCTGCTAAAAGTCCAGCCAAAAGCCCAACAAATATAACCAGGCCGACGGAACCCGGAAAAGCTGCATACATTGCTGACATTGCCAGTGCCCCTACTACTGATGAAAGAGATAGAATGGTTCCAACTGACAGGTCAAACCCGCCGGTGAGTAAAGCAAACATTTGCCCCATTGCAACAATAACCAGATATGTTGTCTGCCTTGAAACATTTATGAGATTACGGGATGTTAAAAAATTATCTGACAGCATTGCAAAAATAATAGTTGCCAATATAATAAGAAAAGGTAGAACTCCCATTTTAATAAAGGTTGTTTTGACCATTTTGATCAGTAGATTTTCAGTTTTCGGGTTATCAATATCTTTCATATTTAATCAGCCTCTTTTTTAAAAAAATAAGATAATATATTTTGTTCGGTTATGTCTTTTCCGCTCAGTTCTGCACGCAATTCCCCCCTAAAAAAAACATATGTCCTGTTAGTCAAATGCAATATTTCCGGCAAATCAGATGAAATCAATACAATAGCAGCTCCTTGCTGGCACAAATCACGGATAAATTCATAAATTGCAGCTCGGGTGCCAACATCAACACCAACCGTTGGCTCATCAAAAATAAAGAGCTCGGTATTCCGGGTTAAAGCTTTTGCCAATAATATTTTTTGTTGATTACCACCGGAAAAATGGTCAGCGCTGCGACTAATGTTTAGCGGCTGTAAATTCAGTCTTTGAGATAAATCAAGGGCTAATTCATTCTCATTTTTTCGTTTGAGCAACATGGAATATAATGACAGTTTTGGTTGTGATAAAGCCGCAAGCGTTATATTTTCACACACATTACGCATCATAACTAGTCCCTCGGTACGCCTGTCCGACGGGAGATAAAACATTCCCATATCCAGCATTTTTGCAGGTGTAATTCTGGTAAGCTCGTTACCATCAAAATTAATCGAACCACTCTTTATCGGTTCGATCCCAAAACAGGCCCTCATAGCTTTAGATTTACCTGAACCGACCAGACCTGACATTCCAACTATCTCACCGCTTTTAAATTCCATTGAAATATCTTTAACAGAGTTGTCAACAGTCGTAAGGTTTTTGACAGACAGAATAGTTTTTCCAGGATTATATTCAATATCAGGAAAAATTTGATCAATAACTCTGCCGGTCATTAGCTCGATCAGCTCATTGTCTGTAACGCTGTCAGTCTTAACCGTATTGATATATTGTCCATCTCGTAAAATTGTTATTCGATCTGAAATTTTATTAATCTCCCCCATTCGGTGGGTGATGTAAATAATGCCAACTTTATTGTTTTTGGCTTGCTCAATCAGAGCGAATAGACGTTGAGTCTCTTTTTCAGTCAAAGAAGCCGTAGGTTCATCTAAAATCAAGACAGACAAATCAGAACCAAAAACTTTTGCAATTTCAACCATTTGTTGCTCAGCACGAGTGAGTTGGAAAATTTTTTTCTTAGGATCAAGGTCAAAATCAAGACGTTTTAAAATCTCATTCATTTGTTGTCGCATTTTCTTTTCTTTAAGAAAACCATAACGATTTTTTTCCATACCTAAAAAGAGATTTTGCGTCACAGTAAGTTGAGGAATTAATGAAAACTCCTGAAAAACTGCGTGAATACCAAGTTTCCTGGCAATATGGGCATTTGAAAAATGAGTTTCTTGACCACGAAACAAAATTGTTCCTGATGTTGGTTTCATGGCACCGGCAATGATATTTATCAATGTGGACTTACCGGCACCATTTTCACCAAAAAGGACATGAACTTCCCCGGCACGAAGGTCAAAATCAACCTTGGAAAGAGCCAAAACACCTGGAAATCGTTTTGAAATATTTTCCAACTTCAGCAGGGAAGTTTCATTGTCTCTATTGTTAATCATTTTTACTTTTTTTCTCTATTTTATCTGTATACAATTATTTAACACTAAATGTAGGTTTAAAGTTATCGGGAGCTAATGCACTATCTCTATCAAAGGAATTGATATTGCTGGAATCTATAATATATAATTTAGGTCCGACATGTTTTGTATACGGTTTTCCTTCCAGAATCCTTACAGCCTGGTCAACGGCGATACGTCCTTGAATTACTGTAGAATCCGTTGGGGCAGCCATAATCTTGTTGCTTTTGATTCCCTGGTAGACACCTGGTGTAAAATAGTAAGCGAGAATTTTAATCTCTTTAGTCAGGCCTCTTGACCTCAAGATGCTTGTAGCTGCTTCGGCAGTTGGAGCTGTGCCGACAATATAATCAATATCACCAAAAAATGCTTCAAGAGTATCTTCCACCAACCGGCTCTGGACTTCTTTTCCTGAATCACCGTATTTTGTTGCTAATATCTTTACAGCACCTTTTTGTATCGCTTCGGAAAATCCCTTGTTACCAGCCTCTACCCAGCCAGCACCTGAAGGACCGGGGAACCATGCAACATTAACTGATTTACTGCCTTTCGGATGGAGTTTAACAAGATATTCACCTGTTTTAGAACCCATTTCACCAAAGGAGACGAGTGATTTGGCTGAAAGCTCTTTTGATGACATACCGTTTATGATATCAATAACCGGAATATTTTTTTTTCTGATTTCAGATACCACATTATTCAACCCCTCATAAGAGATTGCACCAATAATCACAGCATCAGTTTTGTTAGCAACACTATCCTCAATTTGAGAAATCTGCTTATTCAGGTTTACGTAGCCACCTGCTGATAATAATTGCATCTTCACCCCTAATCGTCTGCACTCATCAACAATTCCATAATTAACAGCCAGCCAGTATGCATCTTTCATATGAGGAAATGAAACACTGATATCCCATTTTTTTTCCGCCTTTTCCAAAGGGACATAATCCATTTCAGTTCTGGGACTATCCATGTTAAATGGAGGATCCCACACTTGAACATTATAAGACTTGGCTGAAACCTGCGGAATAAAGAAAAATACTACCATTGTCACTAATAAAGCCAATTTTACAAAAAAATTAATTTTTTTCATTGTTCTCTCCTTTTAAATTTTAAAATACTTTTGAAGCATGCAGCAATCGCTTCGTCTCTTTTTGTTTACCATACTTTAGTCGTCCGATGTTAAAACGAAAGTGGCTTTTCCCATATCGGCCATTCTCGCAGCACTCTTCTCTTCTAGCTCAAGATCATACTTCAGGCACCGTTTGGCCTCCTGGATCGCCTGCTCCTTACTCAGTCGCCCAGCAATTTCTTTAAAATTCCTTCTTCGTTCGCTAGCAGAACGCTTTGGCGCCACCTGCCTTAGCGAATTCTCCTTTAATATCTGCTCTGATGGTTCTATAAATGCAGTTGGTCTCAGCATTTTCACAAACGGACTGTACTTCTCCTGCTTTGGAGTCCTTAGCAGTGAAATCCCCTTGATGTATCGATCAATGGATTCCGCAGCTGCTTTTCCCGCAGCCACTGCCTTTACAACACTATTGGGACCTGTTACCACATCCGCTCCTGCAAAGACACCTGGAATTCCGGTTTCAAGAGTCTCCTTGTTAGCCTCGATGGTTCCTGCTGCTGCCACTGTAATCCCTGGTACGCCCTCAATAACGCTTCGATCCACGCCATGACCAATAGCTATAATAACCGTATCCGCAGACAAACTTTTTACAACATTTTCATCATACTCCGGACAAAAGACCCCTTGATGGTCAAACACCGATGTACACTCAACAAGTTCAACTCCTGTTACTCTGCCATCTCCCTTTATTTGCTTTGGTCCCCAACTATCATGAATCACCACCCCTTCTTCTACTGCATCTTCCAACTCCCATAGGTAGGCCGGCATCTCCTCTCGTGACTCAACACAAACTAACTGTACCTTCTCAGCTCCCAAACGAACCGCCGTCATTGCCACATCCACTGCCACACTTCCACCACCAATGACCACAACCCTCTTGCCTACCTCTACCGATACGTCCAAATTTACATCCTTAAGAAAATCAAGCCCAATCAGTACACCATCGAGATCAGCTCCTTCGATATTCAGTTGCGCTCCTACCGGCGCACCCATCGCAAGAAATATTGCTTTGTGGTTCTGTTCAAATAGATCCTTGACCGCATAGTCTTCACCAAGCGCCATCCCCGTTTTGATCTCTACACCTGCACTCTCAATATAGGCAATATCAGCCTTCAGTACCTCTTTTGGCAGACGATACCGCGGAATTCCAGTTTCAAGCATCCCCCCTTTCACAGGAAGCTTTTCAAATATGGTAGGATTATATCCCAGCTTCGCCAAATAGAAACCACAGGTCAGTCCAGCAGGGCCCGAACCAATAATGGCCACCTTGCCACGTCCACCCGTTATCTCCATTTCCGCTGTTACCATCAGGCTATGCTTTAGACCGTAGTCTGTCACAAAACGTTTCAGATCCCGAATGGATAGAGGTTCTCCAGTTTCACCACGGCATATCTGCTCACACTGATGATCACACACCCGGCTCAATACACCGGCAAGTGGATTATCCCTTTTAATCACTTTCAGTGCCTCATTAAATTTTTCCTGTGCTATCAATGCAGTGTAACCGGGCACATCCTGGTCAATGGGACACTCCATTCGGCAGTAACCAGGGTAAAACTTGTAACATGTCACAGAGCCTGTGGCTAACTTTGTCAGACATAAATTGCACAGGCGCTCCCGGGATACACAACGGGACATTCTCAGGTCTCCTGCTTTCACACGATTGGCAAAATCCGGCTCAGCTAACCATGGACGGGCAAGAGATATAAAATCCACACCTTGATCTAATAGTTTCTCCATCACCCGTGGCGAGCCAATTCCCCCAACCACCATAAGAGCAGTGTCTGTCCCTTTTAACGCATCCACGAACTCATCAACCGCTTCACTAAAATAATACTCTTTCTTATCAACCTTCTTACGCAGAGATTCCCTCAATTCTGTCATGAATCCCATGCCACCGCTGGCCTCAATAAAATCAAATCCCTCTTCTGCAAATCGTTTGGCAATCTTAAACGTATCTTGCACCCAATGACCTCCTGGCAGATAGTCTGCTGTGTTCATTTTGATTCCAACTGGAAAATCGTTGCCTACCTTTTGCCGTACTGCCCGGTATATCTCCAGTGGAAATCGCATCCTCTTCTCTAGGCTTCCTCCCCATTTATCTGTTCGATGATTGACAGCTGGGGAAAGAAACTGCGAAATAATATATCCATGCCCCCCGTGGAACTCAATCCCATCAAAACCAGCTTTTTTTACCCTTGCTGCAGCCTCACCAAAGGCCTGTATCAAAGTTTCAATCTGCTCCTCATGCATGGTATCCAAACTTATTTCAGTATCTACCTGACCATAAGAATAACCCCAACCAGAAGCACCTGCACTTTGCAGCTGTGCAAAAACAACCGCTCCGTCTCCATGAATATGAATCTCATCTGATAATTGTTTCAGCCCTGGTATGTTTTTATCCTCCCAGGCTGCAATCTGCTCATGAAAGGATCGCCCTAAAAGGTGTACACCGATAGCTTCGGTGATGATAAGACCAACACCACCTTCAGCTGCCATGCGGTAGATATTTAAATTGTCTATTGTAACATAGCCGTCTAAATCAGCCATCCCAGTCTCCATGGCCGATCGGACCAGCCTGTTTTTGACCTTTAAACCTTTTAAAACAAAAGGGCTAAACAAAGTTGCGCATTCATGACTACTCATAATAAAAATCTTTTTTTCATCGCTTCAACGATATTTCTTATCAATTTTTTTTTTAGACCAGATCGAATTTTTTTGGTCTCCTTTTTAAATTAATGGTTTCCACCTATAAACACAGTAATATTATAGGTTAGTTTTTGTAAACATCTGTTTTTTGATTTATGAATTCGGTTTTTCCAATGGCTAATAATATGCAACTATTTAGGTATCTTCTTAACCTACATTGTGAAAAATAATTATATTGGGTAAACCCCCGGCTCTGCCGGGGAGACTCCCAGAGTTTGACATTTGCTGGAGTAAATATAAAACCTCTTATTCAGTGAACCGCTTAAGGCTCAATTAAAAGAGAGGCTTCATGAGAAATATTAATAGTTTAAATCACTCAAAATGGGAGTGTATGTTTCATCTAACATGGATACCAAAATATAGAAAGAAGAAAATATATGGACATATTAGGCAATATCTGGGTGATATTTTGCGAGATTTGGCAAGACAAAAAGAATGTAAGGTGCTGGAAGGTCATCTGATGTCAGATCATGTACATATGTTGATATCCATTCCGCCCAAATATGCAGTAGCTCAAGTAGTTGGTTTTATTAAGGGAAAGAGTGCAATTGCTATTGCAAGAAAATTTAGTGGTCGTAAAAAGAATTTTACAGGTCAACATTTTTGGGCAAGAGGGTATCATGTATCAACCGTTGGTAGAGATGAAGAAACCATTCGTCTTTATATTAAAAACCATGAAAAGGAAGATAGGAAACGAGATCAACAGTTAGATTTATTTGAATAGTTGAAATAAGCATTAACCGCTTTGAGCGGTTCACATTCAAGCCACCACCTCTGGTGGTGGTTATGACTTTATAAAAAAATAATAATAAACAGATATTTTATATATCATTGAAATATCGGTAAAAATATGGAATAGCTAGATGTGATAGAAATAGTATTTTCGTATATTTAGTAAATAGAATTCGAAAATTCCGAGGTCTGTGTCAAAAAGCTGTAAAGATATAAAAAAACCCTATACCAATTAACAATTTTAACTACTGAGTGACTTTTTAGTTTTCCTTTTAATCTCCTTTATTTTTGTTTGGCTGGATGAATACTCCATCTTGCAGAACTCTATAAAACAGAGGGCACATTTACTGTGTTTCCGACGCTTTGACCAAGTCAAACCTATATCCATAGTTGGAATATCATCTTTTAATTCATGAGCTTCAATACGATCTCCCTCAAGAGACCATGGTCGATACACTGCATCGGAAAGTATAGTAACACCCGATCTGACTGCAACCATAGTTCTGACTGCCTCGATTGATTCCGTACGAAAAATTATTTTAGGTGTACTGTTGTACTTACGCCAAAAATTCATATGAGTGGTCGGAGCTTCATCAATCATAAGCTGTATATAGGGTTCTTTCGAAATATCTTTGAGAGTGATATTTTCCTTAGAAGAAAGGATGTGGTTAACTGAAGTCCAGAGTCGTCTTTTGGAACAGACCAAAGTTTCTGTTGAAAAATTCATATGATTAACATTAGATACAAGCAAAACAGCCAGATCAAGTTTATCTTCCATCAACATCTCTTCAATTTTATCTCGGGGATATTCAAATAATTTTACCCGAATGTGAGGAAAGGTTCGTGCAAATCTAGCTAAAAGAGGAGCCAAAAAATATCCGGCAACAGTAATCGTCACACCCAAGTTCAGATCTCCAGAAATATCTGTGAATGAATTTTTTAAAGCATATTCTGCATCAGATACAGAAGCATTAATATTATAACAATGTTGGAGGAATCGATATCCGTCAAAAGTTAAATTAATTCCCCGGCGGTGTCTGGTTATCAAAGATACCCCTGTAATATTTTCCAACTCTTTTATCGATTCCGTAATAGATGAAGGAGATATGTTGACCATGCTTGCAGCTCCAGCAATTTTACCAGTTTCAGCAGCTGCAATAAAATATTTTATTTGTCTAAGAGTTATATCCATACTGATACCTTATTTTTTAGCCACGAATATAATTTTAATCAACCAGTACAATGTTTGAGATTAACAATACAAAAGCTAATTAACGTTGTCAAACTCATATCTACTACCCATAAAAAATTTATAAAATTCAATCAGATTTTTTATCTGTCTGTTTTTAGATGGACGTAAAAATATAAAAAGCCCTGTCCAAACAGTAAGTTTGATAAGATTTCTTCTCAGTTGCTTTTTAACAGGTCTCCATTAAGCACAATGATTACAAGTCGTAGAGCCTTGTCAGCCTGAAAAAAAAGAGGACATATGTCGGTTTTTGATTATTTTTTCGACAGTTAAAAATTGTAAAAATCCAAAAATAACAATATAAAGACTTTAAGAACAATTATAAAATCGATAAAAAGGAGACAGATGAAGGATTTTAATTTAAAAGGAAGAATCGCTGTTATAACAGGAGCAAGCCGTGGAATAGGTCTGGCAATTACACAAAAACTTGCCCAATATGGATCACAATGTATTATGGTGAGCCGTAAAATTGAATCCCTGGAAACTGCAGCTGCCAAAATCCGGGAAGAGGGAGGTAAAGCAGAGGCAATTGCCTGCCATACAGGATATCCAGATCAGATCAAAGCCATGTATGATAAAGTGATGAAAAAATATGGTTCCCTTGATATTCTTGTGAACAATGCTGCCACCAACCCCCATTTTGGTGAAATGATTACAGCAGATGAAGGTCTCTGGGACAAGACACTGGATGTAAATATCAAGGGCCCTTTTTTCATGATTAAACATGCTGTGCCATTAATGAAGGATAAAGGAGCCATTGTTAATGTATCATCGGTGAATGCAGTAAAACCAGGAATGTTCCAGGGAGTTTATTCTGCAACCAAGGCGGCCCTTGTAAACATGACCCAGACTCTGGCAAGAGAGCTTGCGCCAAAAGGAATCAGGATTAATAATCTGCTGCCGGGACTTACAGATACCAAATTTGCATCAGCTATAATCTCTTCAGAAGAAATCTGTAATTATGCTGTATCTCAGATTCCCATGGGAAGATATGCAAAACCTGAAGAGATGGCAGGGGCTGTGCTCTATCTTGTGTCTGATGCTGCCTCATTTACCACTGGAGCCAGCCTGATTTGTGATGGGGGAATGCTGGCATAGTTAAATAGTGCCGACCGAAAACTTGATAATTTGTTCAAGTTTTCGGTCAGACACTGATATAAAATGAAAGGAGAAAGAGTATGACTCAAGTTATTGCAGATCAAAAAGATATGGAATTTATCCTTTATGAACAATTCAATGCTGAAAAATTATTGAACTATGAAAAATATAAAGGGTTTTCAAAAAAAATCTTTGACATGATTCTTTCCGAAGCCAGGAAACTGGCAATTAAAGAAATTTTACCCACCCTGGCAGATGGTGATAAAGAGGGGGTTTTGTTTAAAAACGGCAAAGTATCAGTGCCTGATTCCTTTCATAGAGCCAGACAAGTGGTTAGGGAGGCAGATTTGACCTCCACAATGGAAGACCCTGACTGGGGCGGCCAGGGATTACCTTTTCTCATCAGTATTGCTATCATGGAGTATACTACAGGAGCCAATTATGCCCTGAGCGGGTATATCCATATGGGGCACGGCACTGGAAAGATGATTGAAATTTTTGGAACAAAACAGTTAAAAGATATGTTTCTTGAAAATCTCTATACTGCCAAATGGGGCGGTACCATGCTTCTCACCGAGCCAGAAGCCGGATCTGACGTGGGTGCCCTTACCACATCTGCCAAAAAAAACAGTGACGGTACATACTCAATTACAGGGAATAAAATTTTTATCACAGATGGTGAACATGATATGACGGAAAATATCATCCACCCGGTTCTGGCACGAATTGAGGGTGCGCCAAAAGGAAGCAGTGGAATTTCTATATTTATTGTTCCAAAGATCTGGGTCAATGAGGATAAAAGCCTGGCAAACCCCAATGATGTCCAATGTGTGGGAATTGAAGAGAAAATGGGATTCCATGGATCTGCAACCTGCTCCATGGCTCTGGGTTCCAAAGGAGAGTGCCGTGGTTTTCTGCTGGGAGAAGAGAACAAAGGTCTTCAAATCATGTTCCATATGATGAACGAGGCAAGAATCAGTGTTGCATTTCAGGGCAGTACCACAGCATCCCTTGCCTATCTTTATGCCCTTGATTATGCCAGGCAGCGGATCCAGGGCAAAGATCTTGCCAGCATCAAGGACCCGGAAGCTGAATCCATCCCCATCATAGGCCACCCGGATGTGAGAAGAATGCTGACCTGGATGAAGGCTCATGTGGATGGAATGAGAAGCATGATTTATTATATCACCATGTGTGTTGATGAAAAAGAAAATGCAGAAGATAAAGCACAACGAGAGCAGGCAGGGGACATGATCGAGCTTTTAACCCCTGTAGCTAAAGCCTATTGTGCCCAGCGGGGTTTTGAAGTGTGTGTCCAGGCTGTACAGGTTTTTGGCGGTTATGGATACATAAAAGAGTTCCCTGTGGAACAGCTTGTCAGGGATGTGAAAATTGCATCTATTTATGAAGGTACCGACGGTATCCAGGCCATGGATTTACTGGGCCGTAAACTGGGAATGAAAAAAGGCATGGTTTTTAAAGCTCTTCTTGATGAAATGGGTAAAACTATTGCTGCTGCAAAAGAGGTTGAATCATTAACATCCATGGCTGAATCCCTTGGCAAGGCAGCTGAAACACTTGGGATTACTGCCTTTGGGCTTGGGAGTGCTGCCATGTCTGAAAAATATGCCACAGCCTTTGCCAATGCCCACCCTTTTCTTGAGGCAACAGGGGATGTGGTCATGGGATGGATGCATTTATGGCGGGCACTTACTGCTGTAAAATCCCTTGAAAAAAAGAGCGGGAAAAAAGATCAGATTTTTTACAACGGTATTGTTACCTCTGCCCGTTTCTATATGGAAACAGCGCTGCCGGTGACCCAGGGAAGAATGGCATCTGTTCAGGCATTGTCAGATGCAGCCTTAAGTATGGATGAAGCCTCTTTTGACTAAAGGAAAAGACCATGGCAGACAAATTCATGAGCATGAAAAATCTTAAGTTTACCCTTTTTTCAAGAAAAGGAAAATACCCATCAGATACCCCTGATTATCTAAATGACCACACTCCAAAAACCATTGATATGATTTTCAAGGCAGCTGCTGAACTTGCAAAAAAAACCATGCATCCCATGTTTGAAGAGATGGACCGCAATCCTCCATCATTGAAAAATGGCCAGGTTCATGTCCATGAAGGGGTCAAGCCCATGCTTGAAACATTGGGAAAAGACGGCTGGATTGCAGCAGGCTTTCCTGAAAAATGGGATGGGGAAAATATGCCCTCCTCCCTTCTTTTATGTATTAATTTTATTTTTGCCACAGCTAACTATTCAGCTTCAGTATATGCAGGCCTTACCATGGGGGCTGCAAAACTGATTTTAAGTTTTGGATCAAAACAGGTTCAAGACACCTATATTCCTCCAATGCTTTCAGGTAAATGGCAGGGAACAATGGCGCTTACAGAACCTGAAGCTGGGACATCTCTTGGAGATCTGTGCGTCGAGGCGATACCCATTGGAAAAGGGCAGTATAAAATCAATGGGGAAAAAATCTTTATATCTGCCGGTGACCATGATGGAGTGGAGAATGTAATTCATCTCATGCTGGCAAGGATAAAAGGAGCTCCTGCCGGAGCAAAAGGTATTTCGCTTTTTGTTGTGCCAAAATTGAGACCAGGTGACAATGGCAGCTTAATTGAAAATGATGTTATTGTTACCCAGCTGTTTCACAAACTTGGATATCGAGGAGCACCTATTACAGGACTTCGTATGGGTGAAAAAGATAATTGTATTGGCTGGCTTGTGGGAAAAGAACATAAAGGCCTTTCATATATGTTCCAGATGATGAATAATGCAAGACTTGAAGTTGGCATGGGAGCAACTGCCATTGCTACTTCAGCTTATCATGCAGCTCTTGATTATTGCAGGACCAGGCTTCAGGGCAGAAAAATTACAGATCCCAAAGATTCCATACCCATTCCAATTATCCAGCATCCAGATGTCAAGCGCATGCTCCTGTTCCAGCGTGCTGTGGTTGAGGGCTCTCTCTCCCTGATTCTTCAATGCGGCATGTATGAAGATATCCTTGCCTGTGACCCTGCAAACAAAGATTGCCATCTGCTACTGGAAATCCTAACTCCTGTGGCCAAAACATATCCTTCAGAAATGGGAATTTTATCCACAAGTTCTGCTATTCAATGTTTCGGCGGATATGGATACTGCGATGACTTCCCTGTTGAACAGCATTTCAGGGATATGAGAATTCATACAATCCATGAAGGTACAACCGGAATTCAGGGTTTAGATCTTCTTGGAAGAAAAGTTGTTATGGAAAAAGGCAGAGCTTTAATCCTGCTTAAACAGGAGATGGAAGAGAGCATTAAAACAGCAAAACATCACAAAAATCTTGATGGGATGGCCCAGGATATGGCAGAAGCTATGACTATTTTAGAAAAGACCACCATGGTGTTGGGAACCCTTGCAAGGGAAAAAGGAGTCGAGGCATATCTTGCCGATGCAAGCCTCTATCTTGAAATGTTTGGAATCCTGGTAATTGCCTGGCAGTGGTTAATTATGGCGGATGCAGCATCACATGCCCTTAAAAACAAAAACTCAAATAAAAAAGATACCCTGTTTTATAATGGCAAAATTCATGTGGCAGATTACTTTTTCTCCCATGAACTGCCTAAAATGAAAGGTTTATCTGAAACATTAACAAATAAGACCAAAGTAACACTTGATATGCCTGATGACTGTTTTACCTGACTAAAAATTGTCAAAATCAGGATTTAAATCTTACTGGCATGCTTTGGGGATAAAGTAATGAGACCTGTATGAATATTAAAACGCAATTTTTGATATTTGATGTAAGGGTAACATAGAAATATGTTTCTCTACCGGGAACATATGCTTACCGGGATGAACTACCCAAAGGTGGGTAAGGCTCAGATCTTTTACCGCAATACGCATTGATTTTGTCAGTTTTGGAGCTTCATTAAACTTAAATTCAATTCCATATTTTTTACCATGTTTAAAAAATAATAGATCCAGTTCTGCGCCACTATATGTTGCCCAGAAATATGCATCTGCCGGTTGCAAAATTCGAAGAACTTGTTCAAGAGCAAACCCCTCCCAGGAAGCACCAAGACGAGGATTGACCATCAGGCTGTCCATATCTGTAATAGTTAGCAAACTATGCAGTATCCCCACATCCCGAAAATAGATTTTGGGTGCTTTTACCTGTCGTTTCCCTATATTTTCATACCAGGGCAAAAGTTGGCGCATCATATAAGTACCGGTTAAAATATCAAGATATGAACGAATAGTTTTATCTGATAATCCCAATGATCTACCTATTTCTGATGCATTCAGTGTTTGGCCATGATAGTGAGCAAGCATTGTCCAGAATCTTCGCATGGCTATGGCAGGAATAGTAATACCGAGTTGGGGGATATCTCGTTCCAGAAAAGTACGTATAAAACCTTCACGCCAGGCTAAGCTATCTTCTAAAGAATCAGAGAGATAAGACCTGGGGAAACTGCCCCTTAACCAGAGGGTATTGATATAGTCCCTGTTCTCACCTGTTTCAATATAATCAAACCCGGTCAGTTCTATAAACTCAGCTCTTCCTGCAAGCGTTTCTGAAACATTTTTAATGATATGTGGGGAGGCACTCCCAAGTATAAGAAATTTGGTTTTATTTTCAGTTCTGTCTACCAACACCCGTAAAATTCCAAAGAGTTCAGGCATTATCTGAATCTCATCAATTATGACCAGGCCTTTTAAAGCGCCTAACATTAATTCAGGGTTCTGTAATCTCATTTGATCCTGAGGAGATTCCAGATCAAAAAATACAGCTTGGTATTCCTTTTCTAACAATCTTGCTAATGTTGTTTTTCCACATTGTCTTGGTCCCAGCATAGAGACTACAGAGGTGCGTCTTATTGCATCTTTAAGTTTTTTTATATATGAGTGTCTCTGAATCATGAAATTTAAATATCATTTAATATTCGGAATGTCAATCCAAATATTAAATGATATGGATATTTCGCCTGTTCAAATAATTTTTTTATTTAATTGGTGTGATTTACCAAAATATGGCCGAACAAGAGTTTTAAAAACTGAATAAAAAATCCTATCTCAATTTTTTGATGCGCTCCATGGTAAATTCATATTCAAACCACTCATCCATATACGATCCAAGGGCTTCTTTATAGTGTTTTAAAGCTTTCTTGTTTTTCCCGGCACCTTCTGCCCAGAATCCTAAAGCGCACTGTGCAGTAATGAGATATTCAGGGCTTTCACCGGCTCTCTGCACCAGGGATTTCTCGGTTTCTTCACCCAACAGGCATTTTGCAATATGTCTGTACCATTGATTTTTGATCTGGCTGCTGAATACTTCAAGCTTTTTCATGGCCTCATCTTTTTGGCCGATTTTGTTAAGTATGCAAGGCTCCAGCAGGCCAATACTTAAAAATCCTGCACTTTCTCTACCCTCAACTTCAAGGAATGCCCGGGCATACTTCAGGGCAAGTTCCCACTCTTCGTTCATGGCACTGTAATAGGTAAGTCCCACAAGGAGAGTTTCATCATTCTTAACAATCACCATGATTTTTTCTAATATTTCTTTCTTATTCCCTGGAGTTATGGAGCTTGATTTAAATTTGGCAATAAGAGGGGCAAGCTTTTCAACCTGTTCCCTTTTTAGTCCGTACTCTTTTTTTATGGTCTTGGAAAAGCTATCTATATCAGCCTGATATGCAATCCTTTTGATTTTTTTATGTAAAGATGCCAATCTTTGCATTTGAACTTGCTCCAGCTTGGACATGGAAAGGAAAAAAGGCCAGCTTTCAGTGTCAGGTACCAGAACAGCCTTTTTTAAAAGTTTCTCAGCATCTGCCATATCTCCCTCTTTTATCCGCATGAGGCTTATTATGTAGTAAAGCCAGCTTTTTTCATTTTCAGAATATCCCCCTCTAATGGCTGATTTTTCATTTACAACTCTTTCCAGAACCTGTACCAGATAACCATAAAATTCAAATGGAGATCGCCAGTCCAAAGCAATTAATGCCTGGCGATAAGGGTTTACAGCAGATTTATTTTTCAGCCAGTCCATTAAAAAAAGCATTAGCCTTGCACTACTGTTTTCTCTGTCCATTGATAAGACTTGAGCAAAAAGATGCTTTGCTCCCTTATAGTCCTGAGAATAAAAGTGCATCATCCCTGCTGTCATAACCAGCATGGGATGAAAGCTTACCTTTAGTTCCTGATCAGCCAGTGCCATGGCTTTATCCCATTGCCCCTTACGGGCTAAATCAGTAATCTGTTTTATTTTGATATCAACAGATAGATCCAAAACCCCATTCCATTTGGTCTGTCCGGCTTTCAACTCATCAAGAAAGATTGCAGCCTTGGTAATGGGCAGCACCATCCCTATATCCGGCAGGAGAGTTATTATAGGTATAGGTCCGGCAGTGCGGCCCACTGCCACTTTTGAGGCGATACCTATAACCTTTCCGCTGGTATCAATAATAGGACCCCCACTGTTGCCCCTGTGTATTGAAGTATCAACCTGAAGCATATTTTCAAATGTTCGGCGTACATGCCCCCTTGTCACGCTTACGTTAACCGTTTTTTCCTGGGTACGGCTGCCCAGAGGAAATCCAAGAGTAATAACAGGTGAAAGTTTTTGAATTTTCAATGCTTCCATTTCATAGTCAATTGGCAGGGGTTCCAATCCTTCAGGCAGTTTATCTGCTTTTAGGATGGCAAAATCATCTTTAAGGGGGGATTTGATAATCTGCCAGGTCTTAACCGGCGATTTTGCAACCCCGGCTATGGTAAGTTGAGGAACCCCATTAGTGCTGTAAGCTGATTCAACAAAATAAATATCTTCTAAATCAAGTCTGCCTGGAAAATCAGGCAGGCGTTTAAAAGCCTTTTCTCCTTCAAACCATAAAAAGAGTTGATAACCAAAGTGCACTGGTTTTTGAAGCAGTTTAAGCCTGTTGATAATTGCATAAAGGTTATTATCCTCCAGCCATGGGCAGGCAACATGGCGATTCGTCAAGAGAAAGCCTTCTTTATCCACCAGAAAGGCAGTTCCTTCGGTTCGATTACGGTAAAAATAGGTTTCTCCATCCTTCAGCCAGTAGTCAGCTACAATAAAGGCTACAGATGAAGAATATCTGTTTGCAAAATCTTCAAGTACCACCTCGCTATTTTGATTTTTAAAAGGAAAATAGAGCCACGCCAATATACCAAGCACAAGCAGCAGAACCATAACAAGCAGCAGAAGGCTTATCCTTTTTTTAAGTCCTCTGATTTCACGTACAGGAGATGGTATGGTTTCAATCTTCTTATTTATTATCTGCCTTAGGTCTTCAGCCACCTCTGCCATGGATCCGGGCCTGAGATCAGGATCATCAGCCAACATAATTTTAAGCAGAACCTGAGCATCATGTGGAATCTGCAATTCATCAATTTTGGCCTGAAAATCTGTGATTTCATAGTCAGCAGAAAGAATTTCCACAAAGACTTTTCCCAAAGACCATATACCACTTCTGAAATCAAGAGGGCGCAGGTTTTTAATATCCGGATGGCTGGAAATAAGTTTCTTTAGCATTGGAGGAGACTGATCCACCTGAGGATTAAGAAATCGGGAGAGTTTATAATCTATTTTAACTTCAAGGTTTTCATTGTCGTCCTTGATTACAATAAGGTCATTTAAAATAAGGTGGGGGATAAAATGTCCTATCTGGTGGAGACCCTCGAGAATTGATACTATCTTGTAAAAAAGTTTTAAAGCTGTTCGATAATCCTGAAAGCGGCCCGAGGCCAATAAGCTGCTCCAGGTTTCTACTTCAATCCATTCACTGACCCTATACCAAAGTCCGTCGGAAGATTTACGGATCTCAAGATGTCTTACAAAATAGTTTTCCGGAAGTTTTTTTAGCTCCTCAAGCTCCTTTTGCAACCGGTCAGCTATCTTCTCATCAACTCCGGATTGGGGAGTGAAAATACGTATCATCACCGGATCATCCATGCCATCTTTGGCAGCACGGCATAGTATGCTGGAAAAGCCTTCGTGGAGAACCTCTACAATTTGATAATCATCAATATATTTTCTGCCTTCAACAACTTCGTTCCCGCAGGAAGGGCAGGACAAAATTTTTTCGGCCACAAGCTGACCACATTTTCGGCATAATTTCATACTCTTATTATATTAAATGATTTCAGCAAATGCAATTGATGTATGTTGAACCTTTTTTATAGATAGAGTTTATAAAGTCTTTTATAATATCTGCGGTTTGTACTTTAGAACGTTTTTGTTGGATTATTGCGAAGCTCGGGTTTAATACCCCGTCGCTTGCGGAGGGGCAGTTTGTTTTGGGTCAGTCTAAGGAAGATAGTAACCATGGCATGGTAATAAGAAGCCCATGTCATGGTTACTTAGAGTCTTATTTATTCTTCCAGTCAGGTCTTCTTTTCTCCTCAAAACTTGCAATACCTTCAAGGGTATCTTCTGTTTTCATCAATGTATTGAGAAAGTAGTCAGAGACCTGATCAGCACCCTGAGCAAAGCTGGTGCCAATATGTCTTTTTACAGCCCGTTTATTAAGTCTAATAATCAAAGGGCTTGCCATGGTGATTTGTTTTACCTGTTTTTGTACAACTTCTTCAAAATCATCAACAGATGCTACCCGGGTTACAAATCCAAGATCTTTGGAAGCCTGTGCTGAATAATTCTGACCTGTGGTCAGGATCTCAATGGTTTTTGCAGGCCCAACAAGTTCAGGAAGTCTGATTGCAGCGTATGGAGGGAAAAATCCAAGTTTGATTTCCGGCTGGCCAAATATTGCTTTTTCCGAAGCAATTACAATATCACATGCAATGGCAACTTCCATGCCTCCACCAAAACATGCACCGCTAACAGCAGCAATAACAGGGATATCAATCATGTTGATAAGTTCAAAAATCCTGTTAAAAACTGCGACCATCTCATCTACCTGGTCTGGTTTATGATCTCCTACTTCAACTCCTGCACAAAAGCTTCTGCCCTCGCCTGTAAGGACTACACATTTAAGCTCATCATCTACAGCAATTTTTTCAAGTTCAGCATTGAGTTCATTCATCATGGGAATGTCGAGAACATTATGTTTTGGCCTGTCAAGAGTAATTTTTACAACCTGACCGTCATTTTCAATTTTTATAAATTCTGCCATTTTAACCCCTTTTTGAAATTATTAATTTTTAGTTTTGAATTAAGGGAAATACCCATTCAGGTTATCAAAAGGGTAAAATTCCTTAATTCATAATTCAACACTTAAAATTACCCTCTTATGATTCTTGGGGTAATCAAATGATGCTGCGGACAGATTGATTTTGGATTCTGATATGATGCACCTGCAAAAGCTTTAAGATAATCACGCAGGGAATTCATTTTAACAACTTCATCCACCATACCATATTTTGCACAATATGCAGGTCTTGAATTATCATGGTATTCCTGGGCAAGCTGATTCATTTTATCAACAATCGGTTCAAGGGGACGACCTGCAGCTTTCTCTTTTACAAGCCTTCTTGAATATGATGCAGCTGCAGCTGTTTCACCATGCATAACATAGATTTCAGTTGTACCAAGACCAATGGTAAAAGCATTATGACGGTTTGCAGTAGGTCCTCCCATTACATAATGAGCTGCAGCAGTTCCCTTTCTCAAGGTTACAAGTGTCATTGGTACATCTGTCTGCTGGATAGAATAAATCAAAGATTGTCCAAGACCAAGCAGCTCTGCTTTTTCAGCAATATCTCCGACGTCAATACCTGAAGTATCCTGGAACCAGATCAGAGGAATTCTGTCACGACCGCAAAGGGTTACAAATTCATTCATCTTGATCAGACCCTGGCGGTAAAGCTTGCCGCCGATTCCGCCGTAGTCTGCATATTCAGGATAATCTTCTCCAAGCCAACCCTGATTGTTACCTATTATGCCCACAAGATATCCATCCATTTTTACAAGACCTGTATAAATTTCAGGGCCGTAATCAGGCCTGAATTCTTCATGTTCGCTGGCATCAACAAGGCGGGCTATGATTTCCTTGAAGTTATAAATCTGTTTCTGGTTATGGGGTATGATGCGGTAAAGATCTTCTATTGGGAATCTTGGATCTTTTGGCTCTGCAACCCTGAAAAATTTAGGATTATAGGCAGGCATATCCTTCATGTAATCTTTAAGCCCGTCAAGCACTCCTTCTTCTTCTTCATAAACATATCTGAAAAAACCGGTTTCATCATGGTGGATTTCAACTGATCCTGGAGGTTTTGCCTTATACTCTTTTGCAGCAGAAATAAGAGCTTCTGCTCCTTCAACATCAAAGAAACCCTTTGGAGACATGCCGCTTAGAATACCGCCCCCGCCAACTGCAATATTGCAGTTTTTATGGGCAAACAAAATAGTCGGGCTGATTCCCTGGTATCCGCCACCGGCAGGATTTGTTCCATAAATCCCGGCAAGAATAGGAATTCCCATCTGCTCAAGCTCTGCATGGCGGTAAAAAGTTGTACCGCTTCCCCTTCTATTGGCATAAAATTTTTCTTGCTCAGTCAGTTTTACGCCGCTGCAGTTGACAAGCCATACAAGAGGGATATTCAACCGTTTTGAAAGATTGGTTGCCCGCAAAATATTTTCAGGCTGCCCTGGCAGCCATGCTCCTGCCATAACCTTGTTGTCAAATCCTGCAACAACACACCATTTACCGGAAATTTTTGCAAGGCCGTCAATGACATTGGTTGTACCTTCAACATTATCTTCAGGGTTGAAAAGGGTATGAAGAGGATTCCAAGTGCCTGGATCAACAAGGTATTCAAGGCGCTGCCAAACAGTCATCACACCCCTTGAATTAATTTTTTCCGTTGGCATGCCGGCATTTTTTACCTTTTCTACCTCTTCATCAATTCCAGCCTCAACTTCATTGATAGCTTTTACATTGTTTTCTGAACTTAAAATCTGTCCCTTGTTAAGCTCAGCACCAAATTCAGTCATTTTTTCAAAGTATTGTCTCATTTTTTTTACTCCTGAAACTATAAATTATTGTTTTTTTTACACTCAGTATCACTTTAAATAAAGAATGATAACCACTTAATTATCAAACATAAATCCACTTGACTTTAAATATTTCTTTCTTTAAATATAGATCCAGCTTGTCTTGTTGTTGAAAAAAGCTTTTTCTAACAAGAAAAAATTAAATATATAATAAATAAAGGAGATGAAAATGAACACAGAAATTTTAGCCCCCATGCCTGGAACAATTTTCCAGGTACATGTAAAACCAGGCGATGATGTTATCGAAGGCCAGGAGCTTCTCGTCCTTGAAGCCATGAAAATGGAAAATCCCATAGTTTCAACAGCTGCCGGTAAGGTAAAAGATGTCCAGGTCAGCGTGGATGATAAAGTTGCCACCAAACAGGTTCTTCTCATTATTGAATAACCATCAATACCTTTAAATTTTGTATCGGCAGAGGACATTTCTAACTATAGTTCTCTGCATGATATAAAGTTTTTCATTCTCTTTTTTATAAAAATCCTTTATTCAATTAGCTTACTCTTAACTTAAAATCTATTTACTATTACTTTGAGGGAACCATTATTCAATGGCCTCGTTTCATATAGTAAAATTAAGCATTAATTCCATTTAAGATTAAATAAATCCCCCCTTTTGTCAAGCTATTTTTTAGCTATATTTTAACTTTTTACTTGACATTTTGGCTTTGGTTTAGTTTATATGTCAACTATATTGGAATCAGAGGATTATCTTGCAAATTGTATTATAATATGTTGAATTGTGCTGAAAAATAATTTTCAAATATATATTTGCTCAAGAGTATAAAAAAATTAATATTGCAGGAGGAACAATGGATTTTAAACTGTCAACCGAGCTTAAAATGCTCCAGAAAGAGATTAGAAATTTTGCGAAAAAAGAGATAGAACCCTATGTAGATGAGTGGGATGAAAAGCATTATCTACCCATTGATGAAGTTATGAGACCTCTTGGAGAAATGGGGTTTTTCGGTACTGTTATCCCGGAAGAGTACGGTGGAGAAGACATGGGATTCATGGCTGCCATGATCATCACTGAAGAACTTGCAAGAGTCTCTTCTTCATTAAGAGTGCAGGTCAATATGCAGGTTCTTGGATGCGCCTATACAATATTTCGATATGGTACTGAAGAGGCTAAAAAGAAATATATAGAAAAACTTTGTACTGCAGAATATATCGGTGGTTTTGGTATTACAGAAGCTGATGCAGGCTCAGATGTCATGGCAATGGTTTCTACTGCTGAAGACAAGGGCGATCACTGGCTTTTAAATGGTTCAAAAACCTGGATTTCCAACGCCAGTTATGCAGATGTTCTTATTCATTATGCTTATACTGATAAAGATGCTGGTTCCAAGGGGCTTTCAGCCTTTGTTATTGAACCAAAAAATTTTGACGGCATTAAAACTTCTGGACTTGATAAACTCGGATCTCACTCTTCACCAACAGGTGAGGTATTTCTTGATAATGTTAAAATTCCTAAAGAGAATATTCTTGGTAAACCAGGTGATGGAGCAAAAATAGTTTTTTCTTCCTTGAACCAGACAAGATTATCTGCTGCTGCTGGTGGTGTCGGTCTTGCCCAGGCGTGTCTTGATGTTGCCACCAAATACTGCAATGAGAGAAAGCAGTTTGGCAAGAAAATAGGTGAATTCCAGATGAATCAAGATATGATTGCCCAGATGGCAGCTGAAATTGAAGCTGCAAGGCTTGTTACTTACAAAGCAGCATGCGCTAAAGATGACGGCAAACTCAACAATGGTCTTGATGTTGCTCTGGCAAAATATCTTGCCGGTGAAATTGCAACTAAAGCTTCCAATTATGCCATGAGAATCATGGGTGCTTACGGATACTCCACAGAATACCCAGTTGCCAGATACTATCGTGATGCTCCAACCTATTCAATGGTTGAAGGTTCTGCTAATATCTGTAAATGGATCATTGCTCTGGACCAGCTAGGATTTAGAAAAGCAAACAGGTAAATGAGATATGAGATGTGAGTAATGAGGTATGAGGTGTGAAATGGGAGGCAATTGTTATTTCCTGTCACTCATCCCTCAAAACTCACTACTCACATCTCAAAACTGGAGATAATATGGACCAGAAAGAGATTGCAAAAAAAACAGGTGAGACTGCAAAACTCTATTTTTCCACTGTAAAAGATGAGGATAAGCCCTATAATCTGTGGAAATATTTTGACAAGGGCCTTGCAAAGGATATGTCCCTGTATATTACAGGCCAGATGTATGCCAGAGAGAAAATTCCCCATCCAACAAGGCAGCTTGTTACAGTTGCAGCGCTGACAGTTCTCTCAAAGCCGGAAGAACTCAAACTGCATATCCACGCTGCCTTGAATGTGGGCTGTACAAAAGAAGAAGTTGCAGAAGTGATTTTTCAGACCAGTATCTATGGTGGTGTTCCAGCTGCCAATACAGCCCTTTCAACCCTCAAGGATGTCCTTGAAGAGCGTGGGGAATGAAGCCTCCCATTGTTTTAACAGCATTTGGTACAGCCTCAAAGGCTCTTGAAACCTACTCTTTCATAGATACCATTATAAAGAGAAGATTTGCTGACCATGAGGTAATGTGGGCCTATACCTCAAGGATTGTCAGAGATAAATTAAAAAAAAAATCCAATCTCAGTATCAGACATCCTGACACTATATTAAAAGAGTTGTATGATAAAGGTCATAAATGGGCTGTTGTTCAGTCCATGCATCTTGTCTGCGGTCATGAATTTTACAGACTTGTTGATGAAGTTAAAAAGTGTAAAATACGTACCACTATTGGTTTGCCTCTTCTCACTTCCTACAGTGATTATAAAGCAGTTGGTTCTGCTCTGTCCATAAGCGAATATCTACAGCAGAATGAAGCTGTTATACTTGTGGGGCATGGAACTGATCACCCGGCATGGAGCTCATATCCAGCTTTGGAAAATATTTTAAAACAAGATTATGGTCCTGATATCCATGTCGATACAATTGAAAAAGAACCCTCCAGAAAGCAGTTTATTGAGAAAATTGTTCAAACAGGTGTTAAACAGGCTATGTTAATACCGTTGATGCTTGTGGCAGGAATGCATCTTGAAAAAGATTTAACAGGAGATAAAGATTCCTGGGAAAAAGCTTTTAATGAAAAAAATATCTTTGTTAAAATTGAAAAAAAAGGATTGGGGTTTAGTAAAGATATCATTGATATCTTTATCAACCATATTCAAGATGCCATTGATGTAATACCTCAATAACTGCCACGGAAGATTGGACTATTTCTCCCAATGAGGATGTTTAGTACTCCAAGATTAGCATAAAATCAACCATTTTCAACCCACGTTTTTTCATTTCAACCCATAAGTTCTTCATTTTCTCCTCCAAAAACAGCCATAAATTTGCCTGTAAAAATATTTTTCCATTTTTTTTAAAAAAAGCTGGCGTCATTTTTCTTTATCTGATATACAATCATTTATGGAACCTCTCATCATCAGAAACAGAAAAATTACTGATCAGGATTTGAAGTTTATTCAAGTCGTTGTTCACAAACAATGGGATAGAGGCAGAACTCATATTTCCAGGGTTCTTTGCCAGAAATGGAACTGGATTCAGCCCAGTGGCAGACTTAAAGACATGGCATGCAGAGAACTGCTTTTGACTCTGCATAGAAAAGGTCTGCTTGATTATCCTTCCCCTAAAATTATACGTCCAAACAAAAGAAAAGTTGTCAAAAAAATTGAAGTCGATACAACCTCTATAAGCTGTAAGATTAATGATCTTGACACTGTAAAAGTTAAAATGGTCAGACACACTGATCAACGACAATTATTTTTTCCCTGCGTATTGCCTCATTAATAAATCATACCGTCCCTGGTTTTTTGCCTCACGAGTAATCTTACCGACGGGATGGTAATTTTTTATAACTATCTTCAATTTTTAACATACAATAATTTT
>JAQIBP010000002.1 GCA_027858995.1 Deltaproteobacteria bacterium | reverse complement strand
AACAATTTCTTGCCGAGCCACAGGGCCTACAGATACCGCCTGTTGCATCAACCGATAGAACAGCTTTCCTCTATGCGTTGATAAGCGCCGATTGAACCGGAAAGCATATTCATCGAGATAGTAGGATAAATGCTTCGCAGTTACAGCCCCTTGATGTGTCCCCATTATCCACCTCTTTATCAAAGAAACAACAAGATGGACATGAGGCAATAACTCTGAAGAGCTTTCTTCACTATTTGCAATGTTTTTTACAACATGGCTGTATCCTGCACTCTGTAGAGGTGAATATCCTTTCCAGCCATCTGTCACAACAACGTTTCCTGGTTTTACATTGTCCTTTATAAAAGAAATAAGATTCGCTGCAGAAGCGTCTGGGATTATACGAAAACGAATCCTTCCAAGTTTTTTTTCTTCGATTTCGACGGCAATTACAACCAACGCTTTCTTGATTGCCTTCCTCCCTCGAACACCTTTTTCGGCTCCTCCTATAAAAGTTTCATCAACTTCAACATGACCATTCAACTGATCTCTACCTGGCCTTATCATTACCCTGCGAAATTTATGCAACCAAGTCCATGCTGTCTCATATCTATTGAACCCCATTGTATGTTGCAAATTTTTTGCACTGGCTCCAGATTTCTGAGACATGATCCACCACATAACGTGAAACCAAAGTCGCAGAGGCTTCCTTGTTCCCTGAAAAAGGGTTCCTGCTGTTATTGAAGCTTGATGTCCGCAATTCGAGCAACATAAAAGGCTCTTTTGACTTTTCCAGGCTTTTGAATTATTGCACCGTGGACATTTGTAACCTTCTGGCCAACGTAAATCGGCAATATAATCGGAACAGGCTTCCTCTGTCGAAAAATGAACAATAAATTCCTCAAAATTTTTAGGATAATCTTCCTGGATCAAGCTATTGCCCTCACATAATTGTATGAGCCTACATACTACATATTGTATCTACTTGAGTCAACCGGATACCCAGTTAAAATCTTTTATCCGGGCTCAGGTGAGGAAGGTATTATTTTTGAGTATGGGCCGTATAAAATTCATTTGTGGGGTGATCCCGGTACGGCTCTGTCTTGAATCTCCCAATAATTTTACTATGGTAGCTATAAATAAAAGAAATTCAGATACTGTATGTTGTGGTCGAATGATTTTGAATAAAATGCGGACTTATATACGACCGGCATTGCGTTGAAGGGGCTGGACAAACACCATTTTACCGGATCGTTTGATATTGCTATATCCACCACGAATACGTTGAAACCCTTTGCTATGGCCCGCAAAATGCCAATTTGATGTCTTGTAGATAGTTCCGCAAAATCGTGTTGGATCAACAAAGGTTTCCAAAAATAATAAAGGACATTTAAAAGTCGGTAACACTATTCCACTTGACAATTGTCATGAAAAAAAATAATTTCATATAATTCTGGTCGTGCTATTGTTTAATAGTAGATACTTTACTTGGTGTCATTATAACCAAAGAGATTGATTCTGTTGTATTGAGGTGCTTAAGAAATTTTTATGTCAACAGTGATTTTAAAAAATATTACTCAGATTATTCCTCACCGATGTCCGATGCTCATGATAGACAGTTACAGTAGAATCGATAATAATAATGCATTGTCTGAAAAAAAATTTCAAGAAGGGGACTATGGCTGTGAAAATGGGGTTGTTATTGATAGCATTCTTATTGAGTGTGTTGCCCAAACAGTAGCGGCCCATTACGGTTATCAATCTTTAATAAAGAAAGATAAAAATCCTGGTATCGGTATGTTAGTGAGCGTGGACACATTTAATTTTTATTGTCAAGTAATGGAAACATCTAAAATTGATATTTTTATTTCAAAAACTGACAAAATCGGTGCCTTTAAGCTCTTTAAAGGGGAAATTCGATTGAGAAATCAAATAGTCGCCACAGGAAATATCAAAGTTTTCAATCCCGAAGAAAAAGATGTGTAATTTATGGCATCTAAAATAACAATCATATCTCTGATCCTGCTAACTGCTATTTTATTTATAGCGGCACCCCTGTTTGCAATAGAGCCAAAGCCTATTTCTGACAGCGAATTAAACCAACTCCTTGAAAATGTTGAAAAAAATTTTTCTAAAGTTAAGACTCTAAGAACCCAGCTAATCCAAGAAAAAAATATCTCCTTGTTTTCTGAAACCATCACTTCAACAGGACTATGTATTTTTAAATCACCAAACAAACTAAGACTTGATTTTATAAAACCTTTTAAGTCATCTTTAATCATCAATAACAATCAAATTTTCAAATATGAATTTTTTAATGGGAGCTGGCAAAAGCTGAATACCGGGAATGAAGAGATGATGCTATTGATCATGGAGAACATCACTTCCTGGTTACAAGGCAGGTTTAAAAATCCTGATCTATATAAAATTCGTGCATTTAAAAACGAGAAGGTATCTGTTTTGCTCACTCCAAAAGCCGACGAATTTAAAAAATTTGTCAGCTCATTTGAGTTAGGCCTAAACCGTGGAATGAACGGTTTGGACTATATTATTATCAATGAAACAAAAAATAATTATACAAAAATACAATTCCACAACGATGAAATTAACAAAGAAATTCCCGATATCATCTTTGAAGGAAGCAATGACAAACCACACTCTGTCCCACAATGGTAAACACTCAATTTTTCATATTATACAAAAAAAATTTCCTTCTGTTTATATGCTGTGTTGTCCCGATCATAATGGGTTCAGGATGCAGCCTTCACAAAATTCAACAGATGGAGATAATAGACCTCAAGCTTAAAAATGATATTAACAACAACATCACCGATTTATATCCAGACCGATTTAAAGCGATTCATCGTGTTATCCTCACTCTTGCAGAAAAAAATTATGTCTTAAATGGATATCTATTTATTGACAGACCGCGCCGGGAAATTAAGCTAATCGCACAAAATGATCTTGGCGGAATTGTTTTTGATGTGCATTTCATTAAAAATGTTGAAAAAACGATACACGTTAATGTAAATACAATAAAGCAAAAATGGATAGAGAATTCTGTATTAAGGGATCTTGAAATACTTTATCTTACAGAATCTCTTGTATCACCAACTCTGTTTTCTGATCAACATGGAAACCTTATACTATCTCAAAAAGATAGTCAGATAACGCAAGAGTTTATTTATAAACAAATCCATAAGCCTGTACAATACCGATTAAAAGAAATCAGACATTGGAAAAACGGGCAATGCATTTATATAGTTAATTTTAAGTATGGTACCGTTTCAAACAATCTTTATCCTGAAGTTATCTTAATTAAAGACACAAAAATGAAATACAATTTACAAATTAATGTGCGGTACTTTATGTAACCGTTTGTTCGTGCAAATATAAAATTTAACAATCAATCCTTGGGGCATATTGGGACAATAACGGGAGCACTAACTATTAAAAATGAGCTTGTATACTGATCTGAAAAATTCAGAAATATCTGTTCTAAAAAAAAAACGTCACCAAATTCACGCTGTTTTTCTATTTAAAAAGGAATTAGATTTTTTTAAAGGTCACTTTCCGGGAAATCCAATTTTACCCGGTATTTTTCAGATTGAAATGGTAAAGTATGCTTTAGAGAAATCGTTTGACAATAATTTTTATATCAAGTCAGTCAAAAAAACTAAATTTTCCAGCTTGATACAACCAGAAAAAACCGTAACGATTGATATCACGATAAATAAAGAGGAAAACAGCCTGCTCGATGTTAGGGCCATTCTGAGAGTAAGTGATAAGGTTGCAGGGAAAATAAACCTGATCCTCACAAAAAAATATTTTTTTTTAAAAGACTATTATTTTTCTTTTAACAACTCGTCAATGATTTTATAGACATCTCCCAAAGTACTGATCGATCTTGCCTCTTCTTCTTCAATCCTTACGCCAAGCTGTTTATCAACCATCACAATGAGATCGACAGCATCAAGGCTGTCAAGACCTATATCTTCGTACAACAATGATTCCGGCGTTAAGAGTTCTGCATCAATTTCAAATTCTTCTTCCAAAACCTGATTTACAATTTTAATAATCCTATCCATCAAAAAAACGATACCCCCAGTAAAAAAAACAGAGCGAAAATTTTAACCAATCTAATACTAAAAATACTGACCAAATGCAAATACAATACTATTTTGCCCTCTATTTAACGAACCAAAACCCCCGTTAGAAATATGGTGCATCCTTAACAAAATAAACCTATTTTGGTTTCCTTTTCTCTTGAATTCAATCCCAATTCCGGCTTGCGGATTAAAATTAAATCGATAATCCTGACCTTTAACACGGTAATCAGTATAGATAACACCTATGCCGGCTTCCAGATATGGCTTGATGAAGTCTGTTTCAAACCTATCCAAATATAGCAGCGCCAGCACCCCTGCATTTGCAATAAGTTTTACATCATTATTATCAAGGCGGGCGCTTCCCACCGCGCCTTCGACTTTAAACCGCAGATTATCAGGTGCCTTATGTTTCCAAACTCTGTCATAATCATACAGCCTAAACACAGATGCTTGTAAAAAACAGATATTATCTGATGGGTCATATGTATAAGCTGAATTCAAAGAGATTCCCGACTTAGTGGGAACATATCCATTATTGCCTTGGGCGGACAAGCTGACAGGGCAATAAAAAATTACCATGGCTGTTATCAGCAAACAAATCACATATGATTGTGGTAATATCAAATCAAATTTCATCCATCTAAAGTAAATCACTTTAAATGGCCCTTTCGCCTCATTTTTTTCTTTATCATATAAAAAACAACGAGAAATATTATAATAACAAGAACAAACCATGCTTTATATGATATTGTGCTTATTAACGCCACAATCAAAAACCTCCATATTCACACATTATTGATATAGTTTATCATAATAATCTTTATAGTTGATTTTTGTTTTATTATCGTTAACACTTATTTCCATAAATTTAAATTTATCCATAAGATTCTCTGCTGTAACTTTATCAATTTCCTCAATAAACATACCTGTTGTATAGCCCATTTTACAGAATAGGTATACATTCTCTCCTGGGCGTTCTTGAACTCTATAATGCATTATTGGGCGATCATATATGCAACAATCTCATTCTCTGCACTTTTTACATTAAACTGACAAAAAGTACCTGATGTTAGCACACCCATAACTGTATCATTGCAAACGATTGCGAACTTGCGTGCAGAGCCAAAAGCACTATTTTCTCTAAAAACAAATATCGAAGTTTCATTTTTTTCTGGAGAGTCCGGTTCTTTAAAAACTGTGACTTTGGCATGATATGTGTTGGCTGAACATCCGCCAAATATAACTGATCCTAACAAAATTAAATAGATAATGAATTTAATTTTTTTTGTGTTCATTGTCACCACCTGTAATTATATATACTTCATCTATGATATAAATAATTTTTCAAACCTATCCGAATTTTTAAGATGATAATTGTTTAGAATTTGCCAGATTCAATAATTTCATCTTGAAGTTTAGTAAAGGCTTTTTTAGTAGCACGCTTAGCTGCCAATGAAAAATCATGTTTGAATTTAGCAAATTCAGCATTCCCTTCGCTCGTTATTTTTGTTTGCCAAAGGACTATTCCCGCTTTGTCAACTGCTTTGCAGTCAATTATAATTGAAAATTTAGTTGGAGGCCAAGTAAACATACTTTCCGATGAAGAATCAGTTTTAAATTCAGGTGTAAATATATATGAAATATTATTAGAGGTAATAAATTGTAAGTCTGTTACAGACGGCACTCTATGCACTTGATCGAAAATATTAGATAATATTTTTTTTAATGCCGGCTCAGATTCCTTATATGGAAAATATTTCACCTTATCACCACCACCAGGTGTCGTAATCTCTTTTGCAATATTTTCCTTTGAAATGAAATACCCAACATTTTTATCTATCTTATGTATTCCATCTTTATCCAATGTATTAAGTGGGGGTGAAATATTTATAGAATGCCCGCACCCAATAAGAAGAAATAATGATAACAAAATTATTGATCTTTTGAAGTAATTCATGCGACCTCCCTTTGCTCTTTTGGTTTAATTATTACTTTCCCATATTCCCCATCCTGACCGATTTTAACATAACAAACCTTTTTTAAAAGCTTTGTTGAAAAAAACACATCCATACTGCAATCCGTAGGTGAAAACAAATAATTCCTATAAAGTGCTTTGTTATTATTTTTTAAATAATTCATAAATTCATCATTACAGGTATTGATAGCCGAAGGAGATAAGACTAACAAGGTATTTTGGGGGATATCCAGACCTGCATTTTTATAATTTCCTATGGATATATCTTCAAAATATCCATACTTGGATTTGCCTTCTTTCCGTGTAAGCAAAAAGAAAGCAGCTCCTTCTCCAAAAGAATATCCGGCACCCTCCTTTATGCTGGAAAATTTGTTGATACAATATCCCAAAACATCGCAAAAAGCATCTGAAGTGCCCAGCAATACTGCCTCTATTTTTTTTGTCTCAAGCCAAACCCCGGCCGTTACCAAGGCAGAAAGAAAAGACATGTCAAATTGACTTATAGTAAGATTCGGACCTGTTATTCCATAACCTATTGAAACATGTGCCGCTGCAGCATTATGCACGGAGTTTGAAAAATGTGTTGGCGAAGCAAACTTATCTCCTTTATCGATATAAGAATCCAAAAATGAGAATGTTGTTTGCAAAGCACCAAAACCAGTGGCTATAATAATACCTGTATTATCTTTGGAAAACAGTGACGGGTCGCTATCCTTTATGGCTTTGCCAGCACTCAATAAAGCCATTCTCGAAAAATGATCAATTCTGCGTAAACTTCTTTTCGGCAGGTAGTCACAAAGACGTGAAGTATCAGCCATTGATCGGTTTAACCTATCACTAACCCCGGGAAGGGAAACTGATAAATCTTTTATGGAACTAAAACCATCAGAATAAACAGGTTCCATATCAGAGAGATTATCACCCAGGGAATTAACAATGCCTATTCCATGTATAGCTATTTTCAGGATGGCACCTTATTCAATAATTCAGCTTGTTTTGTTTTCACAAATTGAGCAAGGGTATTAATTGATTGAAGGGCAGGCTTTCCTTCTTCAATATTTTTTATTTCAACGCCAAAATACACCTGTAACTGGACAACAAGTTCAACTGCATCCAGCGAATCAAGCCCAAGGCCCTCTCCAAAGAGCGGGGTATCATCATCAATTTCATCAGGTGTCAGATCTTCAATCTGAAGCTCTTCAATGATCATTTCTTTAAGTTTTCTATTCAGTTCCATATGAATCTTTAAAATATCCTGTTAATTAATTTAAGATAAAATGTTAAAAACCATAATTTTCGTATTAATCCTTCAAGGTTTACAATCAATATCATTTAACTTCCTGCCCATCAACATAATTCCTGATATTTTTTTATTCCACAATTAAGAACGATAAATCCTGTAATAATTTATATTCTTTCAATAAATTTGTTTTTTGAATCTTGACTTCATGCAAAAGTCTGAATAAAAGTATAGCAAAAGCCTGATATCAAGTTGTTTTAAAATCAAAGAAAGCGCCTTGAATCTCAGTTTTAATTTAAAAAAGGAGGCCGACATGAAAAAAAATATGCGAACCATTTTGTTATTTGTCTTTTGTTTAACGATTATTTTTTCAAATAACTTTACGGTATTGGCAAGCTCAAACAGCTCGGCAGAAGTAGATAAGTATATTGAAATGCTCGGGTCTGAATCATTAAAAACAAGGCTTGATGCTGCAAAACTTATTACACGATCAGGTATTACCGATCCAAGGCTTTATGATGTTATTAATGACAAATTATTAAACGAATACAATAGCAAAGGCCTAAACAGTGACCATATCGATGAAAT
>JAQIBP010000089.1 GCA_027858995.1 Deltaproteobacteria bacterium | reverse complement strand
TTTTTATGAAAAATTGAAACTGTTTACCCCAGAATGATTGAGTAATGACTCTGTGTGAGTACCTTTGAAAAGCTCTCACAAATTCACAACATCAATCATTCTGTAAGGTACCAGTTTTGGTGGTTAGCGCAAGAAGTCTTAGAGCTTGTTGTAATATCCAACCAGCGACTGTAAAGAAAACCTTCTGAAACAGGTTATGGAAAACACATTATGACAAAAACCAAGAGATATTAAATGTTGATGTAAATTAAAGGTGAAAAACCCATGATAAAAACCGGTGAAAAAAACCTCATTACCGATGTCCCTGGAATCAAAGTGGGCAATGCCCAGGATGAAGAGCTGCGAAGCGGGGTAACAGTAATTAAACCCGATGATCCTGCTGTTGCATCAGTGGATGTAAGGGGAGGAGGACCGGGAAGTCGTGAAACCGAAGCTTTAAATTCCGATTGTCTGGTGGATGTGGTTCATGCCCTTGTTTTAAGTGGTGGTTCAGCCTATGGGTTGGATGCAGCCGGTGGAGTCATGTCATATCTTGCAAAACAGAAAATTGGATTTCAATTAGAAGATGCAATTATTCCCATTGTTCCAAGTGCTATTTTATTTGACCTTTTAAATGGTGGAAATAAGAAGTGGGGAGATTTATCACCATATGCAGCTTTGGGACATAAAGCTGTAAGTCAATGTGATACAAGTTTTAAACTTGGAAACCATGGAGCCGGGACAGGAGCTGTTGCAGGTGGCATAAAAGGTGGTTTGGGCAGTGCATCCTTTGTTTATGATGATCAAGAGAGTGAAATCACCATAGGTGCCATTGCCGCTGTAAATTCCATGGGATCTGTGACAATGCCGGACAGCTCTGTAATGTGGGCGGCACCCTTTGAACAAAACCAAGAACTTGGAAGACAAAAAGCACCAGAATCAAATCCAGAGTATAACCTTGACTATACATTTGAACTTCCCGTTGGTAAGAATACAACACTTGTAATAGTTGCCACTGATGCAATTTTAACAAAACCCCAGGCGAGAAGGGTAGCAATTATGGCCCAGGACGGACTTGCCCGGGCAATCAGACCTGTACACTCACCCTTTGATGGAGATAGTCTGTTTGTGTTATCCACAGGAAGAGAGGAATTATCAGAGCCGGTTACAGGCATTTCCAAATTGGGAATGTTGGCAGCTGATTGTGTAGCAAGAGCTATTGCCAGAGGTGTTTATGAAGCTGAAAGTTTTGGAGGCTTTGAAAGTTATAAGTCTCTGTTTGAAAAATCATGAAGCAGGTTACTTTGATTTGACAACAAAGGTTAAAGTTGATTAGAACAATTGATCAGCTCATTTTTTATATAAATCATTATACAAGGAGAAACAATTATGAAAGGTTTGAAGTATGCATTATTAAGCCTGTGTGTAGCAATGACACTATTGGTTGCACCATCGGCAATGGCAGCAAAAAGCAGTTTCACCATGGGAATTGTACTGGAACCGCCACATCTTGATCCAACAGCAGGTGCAGCAGCAGCAATTGATGAAATGGTGTATGCCAATGTGTTTGAAGGGTTGACACGAATTGATAAAAATGGTGCTGTAAAACCGGCATTGGCTGAAAGCTGGGATATCTCTGCTGATAAAAAAGTTTATACCTTTCATCTGCAAAAGGGAGTGCAATTCCATGATGGTTCAAAATTTGATGCAGCAGATGTTGTATTCTCTTTTGACAGGGCAAGATCTGAAAAAAGTGTCAATGCTCAAAAAACTCTCTTTAAACCCATCAAATCTGTTGAACAAAAAGATGCCAACACTGTTGTTGTTAGCCTGAATCAGGCAACGGGAAGTTTTTTGTTCAATATGGGATGGGGAGATGCTGTTATTGTTGATGCTGCAAGTGCTGATAAAAATAAAAGCAATCCTGTTGGAACAGGCCCTTTTAAATTTAAAAAATGGGTAAAAGGGGATAGAATTGAACTTGTAAAAAATGATTCTTACTGGGGAAAACCAGCCCGGTTAAAAAAGGCCACCTTTAAGATAATCCCTGATCCTGCTGCAGCTGTATCTGCCATGCTTGCTGGTGATATTGATGCCTTTGCCAATATTCCTGCACCTGAAACCATGTCACAATTCAAATCTGACCCAAGATTTAAAGTTGTGATTGGAAGTACTGAAGGAGAGACAATTTTATCCACTAACAATACACGTGGACCCTTTGCCAAATTAAAAGTAAGACAGGCTGTTGCTCATGCATTGGATCGCAAGTCAATCATTGACGGTGCCATGTTTGGTTTTGGAACTCCAATTGGAACCCATTTTGCACCTCACCATCCAGCATATGTGGATCTTGTCAACAAGTTTGAATTTAATATTCAAAAAGCAAAAGCCCTTTTAAAAGAGGCTGGATATCCAGACGGATTTGAAGCTGTCATCAAGCTGCCGCCTCCAAGCTATGCAAGAAGAGGCGGAGAAATAGTAGCATCTCAGCTTGCCAAAATTGGTATTAAGCTTGAAATTGTTCCTGTTGAGTGGGCACAATGGCTTGATCAGGTATTTAAGAAAAAAGATTATGATCTTACCATTGTATCTCATACTGAGCCCATGGATATTGGAATCTATGCCCGCAAAGATTACTATTTTAACTATGACAGCCCGGCATTCCAGGCTCTGATGAAGAGACTGGATGCAACAGTAGATGTTCAAGAACGATATAAAATAATGGGAGATGCACAACGCATGATATCTGCTGAGTGTGTCAATGGTTTCATGTTCCAGTTGCCCAAAAATGGAGTTTGGAACAAAAATGTTATGGGTCTTTGGGAAAACAGCCCGGTTCAGGCTAATGATTTAACAGAAGTCTACTGGGCTAAATGAAAATATTTTTATTCAAGCGGCTGATAACAATGATTATAACGTTATTGGTCGCTTCATCTGTTGTTTTTTTTGTTCTTGAGATTCTGCCCGGAGACCCTGCTGCTGTGATGCTTGGTATTAATGCCGAAGCTGATACTCTTGCAGCTCTCAGAGCAGAACTCGGACTTGATAAACCCATAGCAGTAAGATATCTGGGCTGGCTTGGAGATCTGGTTCAAGGAGATCTTGGAATCAGTTACACCTATGATGTTCCAGTTTCCGAGCTTATTATGGAGAGAGTGATTTTAAGTTTTCCCCTGGCTGTTCTATCCATGATCCTCTCCACTTTAATTGCAATACCTCTCGGGATTATAGCAGCTTCAAATCATAGCAAGCCCATGGATTTTCTGGTAATGATTTTTTCCCAGCTGGGTATTGCAATACCAAATTTCTGGTTTGCTCTTTTATTAATTATTTTCTTTTCAGTGTTTATGGGAGTTTTGCCGGCAGGAGGTTTTGCCGGCTGGGAAGCCGGCATGATTCCAGCTCTCTCATCATTATTGCTGCCGACTATTGCTCTGGCTCTTCCCCAGGCAGCTATTTTAACCAGGGTTACACGCTCTTCTCTGCTTGAAGTTCTTAAAGAGGACTATATCAGGACAGCTCAGGCTAAAGGAAGCAGCCTACGGCGTACATTGTGGCGACATGCATTGAGAAATGCCATGATTCCGGTTGTGACAATTATGGGGTTGCAGTTCTCTTTTTTACTGGCAGGGACAATCATTATAGAAAATGTTTTTTACCTGCCAGGTATTGGACGTTTGATTTTCCAGGCTATTGCACAAAGAGATTTGATTGTTGTAAAAAACCTGGTGATTTTACTGGCAGCATCTGTCATTGTAATCAATTTTATTGTTGATATGCTTTATGCAGTGATTGATCCAAGATTGCGCGGGACACAAAATGTATGAGCGTTTTGTAGAAGTATTTTCCCATGGAATGAAAAACAGAAATTTTGTTGCCGGGGGCATTATCACCATTGCATTTTTTGGACTGGCTCTGCTCTCCTATGTGTGGAGTCCACATCCCATTGAGAATATAAATATATCTGATAAACTTTTGTCACCAAACGCCAAATACCTGCTTGGTACTGATCACTTTGGCAGGGATATTTTATCCATGTTGATCATGGGTGCTAAAAATTCAATTATTGTTGCCTTTGTAGCCATTGGTATAGGACTTGGTATTGGAGTACCTCTTGGTTTGGTTGCTGCATCCCAGAGAGGGTGGACAGATGAGTTTATCATGCGGTTTAATGATTTTACCCTGGCTTTTCCCTCTCTTATTTCTGCAATTATGATTACGGCAATTATGGGGCCTGGAGCTGTTAATTCCATCATTGCCATTGGAATTTTTAATATTCCTGTTTTTGCAAGGGTGGTCAGAGGGGCTGCACTGAATATCTGGAAAAAGGAGTTTATTCTTGCAGCCTTGAGTTCTGGAAAGTCAAAGACACGAATTTCCATTGAACATGTCCTGCCCAATACATCAAGTGTATTAATAGTACAGGCCACAATCCAGTTTGCAATAGGAATTCTTGCAGAGGCAGGTTTGAGTTATCTTGGTCTTGGAACCCAGCCCCCCGCAGCGAGCTGGGGAAAAATGCTTAATGAAGCACAGACTTTTTTACATTTTGCACCACAGTTGGCAATCTATCCCGGTATGGCAATTGCTCTGACAGTTCTTGGATTAAATCTTTTTGGAGATGGTTTAAGAGATGTTCTGGATCCCAAGCTCAGGAGAAACAGATAAATTTTCATGAAACTGCTTGAAATTAAAAATTTATATGTGACAATAGATACACTTGATGGTCCTCTGCAGATTATCAAAGGCATTGATTTTTCAATTGAAAAAGGCGAACGCCTTGGTATTGTCGGAGAATCAGGCTGTGGTAAATCTATTACTTCTCTGGCAATCATGGCTTTGCTTCCCCATAAATCCAAAGTTACAGGACAGATTCTGCTGAATGGAGAAGACATTAACCTCTTTAATGAAGAGCAGATGTGCAGGATAAGGGGAAATAAAATCGGTATGATTTTTCAGGAACCCATGACAGCACTCAACCCTGTAAAAACAATTGGTGCCCAAATTGCTGAAAGCCTGATTCTTCACAGAAACATGAAAAAAAGACAAAGAATATATGAGGTTGAGCAGCTGTTGGAAAGCGTTGACCTGCCAGTGGAACGATTTGGCTTAAACCTTTATCCACACCAGCTTTCCGGAGGTCAGCGCCAGCGGGTGATGATTGCAATGGCAATTGCCTGTAAACCTGATATTCTCATTGCAGACGAACCAACCACAGCTCTTGATGTTACTGTACAAAAGCAGATTCTTGAATTAATAAAAGAGCTTGCCATGAAGTTTGGCATGTCCTTGATTATGATAAGTCACGACCTTGGAGTGATTGCCCAGACAACACAAAAAGTTATGATTATGTATGCAGGAGAAGTTATGGAGCAGGGAGAGACTTCTAAAGTTTTTAAACATATGAGCCATCCTTATACACAGGGATTGTTTGCTGCAATACCAAAACCCGGCTCTTCCAGGCTTGAAGGTAAAAAACGTCTCAGCACTATTCCTGGCAGTGTTCCTGATCCAACATCAACTCTCCAGGGTTGTATTTTTGAACCCAGGTGCCGTTTTTCAGATGATATCTGCCTCAAATCTGAACCTGAGAAGTCTGATATTTCTCCAGGTCACCATGTACGATGTTTTCATCCAGTTGTGAAGGATTAAAAATAAAACAGTGTCTCTTATAAAAATTGAAAATATCGTTAAAGATTATCCTTTGCCCAGAAAAAATTTATTTGGGAAACCTCCTGTTTTTAGAGCTTTAGATGGTATTAATCTGGAAATAAAAGAGGGAGAAAGCTTTGGTATCGTTGGTGAATCAGGTTGTGGAAAATCCACTTTGGCAAGGATTGTCATGGCTTTGGAACAACCAACATCAGGAACAGTATATTACAATAATATTGATCTCTTTTCAGCATCTAAACTGAAGTTAAGGCAATTGCGAAAGCAGTTTCAAATGGTATTTCAGGATCCGTACAGCTCTTTAAACCCCAGAAAAAAAGTCCTCTCAATTGTTGGTGAACCATTGGATATGCTGGAAAAATCAATTTCACGGCAGAAATACAGAAAAAGGGTTGAATTAATACTGGAAGAGGTGGGGTTGTCTCATAGAGATATTGATAAATATCCCCATGAATTTTCAGGTGGTCAAAGGCAGAGAATTGCCATTGCAAGAGCTTTGATTACAAAGCCCTCTTTAATTGTGGCTGATGAAGCAGTATCTGCCCTTGATGTCTCTGTTCAGGCGCAGGTGTTGAATCTAATGATGGATCTGCAGGAAAAATACAGTCTTGCATTCATGTTTATAAGCCATGATTTAAGTGTGGTGGAATTTATCACACAGAAACTCGCAGTTATCTATCTTGGGAAAATAGTTGAGACAGGAACAACTTCTCAGATTTTTGAAAAAGCACTTCACCCATATACTCAACTGCTGTTTTCAGCTATTCCAGATGTTGATCCTGATATTAAAACCGATCTTAAAAAGGCTGGGACAAAAAAAACAAAATCTCTTTTTACCACAACTCATTCAGGTTGTGTGTTTATTGACCGCTGTCCCCTCGCTACAGACATTTGCCAGACAAAAGCTCCTGTGCTGCAGGGAGATATAGATCATCAATATGCATGCCATCATATTGATACCTTTGAAGATATTTAATGCGGTTTTATTCGCAGTATTTTTGTTGTTGAGTTGTTTACACCTCCAAAGGTAGAAAACCCGGAAAAATTTTTCAGGTTTACAAAAAGTTTTGTAATTATTCAGCACCTATTTTTAGAGCTGCTTAGATTTCTTAAAAAAGTTTCCTTGTTTTTGCAATCAGAAAATTACTCATTTAAAAATTCTGGTAGTTTACCTTCAAATAAA
>JAQIBP010000054.1 GCA_027858995.1 Deltaproteobacteria bacterium | reverse complement strand
GCAAGAGCTCCTGTGGTCATGGTTAATGTAAACCGTGAAACTCCCGGAATTATTGCTGTCTCTTCAGGACAGCAGGATATGATTTCCACAAGGGATGCAGGCTGGATTTTTCTCATTGCAGAAGACTGTCAGGAAGTTATTGATCTTGTTATTCAGGCCTATCGCCTTGCTGAAGATTATGATATCCAGGTGCCTGTAATGGTACATTATGACGGATTCTATCTCTCCTATCTCTCCGAGGGTGTGGATGTCCCTTTTCAGGAAGATGTAGATAAATTTCTCTCTGTGTTAAAAGATCAGCCTGAGAGAGTTAAACTTACACCTGGTGGAAAACTTGGCTGCGGCTCCCATGGAATTCTTGGTGGCTATCTTGAACTTAGATATAAGCATGTTTCAGCCATGGAGAGGTCTAAGGCCAAATTTGAACAGATTGACAGAGAGTTTGAGGATATTTTCGGCCGCAGTTACGGCGGTCAGATTGAAGAGTACCGCATGGATGATGCAGATGTTATACTTGTGGGCTCCGGATCCATGTGCGGCACAATTAAAACTGTTATTGATGAGAAGAGAAATCAAGGTATCAAGGTTGGTCTTTTAAAGATACGAATGTACAGACCATTTCCTTCAGAGGTAATGGTTAAGGCTCTTAAGGGTAAAAAAGCAATCGGTGTTGTGGACAGAAGCCTTAATTTTGGATTTAAGGGCGGTCCCATTTATACTGAGTTAAAAGCCTTTGAGACACAGCTTGAGGGCGCCAGGATGGTAAGTTTTATTGATGGTATTGCAAATACAGATATAACAACAGCCAATGTCGGTCAGATGATCGACACAATCTGTGATCTTGCTACGGGCAAAGATGTCCGAGAAGTCACATGGGTTTCATATCCCGAAGCCCAGAGAGCAAGTGATTCAAAAGAAGGAGGGCTTTAATTATGACACAAAAAAAAGGCAAACTTACAAAAGTCCTGGATTATTTCAAACATGATGATCCTTTTTCAAAAGGTGTTGCATTCTGCCCCGGCTGCAGTCTTGAACTTTTGATAAGATTGATACCAAAAATTCTGGGCAATGATATTGTAATTACAGGTACTCCTTCATGCTCTGCTCCTGTACTCCTTGGGCAGAATAAACAGTCATGGCATACGCTCTCCTATTTTGGAACTTTGATGACCGGAGCTGCTGCAAATGCAACAGGTCTTGCAAGATATTATAAAAAAGCCGGCATTGATAATACAGTGGTATGTTTTAACGGTGATGGAACAGCTGCGGATATTGGGTTTGGCAATCTTTCAGGAGCAGCTGAAAGAAATGAACCCTTTATCTACATCTGTTATGATAATGAAGGATATATGAATACCGGTATCCAGAAAAGTGGTACAACTCCATTTGGAGCAAGTACAACCACCACACCTGCAGGATTAATTGCCAAAGGTAAAAATTTAAGAAGAATGAATCTTGCTTTAAAAATGGCAATGCATAAGATTCCATATACTGCCACTGCAACTTTGAGCAATCTGGAAGATCTTGCGAAAAAACTGCTTAAAGCAAAGGAAGCCAAAGAGAGAGGTTTTGCATTCCTGCATGTTTTTGCCCCCTGTCCAACCGGGTGGGGATATGCCCCTGAAAATACCGTTGAAGTATGTAGAAGAGCAGTAAAGTCCAATTATTTCCCGCTCTGGGAAGCAGAAAATGGTAAAGTCAGGATGACCCAAACCGTTAAAAAACCCAAACCTGTATCAACTTATACTGAATTAATTAAAAAATTTGCACATCTTAATGAAGAAGATCTTGAGATTCTCCAGGAAGATATAGATTATGAATACTGTATACTGGGCGGTTTGAGTGTATTGGAAGCAGAGTGTCAGCTTCCTGTATCTGCAGAAGATTAAAAGGAGGAAACTTAAAAATGAGTGAAGTCAGATTCCATGGCAGAGGAGGCCAGGGTGTTGTTACGACATCAAAAATTCTTGCCAATGCTTTTGCCAGAACAGGACAGTTTGGCGCAAGTTTTCCAATGTTCGGGTTTGAGAGAAGGGGAGCACCTGTTACAGCATTTGGAAGATTTTCAGATAAGCCGGTCAGGGAAAAAACACAAATCTATAATCCAGATATTCTTGTGGTGCTTGACCCAAGCCAGAGAGACTCAGAGCTTGTTTTTAAAGGGTTGAAACCGGGCGGCATGATGCTGCTCAATGACAGTGCTGATACTTTGAGTGTCTCCCATGAAAATTTGAAAAAAGTGGGTATTATTGATGCCAATAAAATTGCCCTTGAAGAGATCGGTCTTCCAATACCCAATACTGTAATTGCAGGAGCATTTGCAAAAATGTCGGGTCTGCTGGATATTGAACCGTGCTGTGAGGCTTTGCAGGATTATTTTTCCGGTAAAAAGCTTGCAGCAAATATTGTGTGTACAAAAAGAGGATTTGAAGAGGTTAAAATATACGAGATGTGATAAAAAATTTCACATTTTAAAACTACAAAAAATAAAGGAGCTGTTATGCCGAGATGGGGAATGGTAATCGACGTAAAAAGGTGTATCGCTTGTTGGGGCTGCACAATAGCATGTAAAGAGGAACACTTTCTTCCTCCTGGAGTATTTTTTAACAGGGTGCTGATTGGAGAAACCGGGAAATTTCCGTCATCAAGCAAATTGATCTATCCGATTCTTTGTAATCATTGCTCTGAAGCGGCATGCGTGGAAGCATGTCCAACAGGAGCAACTTATATCAGAGAAGACGGTATTGTTGAGGTTGATGATGACAAATGTGTTGGATGCAGGGCATGTCTTGTAAGTTGTCCCTACCAGCAGAGAACTTATTATGACCAGGAAGTCAAGGACAGGGAATATTTTCCAGGTCAGGGTAAAACACAGCTGGAATTGCTTGGAGAAAAACTTTATCCCTTTAAAGTCGGGACAGTTATTAAATGCAATTTCTGTTCAGAAAGACTGGAAGACGGCATGAAAAAAGGCCTTGAACCTGGTAAGGATGAAGAGGCAACTCCTGCCTGTGTCACTATCTGCCCGGTCAACGCAAGGGTGTTTGGTGACCTTAATGATCCTGACAGTGAAGTAAATCGTCTGATCATGGAGAAAAAGGGCAAACAACTTAGAAAAGAATTTGGCACTGAACCAGCAGTGTATTATATAGATTAATAACAGGGGAAAATATGACCTATAAAACAGATGAAATATGGGAAGATAAATGGGTAAATACCACCTGTGGCGTATGTTATTGCGGTTGTTCTGCAAGAGTCAGAGTGGTAAATGGCATGCCTGTCAAAATTGAAGGTATTAAAGACAGTACCATGGGAGGAACCGGGTCCAGTCTTTGTGGCAAAGGCGTGGCAGGACTTATGTATTATTATGATCCCAACAGGATTAAAAAGCCGCTATTGAGGACCAACCCTGAAAAAGGTATTGGAGTTGATCCTAAATGGAAAGAGATTGAGTGGGAAGAAGCCCTTGAGATCATATCCACTAAAAAGAAAAAAATCATGGAAGATGATCCCAACAAGATTCTTTTTACAAACCAGACCATGAGAGCCAGTGACGGCCCTCATAATCACCCTTATTTTTATGCCCAGGCTTTTGGTGTTAAAAATAATGGTAACTTTATTATCGGCGGCGGCAGTCTTCATTGTGGAAATGCAGCCCATATGCTGGGTGGTTTGATCCATGGTGCATGGTCCATAGCTCCTGACTGGCGCTATACCAAATATGTTCTTAAATGGGGTTCAAGTAAAGGTACAGGTTCCGGACACTCTGCCATGACAAATGCAAGGCTTAGAGCTGATGCCATCAGACGTGGCACCAGAGAAGTTGTATTTGATCCAATGGGTAACTTTGCAGGCGGGAAAGCTACAGAGTGGGTGCCAATTCTTCCTGGAACTGATACAACAGTAGGGCTTGCAATTGCAAATTATATCTTGAATACCCGGGGCGAAATTGATGAGTTTTATTTGAAAGCCAAGACAAATTATGTATATCTTATCAGAGAAGATGGCACCTTTATTCGTGATGAGAACAGTGATAAACCCCTTGTTTTTGATAACAAAGCACAAAAAATCAAGGAATTCGACGATAAATCCATAGCCTATGAAGATTTCAGCCTTGAGGGTGATTATGAGCATAATGGAGAAAAATGCAGACCATGTTTCATGGCTGTAAAAGAGCATTTAAAACAATTTACTCCTGAATGGGCATCAGAGATATCAACAGTTCCTGTTGGAACTATTCTCCAGATTGCCAAAGACTGGGTGGATAATGCTCAGATTGGTTCAACAATAACAATTGAAGGACAGACATTTCCGTACAGACCAGTATCTTCAGTTACCTTTAGAGGTTCTCAAGGACATACCAACGGTATTCACCAGGTGGCTTCAATCGATCTCATAAGTCAGCTTGTGGGTGCGGAAGATGTTCCAGGAGGAACAATGGGATGGCCTTCCAAGAGAAGAAAATATCCTGGCGGGCAGTATGAACGTATGCCAAGAATTGGTAAAGATGGCGTTCTGATTCCAGCTGTATTTTTTTCACATGATCCATGGCCTGTACATACACCTTCTGTTCCATGTGATAATAGTGGATGTGTGAATTTCTGGACACACTGTACTCTTTCCCATATTCCCTATGTTAAAGAGAAAGATTATATCCACGAGAAATTCGGCATGGGTGCTAAACCTGAAATGATATTTGGTATTGCCGCCAACTTTATCATCAGCCAGTCAGACTGGGATGTTGCCATTGAAAATTTTAAAGACTGTTTTGTTGTTCAAAATGATCTCTGGGTCAATGAGACTGACCAGGCAATTGGCGATATTATTCTGCCCGATGTTTCATATCTTGAAAAAGACTGCTGGTCTTCTGAAATTGATGCATTCTTCTTTTCAGGATCTCCTTCCAATGAAGATTGGTATGTGCATCTGCAAAATCCGGTTGCCGAACCAATTGGAGAATCAAGATTTTTCATGGATGTTTATATGGATGTTGCCCACAGAGTTGGTGTTCTTGATAAATTTAATGAAAGCCTGAACAATTACTATGGTGTCACCGATGAAGAACTCAAGATCAAACCAGGGGAATTTTTGACCTGGAAAGAGATTGGGGAGCGGTATATGAGATGGGTCTATGGCGATGATAAAGAGATGATAGAAGAGCGTGGCTATGCAACATGGCATAAACCCATTGAAGATGTCTACTGGAGATGGAATACTGAAAGTCGTTGTCCTATTTATATGGAGTTTTTGATCCATGATAGAAGAGCTATTGATAAAATTATAGAAGATACCGGGTTTGACCTTGAGATGGAACTGGATCAATATACGCCAATACCATCCTGGTTTGTGCCAATTTCCTATAGAGAGCTTGACAATGAATATGATCTTCTGGCTTTTTCCTATAGAGATATCCTTCATACTAATAATACTACTTTTCAAAATCCTTATATTGATGAAGTTTCAAAGATGTGTCCCTATACGTTCACTATCACTTTGAATACTGATATAGCACGAGAAAGAGGAATGAAGGATGGGGATGTTATCTGGCTTGAAAACAGGTATGGCGTCAAAGAAAATGGTATTGTTAAAACCATGGAAGCTCAAAGCCCGAGAGTTGTAGGTATATCTGGTCAGGGTGGTCTCTGGGCAGATGGCAGGCCAATTGCCAAAGGCAAAGGGTCCAATTTTTGTAAACTGCTGCCTTCATATCTGAGGCATTATGATCCAATAACCGGTAATATTGAAACTGCTGTTGCAGTTAAAATTTATAAAGATTAGAGGAGGAGATAAAATGGGTAAAATACACGAACTTGTACAGACAATGTTTCCTCCTGATGGAAGCGGACTCAAACCCTATGAGTGGATGATGAATCCAACCCGTCAGCGGGAGTGGATTGATAAAAAAGGTATATTTCTGTGGCTGGCGTTCTTTTTTTCTGAAATTGGAGCCGGACTCTATTTTGTTTCACTTTTTTATGAATATAAGGCTGGTCTTATCCTTGGCTGGCTGATAACTTTGTTTCTTGGCGGACTTATCCATGTATTGTACCTTGGTCAGCCAACAAGAGCCTGGCGAATGTTCATGAAACCCAACACCTCGGAATTGGCTCGCGGTATGTGGATAATTGGGGCGTTCGCAGCTTTGGGCTTTTTACAGATTGTAACTGCAGGTGGCTTTAATATGGTATTTAATACTATTATGGCAATTTTATGCCTTTTAATTATTTCCCATGGTTTTGCCACCATGAATGTCATCAAAGCACTTCCAGCCTGGAGTTCAACAATGGTTCTGCCTTTGTCTGTTATATCCGGCATCTGGGTGGGTCAGCAGGTACTGCAGTTAATGGCTGCAGTGTCCGGTACTGCAGGGTTTGCTTCGGGAATGGAAATCTGGGCTGAAGTCTTTTTCTTTGCCTACTTTTTATGTCTGCTTCTCTATGTATGGGGAACCTGGCATGCAAGTGATATTGGAAAGGAATCCATTAAAAATTTAACAAATGAAGAGCTTTTAAAGATCTCTTTAATTGGCGTGGTCGGACTCGGTGTTGTCCTTCCCCTGATTTTAACCCTGATCATGTGGGGTGGAGACACCAATGGCTTTTTGATCTTTTTAAGACTGGCATCTGTTTGTGCAGGGGATCTTGCCATGAGATTTGTTATTATGAAGAGTGCTGTATATAAACCATTGATTTAGATTGAGAGGTTTTTATAAAACCAGCTGTTTAATAATAACCTGATTGATAATTCATAAAAGGTGCAGAAAAGAATATTATCTCTTTTCTGTGCCTTTTTTTATTAAATTTACTATTGTAAATCTATTTGGATATAGCTATATAATAGATAAAATAGAGCTATAAGATTTTTGAATATTGTGCTACTAAGGATTATGATAGAGATAAAAACTTTGAAATTGCAAATACAGGTGGTATATGGCAGATAATAAGAAAGATATTGTAAAACAATCCATATCATCGGCCAAGGTAAAATTTGAGGTTTATGGTGAAGAGATGATTGAAAAAGAGGTAAAGTCCAGTGGCAACAGCGGCAGAATTTATCTGCCACCCAATTGGGTCGGTCATACTGTGAAGATTATCAAGGTAGAATAACAGGGAGGTTTTTTTGTGAAAGGTACAGTGGATATTAGAGAAATCACTCTGAATGATGCAGAGGCGATCCAGAATATAAGAGAAGCCATAACAGCCGATGATGCCGACATTGATTCGGAAAAGCTTATTGGGCAGCAGGTTCGGGATGATCATGGAAAAGCAAGCCTGGTTGCTGAAGTTAATGGAAATGTTGCGGGCTATATGATAAGTACAACTCTTTATGCAGGCTTTGGCATTAAAAAAAGTGCCTGGATAATGGCTATTGGAGTACATCCTGATTATATGGGGCAAGGCATAGGCCTTGCACTTGCCAGAAAAATTTGTGAAATATATAAAAATAGAGGGGTTGAGCATATATACTCATCTGTTCGCTGGGATTCCACAGATGTGCTATCTTTTTTTAAAAAACTTGGATTTGAAAGAAGTGAATTTATCAATCTGAAAAAAAAGTTATAATCAGAGTGATGGCGAATTAAACTGACTGTGATGAAAATTTAACTATGGCAGTAGGCATAGTAAAATCTGCTTTAAAACAGATTTTACTATGCAGTAGTATAAAATTAATTAATGAACCTTGATGGTTTCAAATTTAGCGCTTTTAACTTCCACCTCCTGGTAGGAACCGAAAATTTCACCAACTTCATTAAATTCAATATCCTTTGCACCAACATAGTCAATTTTTCCGCCTTTGGCGAGGATTTGAAGGCCTTTTTTCAATTCACCGGCAAAAATCTTCTCACCCGGTGCATTGGCAACATCCATTATATGTTTCTGGATGCTTGCTCTATCAGCTGAATTGCCTGCCTGGGCAGCAAGAATAATCAAAGCTGCCGCATCATAGGATCCATCCCTGAAGGGACCGTCAAGTGGAATTCCGGATGCTTTGCCAACTTTTGCCCATTTTTGGGCTGCTTCACTCTCTCCACCAGGCATTGTACCAAATGAGCCGTTTATACCTTTACCAAGATCGTCAGTTAAACCAGGGCCAATCATACCATCAGCCAAGATGAAACGGTCAAATGCTCCAGTATCAAGGGATGCCTGAATAATACCTTTGCCACCCTGATCAAGATAACCAAAAACAACAAGATCATTGGCTCCTGAAGCTGACAAAGAAGCTACATCAGCAGCATAATCAGCTTTGCCGTCTTCATGGGAAGCTGTCATTAAAATCTTGCCGCCCAGTTTTGTATACACTCCTGTAAATGCGTTGGAGAGACCTTTACCATAGTCATTATTGGTATAGGTTATAGCAACTTGTTTAATACCTCTGTCAATCACTATATTGGCCAGAACTTGACCCTGTCTTGCATCTGAAGGAGCAGTTCTGAAAAAAAAGCCATTATCCTTTATCATGGTTAGAGCAGAAGAAGTGGCAGATGATGAGATGGTTGTTATGCCGTTTGGTACAGATGCATTGTTTACCACAGCAGTAGTAGAGCCTGAACAGCTTGCTCCCACAATTGCAATAACTTTTTCTGAATTGATAAGTCTTTCAGCTGCAGCAGTTGCAGCAGATGCATCAATACAGGTAGAGTCACCACGAACCGATACAATTTTTGTTCCACCAAGGAATGCTCCGGAATCAGATGCCTCATTAATTGCAAGCTCAGCTGCTAATGCCATTGGTGGGGTTAATGATTCAATGGGACCAGTAAAGCCCTGTAAAATACCTATTTTTACAGTTCCGGCTGCAAAACCTGCAACACTGAAGCTCATTGCAAAAAGTAAAACTACAATAATTTTTAAACATTTTTTCATACAATCCTCCTGTTAAATTACAATTTTTTGTTTGTCTCAGGCAGTATGCCGTCTGGACTGAACCGCATAACCAGCAATAAGACAAGCCCCATGAATATAAGTCTTATATACTGTGCATGCTCCAATAAATGCTGCCTGAAAAAGTTTTCACTATTTAAAAAGGATGTTGACAAATCTGCCAGCCAGAAGCCGACAGGTTCTGCCATAATCCAGAGAAACCAGATTACAAATCCGCCAATAACAGATCCGAGATTATTGCCGGATCCCCCAACAATCACCATGACCCAGATAAGGAATGTAAATCGCAAGGGTATGTATGAACCAGGGGTGAACTGTCCGTCATAGGTAACCAGCATGGCTCCGGCTACTCCAACAATGGCAGAGCCGATAACAAATATCTGCAGATGTCTTTTGGTGATATCCTTACCCATGGCAGAAGCTGCTGTCTCATTATCTCGGATTGCTCTTATCATCCGCCCCCATGGTGAGTTAAGCGCTAAGGTGGCAAGAATTATAAGAAGCAGTAAAACTGATGTAAACAACCCTGTATAACTAAGTTTCACCATTAAAATTGAAGCTTCGCTTATATAATCCTTTAAAGCTGCTGCCTGGTCTGCTACAGGCAGTATGTCTAAGCTTTTTGAATAAAATTTTGCAATCATATCCTGAAACCAGGCAGTCTGCTGCAAATCAATTTCATAGGGCACAGGTCTTGGAATGGATGTTACATTCTTTACTCCTCTGACCATCCAGTCTTCATTTTTGATTACAGCCAGTATGATTTCCGAAATTCCAAGGGTTGCAATGGCAAGATAATCTGTACGCAGTCCAAGGGTAATTTTTCCAATGAGCCAGGCAGCTGCTGCTGCAAGAAAACCGCCTGCAATCCATGAAAAAAGTACTGGCAGACCAAGCCCTCCAAGATATCCGGTCAGGGCTGGATTGACAGATTCAATGGATTGAGAGGCATCAGAATAGAAATATCTTGTTATAAAATAGCCGATTAAAATGGTTAAAATAACAAGGGATTTTCGCTGAAATTTTTTATGGAGATAGACAGCAGCTGCCACAGTGGCTGCGAGAATAAACAGGGCGATAAACATCTTCAATCCGCCGGCCTGCAAAGCTTCCGGTACACTGTTTTTTGAAATCAGGACTACACTCATTCCTCCAAGAGCGGCAAATCCCATTATTCCAACATTAAAAAGACCTGCATACCCCCATTGAATATTGACCCCCAGTGCCATTATTGCTGAAATCAGACATAAATTCACTATGGTCAGACACAATGCCCATGATTGAAAAAAACCAACCAGCAGAAGCAATAAAATCATCATGGAAAAACTTATAAATAGTCTTGCTTTATACTGGTTCATATCACTTTACCTTTAAAAATTCCTGTGGGTCTTAATAGTAGTACAATAACAAGGATTACAAAAGAGATGGCAAATTTGTATTCAGTGGAAAGAAATTGTACCAGACCACTTGGTTCCAAAGCTTCCGGCAGCAGATAAATTAAAAATTTTTTATATGCATAGGTCATTGTCAGTTCAGAAAAAGAGATTACAAAACCTCCGACAATGGCACCTATTGGAGAACCTATGCCTCCAACGATAACTGCTGCAAAAGTCGGTAATAACAGTTGGTGGTATGAAATGGCCATAAAACCTTTATCAAGGCCATATAAAACTCCTGCTATTGTTGTTAAAACCGCTACCAGTATCCATGTAACACGTACTACTTTTGCAGGGTCAATCCCGGACAACAATGCCAGGTTTTCATTGTCAGAATAGGCACGCATGGCTTTTCCGGTTTTTGTTTTCTGTAAAAAATAAAACACAAAGCCCACAAGCATAATTGCAATGGTCACTGTTAAAAATTGCGAGGTTTTAATTGCAAGCCCCTCTGAAAGTCCGGTCATCTCCTTGAATTCTCTTGTTGTTATGATAAACCGTGCTCCATCTGAAAAGATTTGATGGCTGGGCCCCAGTACAAATCTTACAATACCGCCTGTAATAAACATAACACCGACAGATGCCATGACTATGGTGATGGGTTTGCTGTTCTGGTTTCTATAGTATTCATATACAAATTTATCAATCAACAGAACATAAGCCAGGCATGCAATAACTGCTATGGGCATGGCAAGAATAGCTGTGGGCATAAATCCGAAACTTATGCCGGAATTTTGCAGTACCCATGTAGATAGAATAGTAACAACAGTGGCAAATGCCATGGTATCACCCTGGGCAAAATTGGCAAATCTTAAAACAGAATAAACCAGGGTTACTGCAAGTGCACCAAGAGCCAGCTGGGAACCATATGATAAAGCAGGAACAATCATGAAATTGCACATTAAAACAACAGCGTTAAGAATGTCTGTAAACCAAGGCATTTATCCTCCAAGAAAAGATTTTCGTACCACAGGGTCTGCAATAAGTTCTTTCCCTGTGCCAGTATGTTCATTGCTTCCTGAAACCAGGACATAACCTTTGTCTGCAATTGTCAACGCCTGCTTGGCATTTTGTTCTACCATCAGCACTGCCCTGCCTGATTTTTTCAGACGTAAAATATTTCCAAAAATTTCATCCATTACAATCGGTGAAACTCCTGCGGTTGGTTCATCTAACAGCATCACTGTGGGTTTTGTCATCATTGCCCTGCCAAATGCTGCCTGCTGGCGCTGTCCCCCTGATAACTGCCCTACCAGCTGATTACTTCTCTCATAAAGGATTGGAAAGAGTTCATATACCTCTTCCATGGTTTTTGATATATCGTCTGTTCTTAGAAAAGCTCCCATTTCAAGATTTTCCTCTACTGTCATTGTGGGAAATACATTGTCAGTTTGTGGTACAAATGCAAGACCGAGAGTGATTCTTTTTTGTACAGATAACTTGGAGATATCTTTGCCCTCTAGCATCACTGAACCTTTGCTCTGTTTAAGCATGCCCAGCAATACTTTCATAACAGTTGACTTGCCTGCTCCATTAGGTCCTACAATAACAGCAAGCTCGCCTTTATTGACTTCTACAGAACAGTCATTGAGTATGGGTACGCTGTAATCATATGCAGCTGTTATATTTTCTCCTGATAAATAAGCCATTTATGCTGTTTCCTCTTCTTTGATGCCTTTTCCAAGATAAGCATCAATAACCTCTTCATCATTGATAATTTCTTCTGGAGTGCCAGTTGTCAAAACACTGCCGTTGGTAAGCACAACCACAGGGTTGCACAATCTTGAAATAAAATCCATGTCATGCTCAATCATGCAGAATGTATAACCCTGCTCCTTGTTGAGTTTTATAATAGCATCCCCAATGTGGCGTAAAAGGGTACGATTTACTCCTGCACCAACTTCATCCAGCAATACTACTTTTGCATCAACCATCATGGTCCGTGCAAGTTCCAATAGCTTTTTCTGCCCTCCGGAAAGCCTTCCTGCCAGCTCATTTTTAAGGTGTATAATGTTTAAAAACTCCAATACTTCTTCAGCTTTTTCCTGCAGTTTTCTCTCCTGTTTGCGAATCTGCCCGCGTTTTAACCAGGAATTTATGATATTTTCTCCAAGCTGACTGCCAGGAACCATCATTAAATTTTCAAATACAGTGAGAGTTGGAAATTCATGGGCAATTTGGAATGTCCTTAAAAGCCCTTTATGAAAAAGCTCGTGGGAATTTAATTCAGTTATCTCTTCTCCTTCAAGATAAATTTCACCATATGTCGGAGGGTAGAGTCCTGCAATAAGATTGAATAGAGTGCTTTTACCTGCTCCATTGGGACCAACAAGGCCTGTAATTAAACCCTTTTGAATATGCAGATCTACCTTATCAACAGCTTTGATCCCGCCAAAGTGTTTGGAAATGTTGCTAACCTTAATCACATGCAGTCCTTTATAATTAACCCATTGTCCAATTAAACTTTAATAAACTTATTTTTAATAGCAGACTAATATTAATGTTGCAAGAAATAAGTTATACCTTATTAGTAGTAAATAGAAAATGTCCGGTTCTTGTAGCACATGAATTCTCTGATTTTACCATAAGAATACCTTCCATGTGAAGGGAAAATTTATTTATTATGTAGCCAAGGCAATTTTTGCTTTGAATTCCGAACTGTACTGTTTCCTTTTTCTACTCATTTCAACTCCTTTCATTGGGGGTTGATTTAGAGCTTAACACATTGTTCGTTTTTTTGGGACAACCGTACTGTCAATTATAAAAGCGCAGCAGCCATTCTTCTTAAACCTTTTTCAAGAACAGATCTGGGACAGCCGAAATTGAGCCGGACAAATCCTTTTTGACCGAAAAATTTACCATCTGAAAGACCTACTCCTGCCTGTTCAAAAAAAGCTATGGGATCGTCTATATTGGTATCTTTTACATCAATCCAGGCAAGATAGGTGGATTCAATGGGGTTGAGTCTGCACCCCGGCATTTTATTTATATGCTCTTGAACAATATCGCGATTTTTTCTAAGATAGACAATTAACTGTGCAAGCCATTCATGACACTCTTTGTAGGCAGTCTTGGTTGCAAAAAGTCCGAGAAGGTTTACTTCAGGGATCAAACCCTTTGATCTGGATTTGAATTTTTTCCTTAAATTTTCATCCTGAATAATGGCAAAAGAACATCCAAGCCCAGGGATATTATATGTTTTGGAAGGAGCCATTAAAGTAATGGTCTGGTTTGCAGCTGTTTTTGATATAGATGCTGTCGGAATATGGTACTTATTCTGATCCAGTACAAAATCGCTGTGTATTTCATCTGAGCAGATGATAACATCATATTTTGTACAAAGTTCTACAAGCTGATTTATTTCATCTTTTGTAAAGACACTGCCGCACGGGTTGTACGGGTTGCAGAACATGAAAAGGCTGGTATTATTGCTTTTAAATTCTTTTTCAAGTGCGTGATAATCAAGGGCTGCACGCTGATTGATTTCAATCATGGGAACAGTTGCAAGAAGCTTTCCATGATTTGAGGGAGCAGTGAGAAAGGGAGGATATGCAGGAGTTGTTGTAACAATTTTATCAAAGGAGGAACCGCAGACTGCACAGGCAACATTTAACGCACTTACAACTCCGGGAGTCCATATGAGCCACTCTTTTTCAATTTTCCAATCATAGAGAGTATAGAGATTTTCAATAATGAGTTCATTTAGTTTGTCAGGGATGAGAGTATACCCCATGATTCCATGTTCAATACTTTGCCGGAGAGTATCAAGAAGAGGCTGAGGTGCTTTGAAATCCATATCAGCCACCCACATGGGAATTATGTCTCTGCCTCTGTATTTTTCCCACTTCATTGAAGATGTGTGGGTTCTGTTGATTATTTCGTCAAAATTATATTTCATCGTCATCATACTCCATTAAATTGCTTATTATTAAAAATGGTTATTCTAACATGAAAATATAAAAATAAAAGATATGTTTTATAAAAAAAAATTGTGATAAATATTAAAAATACTTTTTAACAAATAGTGGGCAGGATGAATCATGCATACAGATGAAAAAATTACTCATATCAGACAATTGATGCAAGACAACAATATTACTGCTGTTATTATTCCAAGCAGCGATCCCCATCAAAGTGAATATATAGCTGAACACTGGCAGGCAAGGCAGTGGCTTACAGGGTTTTTTGGATCTGCAGGAACAGCTGTTATTACATTTGAACATGCAATTTTATGGACGGATTTTCGATATTACATACAGGCTGCAGAACAGATAAAAGGATCTATATTTGAATTATACAAAATGGGGGAACCAGATGTTCCGGACTTTGAAAAATATCTTGCTGATGCATTAAAACCAGGAGATACCATTGGTATTGATGGGAATCTGTTCAGCATGGTAAAGGTGAAAAAATATAAAATCATGTTTAAGGAGAGAGGAATTTTATTAAATACCAATATTGATTTTATAAAACACATCTGGAAAGATCGTCCCTCAATACCAGTGTCAAAAGCCTTCTCTTTTTCTAAAAAATATGCAGGCAAAAGCAGGGTTGAAAAACTTGAACAGGTCCTGGATCGTATGGATGATGCCGGTGCATCCATTCATTTAATGGCTACACTTGATGATATCGCATGGACATTGAATCTGCGTGGAGAAGACATCCATACAAATCCTGTTAATATTGCTTTTGTTTTGATTTCTCCCAAAACAGCGACTCTGTTTCTAAATTCGGGAAAAATAGACAGTGAACTTGCAAAAGAGTTAAAACACGATGGTATAGAGATTCTTGAATATGAAGATATATCTAATGCTTTATCTCAAATTCAAAACAGAGAAACAATACTTGTTGATCCTGAAAATATTAACTACAGACTTTATCGCTCCATAAACAAAAAATGTAAAATCATTGAGAAAGCAAATCCTGCTATTGCGCTTAAAGCCATAAAAAATAATATTGAAACAGCTCATTTAAAACAGACAGCCATAAAAGACGGCGCAGCTGTAACAAATTTTCTGTTCTGGCTTGAGAACCAGGATGAAAATAAGCATTTAACTGAAATGCTTGTTGCAGATAAGCTTTATGAATTTCGCAGAGAGCAGGATCTGTTTATTGATAACAGTTTTGATCCCATCATGGCCTTTGGGGATCACTCAGCCATGTGTCACTATTGTGCTAACAGCGAAACTGATGTTGCCATAGGTGGCAGGGGCATGTTTTTAACAGATTCCGGCGGTAATTACCTTACCGGTACAACAGATATTACCAGAACCATCTGCAGGGGCAAACCGACAAAACAGCAGATCAGAGATTATACCCTGGTATTAAAGGGTCATATTGCTGTTGCAGCAACTCTGTTTCCCAAAGGTACGAGAGGTTATCAAATTGATACACTTTCAAGGCAGTATTTGTGGAATATGGGAATGGATTTTGGCCATGGTACAGGTCACGGGGTTGGTTTCTTTTTATGTGTCCATGAAGGCCCTGCAAAAATAAGTCCCCATCCTGTTGATGTTAAACTTGAACAGGGCATGGTGCTGACCAATGAACCAGGTGTCTACAGAGAAGGTGAGTACGGCATAAGGCTGGAAAACATGATTCTTGTGGAACAGGCCTTTGAAAATGATTTTGGTTCATTCATGAAATTCAGAAACATGACATATTGCCATTTTGAAAAAAATCTCATTGATGAGACTATATTGTCTCAAAAAGAGATAGAGTGGATCAATGCTTACCATGCAGAAGTATATGAAAAGCTATCCCCTCTTCTGAAACAGAATGCAGCGCTATGGCTCAAGGATAAGACCATGCCTCTATGATTTGCTGCTGAAAATATTTGTTTTGTCTGGCACCAAATATGCAATCAAAGATATTAAAACTTAAGAGAGGTATTAAGATTAAAGCAGATAAAACAAAAGTATAGATCAATGATAAGGAGGGCAGTGATATGGATAAAGAACAGGCATATCTGTTTTCAAATAAAAACGAATTTATCGTAACCATTGAAGTAGTGCCTCCGCAAGGTAACAGTGGCGACAATGTCCTTGAAAAATTATCTAACCTTGCAGGCCTCTCCTTTAAAGGTTTCAGTGTTGCATCAAATCCTGTAGCAAAACCAAAGATGTCTGCAATGGTGTTTTCCCATCTTATACAGAAGGTAACTGGAAAACCAGCCATTCTGCATTGCACAATACGTGACCACAATCGGCTGGGACTGCAAAGCGAGCTTTGGGGCGCAAAGGCCATGGGAATTGATACTGTTATTGCGGTAACCGGCGATCCTTCCGCATCAGGGGCAGATAATCCCACAGAATTTGTTGGAGATCTAAATGTGTTTGAGTTAATCACCCTGATTAAAAATTCCGATCTTTATACAGGTGCAGTGCTTGATTTCAGACCTGAAGTTAACGGACTTGACCATGAAATAAAACGCCTTGAACAAAAAGTTGCCGCAGGGTGCCAGTTTGTTGTTACCCAGCCAGTCTATGACGAAGATACAGCAAAAGCAATTTTCAGTGGGATTAGACACCTGAACATTCCTGTAATTATGGGTATTCTTCCGCTATTGTCTTATAAACATGCAAAATTTTTGCATGATAAAGTGGATGGTATTGCTGTGCCAAAATTCCTGCAGCAGCAGATGAAGAAGAGTAAAAACCCGGTAAATTATGGAGTATCCCAGGCAAAAGAGATGCTAGATCTGGCAAAAACCATGTTCTCAGGTGCCTGCATCATGCCTCCATTTGACAGGTATGAAATTTTAAAGGATATACTATAATGCTGCAAAAACTCAGAAGGTTTGAAATCTTAGGTAAATAGTGATATCAGAATTGAACACAGATGATAAAACAAGTATAGTACCATTACAATAACATATTTTTCTTAAAGGTGGTTTTATGACTGATGACAGCAAACCCATTATGGCGGAAATAGTTGAAGACGATAGTGAAAAAAAAGGCGGTCAACTGGTTCCACAAAACGTAAAACCCGATATTTTATATCTTCTTCCCATCACAGGCCGTCCCCATATGCCTGCACAGGTTCAGCCCCTTGTGATAAATAAAAAAAGATGGGAAGAGACTCTGAGGAAGGCATCCAAAGATTCTCATAATCTTTTAGGTCTTTCATATCTAAAGGAAGTCAAAGGTAAACATGTGTACAAAAAAGATTTTCCCAAGGTGGGTTGCATTGTCAGAATGATGAATATCGTGGATGTTCAGGAAAATATCCAGTTTATTGCCCAGGGGCTTGAAAGATTTAAAATCAAAAAATTTCTTTCAGACAAACCACCTTTTGTAGTGCAGGTGGAGTATTTTGAAAAAATTAAAGAAAATGAAGATGAGATTAAAGCCTATGCCATTGCAATTATTAATTCCATCAAGCAGCTGCTCTCACTAAATCCATTATACTCTGAAGCCTTAAAGCAGTACCTCGGGATGTTCAGCCCGGATCAACCATCGCCCCTGACTGATTTTGCAGCAGGTATTACAACGGCTTCCGGTGATGATTTACAGGAAGTTTTAGAACTCACCTCTGTCATGGAGCGGATGAAAAAAGTTATGACACTGCTGCAAAAAGAGATAGAAATCACAAAGATTCAAAACAAAATACAAAAAAAACTTAATGTCCAGATGGATGAGAACAAGCGTAAATTTTTTTTAAAAGAGCAGCTTAAAGCAATTCAACAAGAGCTTGGATTGAAAAAAGATGATAAAACGTCAGATGTGGATAAGTTTAAAGAGAAATTTGCAAAACTTACTCCACCTGAACATGTGGTTGAAAGATTTGAAGAAGAGATTGAAAAACTATCTGTGCTTGAGACAGGATCTTCAGAATACGGGGTAACCCGCAACTACATCGATTGGGTAGCATCCTTTCCCTGGGGAGTCTATTCTAAGGATAATGTTGATATTAAAAGGGCTGAGAAAATTCTTGACCGGGATCATGCAGGACTCACCGATGTAAAAGAGAGGATAATTGAATTTTTTGCAGCAGGAATTTATAAAAAAGATATTGCCGGCTCCATTATATTGTTTGTCGGCCCTCCTGGTGTGGGTAAAACTTCCATTGGAAAATCAATAGCAGAGGCTCTTGGAAGAAAATTTTTCAGGTTCAGTCTTGGTGGGATGAGGGATGAGGCAGAGATAAAGGGGCATAGAAGAACCTATGTGGGAGCATTGCCCGGCAAAATGGTCCAGGCCTTGAAAGATTCTAAGGTGGCAAATCCTGTTATCATGCTGGATGAGGTGGATAAAATCGGATCATCTTACCAGGGTGACCCTGCATCTGCCTTGCTTGAAGTGCTTGACCCTGAACAGAATTTTGAATTTCTCGATCATTACATGGATCTTCGCATTGATTTGTCAAAGGTTTTGTTTATCTGTACAGCCAACCAGCTTGACACTATTCCAAGACCGCTGCTGGACAGGATGGATAGGATTAATCTCTCGGGCTATATTACCCGGGAAAAAATTCAGATTGCAAGAAAGCATCTCTGGCCAAAACTTTTAAAAAGAAACAGGCTGACATCCAAAGTCATCACCATCACAGATCCTACCATCCGCCTTCTTATTGAGGGTTTTGCCAGGGAAGCCGGGGTCAGAACCATTGAAAAGCTTTTAAATAAAATTATCAGAAAAAGTATTGTGACCATATTAAAAGAGAAGAATAAGAAGATTCATATCAATATGAAATCTCTGGAAGAGCTTCTTGGGCCGCCAATCTTTAAAAAAGAGGAGCAGATGTCAGGTGTTGGGGTTGTAACCGGCCTTGCCTGGACCCAGCTTGGCGGGGTAACACTGCCCATTGAGGCAATAAAGGTTCATGGGAAAAATTCAGGATTTAAACTTACAGGAAAGCTTGGAGAAGTGATGCAGGAGTCCGCATCAATAGCTTACAGCCATGTAAGGTCAAATCTTGCATCCTTTAAAATTGATAAAAAATATTTTGATAATGCATTCATCCATATCCATGTACCTGAAGGAGCAACCCCAAAGGATGGTCCAAGTGCAGGGATCACTATTGTTACAGCTCTTGTTTCACTTGGCAGGGCAAAGACAATTAACCGTGCCCTTGCCATGACAGGAGAAATCACTTTGACGGGTAAAGTTCTTCCTGTTGGTGGGATTAAAGAAAAAATTATTGCAGCCAGGCGATCAGGTATTAAAGAGATTATTTTACCCGACGGGTGTATTCCTGATTTTAAAAAACTGCCAGAGCACATTCGAGAAGGCATCACATTTCATTTTGTTAAAAAATATAAAGATGTGTTTAAAATCGTATTTAACGATTGAGAGGATTTCTTCCCAACGCTGTAATTGGATAAATTTGCGGAGACTACAGCAATGATAGATTATTTACAACAATTTCACCCTGTGATGCAGGCGTTTATTGCCACACTCTTTACCTGGGGCGTAACTGCGGCAGGGGCAGCACTTGTCTTTTTTACAAAAGGTGTAAACCATAAAGTTATGGATTCAATGCTTGGCTTTGCTGCTGGTGTAATGATTGCTGCAAGCTTCTGGTCTCTTCTTGCACCAGGCATAGAGATGGCACACCAGATGGGACAGATTCCCTGGCTTACCGCAGTTATAGGATTTATGGGTGGTGGAGTTTTCATGAGACTGACTGATAAATTCCTGCCTCATCTCCATCCAGGTTTGAGTATTGATAAAAAAGAGGGGATAAAAACTTCATGGCAGAAAAGTACACTTCTGGTACTTGCCATAACTCTTCACAATATACCTGAAGGATTGGCTGTGGGTGTCGCTTTTGGAGCTGTGGCAGCTAATCTTCCTTCTGCCACAATTGGAGGGGCCATGGCTCTGGCAATAGGCATTGGGATCCAGAATTTTCCTGAAGGAACTGCCGTATCAATGCCATTGAGAAGAGAAGGTATGAGCAAAGGGAAAAGTTTTTTCATGGGACAGGCTTCGGGCATGGTTGAACCCATTGCCGGAGTGATCGGAGCAATGTTTGTCCTGAAAATGCAGCACATCCTCCCCTATGCCCTCTGTTTTGCTGCAGGAGCCATGATTTTTGTTGTGGTGGAGGAGCTGATTCCAGAATCTCAAAGAAATTATGCAAACATTGATCTTGTAACAATGGCAACAATGATAGGTTTTTCAGTTATGATGATTCTTGATGTAGCTTTGGGATAATAGATGATTGATTTACGGAAACAGATGAAAAAACAGAATCCTGGTACCGATAAAAATCAAAATAATTCCACCCAAAATTTCCATCTTTTTACCAAATAATGCTCCCAGCTTTGCTCCAATCTTAATGGACAAAAATGACATGAAAGTTGTGATAACACCAATCATGATACTTGGATACCAGATATTTACTTCCAGCATTGCAAGGCTTAAGCCTATGGCCAGGGCATCAATGCTTGTGGCCACACTGAGCATTACCATGGTCATACCCCGGGATGGATCATTTTTTTGTTTTCCAGGGGATCTGTCCATACCTTCACGAATCATTCTTATACCTACAAATGCCAGAAGAAAAAAAGCAATCCAGTGATCAAATGTTTTAAAATGAGAAGCAAAACCAATGCCCAGAAACCAGCCCAGTACTGGCATTAAAAATTGAAACAGTCCGAAATGAAAAGATAATCGGAACATTGCCCTGGCATCCTTGGCATATCCTGCAGCAGCAGCTGCAAGAGAGACTGCTGAGGCATCCATGGCAAGCCCCACGGCAATGATAATAATTTCAAATGTTGTCATATTTTATTATATATTTTTTTGTTAAAGCACTTCAACGGATAAAAGATTTTTTTATGATGCTTCAGAATATTTTATGTAAAAATATTCTATACATAATAACCGTTACAGAGTGTTACATTCCCGTTCAGATATCAATGACCTGGACAGTCAATATCCAAAAACAGGCCAAAGCATTAAAAGTTTGGCCTGTTTTCTAATTTGCAACAAGTTTGATTTTAATCACACTTTTTAAGTGTGTACATATCTAATCAATTTTTACATTGTATGCGTTTTTCCATGGATCCTTCAAAGGAACATTAATAAGAAGAAGTCCATTTTCATAATTGGCTTTACTACTTTTGATCTCTACTGGGCAGCAAAAAGAACCTGTAGATACATATTCAACATCACTCTTTTCAGCTCGCAGGCTGAAACTGTCATCATTCAGTTTAAGATTAATATTTTCTTTTTTTACTCCAGGTATTGTAAATTCAAGATGTAGTGTGGAATTTTTGTCATCAACGCAGGAACAGAGCTCAGCAGCTAACCTTTTTTTTTTATGATTTGATTTTTCCATGATATTTATCTCCTTTAAAACAATCTTTATGTTTGTTGATTTTGACAAAGACAATGCGACAGGTTTATTATTTACAAGAACAATTGCATTGGGCTCGTTGCATATTACAAACCGATTCGTGTTCGCCTTTATCAATGCATTCAAAATATTTGTGGTTGCATTTAATTGAACAGTTCATCTCTTTTATTTCAGATTTTTTTTCCATGATAACCTCCCGGAACAATGTGTTTTTTATTTATAGTATATTCCGAAGCTGATATTCTCATCCAAAATCGGATATACTTATAGAATAATCATTAACTTTTTTTTGACAAACTTAAATTTACCAAACTATTTTAAAGATTGAATTTAGAATATTGATATTATAAAAAGGGGTAAAGCATAAAGGAGAAAAACCATGACAAACGAATTGGTCTCTCAAATCAGAACAATTTCGTCCTCACTGTTTTGTTGAAGCCTGGGAAAAAGGATGATCATAATGAAACCATATATACAAATGGCACAGGAACTGGCTTATTACAGGGGAAGTCTGTTTAATAAAATTTAAAGAGTTTCAATGCCTTTTCTGCTGTCTGCACCAACCTTATCAATCCCAATGATGATAATTATTTTTTTGGAAGTCTGACGACAAACACAGGGGTTTCGCTTTTTTTGACTACCCGTCTGGCTGTCCCGCCGGTGAGGGCGTCTTGCAGTATATTGTGTCCGTAACTTCCCATAACAATCATATCCGAATGGATATCTTTTGTAGTGTTAAGAATTACTTCTGTGGGATTTCCTTTTGTTATCCTGATATCTTCAATCAGAAGACGGCAGGAGTCAATTTGGGAATCCATTTCCTCGCAAAAGTCTTCCAGTCTATCTTTGGAATCATAGGTATCTCCTTATGGTTTATCGGCCAAATATATTGCGTAATGATAATAAAATATGGTGACTTTCCAACATATCCCTGTCCATACCGAGGTGATATTTTTTTATCCAAATGAATTTTTTATAACAACCTCATCCAGGGTTAATTGTCCGGGCCGGGGCCATGTTTCTTTAATTTTTTTGCCAATTGCCACAAACATGGCAATGACATGATCATCCGGAAGTTTAATCAGTTCTGCAACTTTACCAAAATCAAAACCATCCATGGGACATGAATCATATCCCATTGATTTTGCAGCCAGCATTAATGTTTGAGCTGCAATACCACAGGATCTCATTGCCTCATCTCTTTGAACCTGCTCTTTGCCGCGATAGTAATCATCAATGGCAGGAATCATAAAGTCCTGAACTTCTTTGGGTGCATCAATCCAATAACGGCCTGGCTTTTCCCATGACTTCAAGTCTGCACATATCACAATGAACAAGGATGTATCTGTTACTTGTGATTGATCCCAGGCTACTTTTCTGATTTGTTTTCTTAACTCTGGATCAGATACAATAACAAAACGCCAGTTTTGAATGTTGAAGGCAGTGGGAGACAGTATCGCTAAAGACAGGAGTTTGTTAATCTCATCATTGTTCATCTGATGGGCAGGATCATAATGCTTGACAGATCTTCGGGCATTAATTGCTTCTTCTGTTTTCATAAAAGTTATCCTTTTATAAGGTGGAAACAAGTTTGTATTAAATATTGTTCCGTTAGTATTCCCAAAGGCCATGAAGGTTACAATATTATCTTGCTGTTACCTTGGCAGCATCAGTATAAAAAGTTGTTTCAGGTGCATCACAGGATCTAATAATTTTCAGGAATTAATTCAAAGTGAGCTTTTGGGTGGGCACAAGCCGGACATACACCAGGTGGTTCATTTCCTTCATGGTTATATCCACAGTTCCTGCATCGCCATTTCACATTCATTTCTCTTTTAAATACACGATCCTTTTCAATATTCTCCACAAGGGCAAGAAATCTCTTCTCATGGTAAAGTTCGGCTACAGCAATGGATGCAAAGGTTGTTGCAATATCATTGAATCCCTCTTCTCTTGCCGTGGCTGCAAACCCAGGATACATGGATGTATTTTCATAGTTTTCGCCACCAGCAGAAGCCTTGAGATTGTTCACTGTTGATCCAATAGTGCCGGCTGGAAAACCTGCTGTGATTTCGACTTCTTCGCCTGACTTCAGATACTTGAACAGTCGTTTAGCATGCTCTTTTTCATGGTTTGCAGTCTCTTCAAAAATAGATTGAATCTGGACATAGCCTTCTTTTTTTGCCTGTGAAGCAAAGTAGGTATATCGGTTGCGTGCCTGTGATTCCCCTGCAAAAGCAGTTAACAAATTTTTTTGAGTTTGTGTTCCTTTTAATTTTGTCATTTTTCCCCCTTTAATAAAATTTTATTTACTCTTCTTTTGAAAAGTCTTCTTTGCCTGCACCGCAGACAGGGTAGGTCCAGTCATCTGGAATATCATCAAAATTTTTTCCTGGATCAACACCATTGTCCGGGTCACCCTGGGCTGGGTCATAAATATATCCACAAAGGCCGCATACATATTTATCAATAATAAATCTCCTTAAAACTCAAAATATTATTCATAATATATACTATACTGTAGTTCAGAAAAATTAAATTATAAATGAAAAAGCGACACATTGCAATGAGCCATTCAGTATGATTTTAATCAAAGGTCTCTTTCCTTGAAAATATCTTGAAGTGCTGATTTCACATCTGAAAATTTAAAATGATATCCTGAATCTGTAAGATTTTTAGGAATTGCTTTTTGGCTTTGCAAAAGAGAACTACCAAGTTCGCCCATTATTGCCTTTACTATAAAGGATGGTGCAGGCATGAATGATGGCCTGTGAAGTGCTTTCCCCAATGATATGGCAAATTGCTTTTGTTGTACAGGCTCTGGCCCTGTAAAATTGAAGATGCCGTCAATATCATTGTTTTCAATGATGAATTCAACTGCCCTTTCAAGATCTTCAATATGTATCCATGGAAACCAGTGTTGACCCTTTCCAAGTGGGCCGCCTGCAAAAAGTTTAAATAGAGGGGCCATTAAAGACAATGCCCCTCCTCCATTGCCAAGGACAACACCAAACCTCATTACAGCAACCCGGACACCTTTTTTTTTGGCTTTTAATCCCTCTTTTTCCCACTCCTGACATACCTCAGCCAGAAAATCATGTCCAGGCAGTTTATCTTCAGTTAACAACTCTTCCCTGCAGTCTCCATATATTCCCACAGCAGATGCGGTTAAAAGCTTTTGAGTCTTTCCATTATCTGCAAGAGCATTGATTATATTCCGTGTTGTTAATATGCGAGAGTCATAAATAGCTGTTTTGTATTTTTTTGTCCAGTAACGGAAAATATTCCGGCCAGTCAGATTAATTATGATATCTGAAACTGCAACGCAATTTTGCCAATCACCTTCAATTGTAGTATCAGCGCTGATCCAGTCGAAATTTTCGAATTCCATGGAAAATGGATGTTTTAGAGATGTTCCAATGCCAGTTACCTTATATCCTTTTTTTAAAAAAAGCCTGGCAAGTTTTTTTCCAATAAATCCTGAAGCACCTGTGATGAGTATATGTTTCATATTTGTTTATCCTTTTTCACCGTGACTTGTCACTATAACCATGTCTATTTTTTTTAATAATTAGGTTTGCTCCATCATGAGCTGCAAGACAGCATGGAGCAGCCGGGTTTGCTGCGAGCCCAGTCCGGGCGTTTTTCTGCAAATATTTTTTTGTCCGGCTGCTCATCATAGGGACGACGCATTACTTCGAGCAGTTCATGGATCATTGAAAAGTCGCCCTGCTCAGCTTTATCAATGGATTGCTGAGCAAGATAATTCCTAAGCACATATTTGGGATTGACTGCATCCATTTTTTTGCGTCTTTTTTTCATAGACAAATTATCCTTGTTGAGGCGCTGGATATACCCTTCAAGCCAGCCATAAATGCGTTTTTTATACCCGCTGGTAATCTGATCAGGAATATAATAAGCATCCATTAAAGGTGTTGTTAGAGCTTGTATTTCGAAATTATTCATAAATCCTGGTATATCGAGTAAAGCAAGCTTTCTAAAGAAAATGGTCATGTCAGTTTCCGCCAATGACAGAATTTCGAGGAGTTCTTTGATCAGGCTCCCATCTTTTCCAGTATCATAGGCAATCAGACCCAGTTTTTTTGCCATCATGGTCTGCCACCCGCTTTGATAGTGATGTTCAAAACGCTCTACAGCTGCCTGCAAAGGTTTCGTTTTTTCGATAAGCGGGTAGATTGCAGTTGCAAGTTTTGCAAGATTCCACTGGGCAATCTGCGGCTGGTTTCCAAAACAATACCGCCTTGTCCCTGCATCAGTCGTATTGGGAGTCCATGCAGGGTTATAATCTTCCAACCAGCCATATGGCCCGTAATCAATAGTCAGGCCTAAAATGGACATGTTATCCGTATTCATCACCCCATGAACAAATCCCACCCGCATCCAGTGAATAATCATATCAGCAGTTGTCCTGCAAATTTCCTCAAACCATTTTATATAAACCTCGGGTGAAGGTTTGCCCAGGTGGGGAAAGTCTTTGCTGATAGTGTAATCAACCAGCTGTTTCAATACACTTATTTCACCACGGGAGGTAAAAATTTCAAAATTGCCGAACCTTGTAAATGAGGAAGCCACCCTGCAGACAATGGCACCGGGTTCCAGCCTGGGGTGGCCATCATAAAACATGTCCCGCTCAACCATTTTTCCTGTTAAAATAAGGCTTAAAGCGCGGGTAGTTGGAATCCCAAGATGAAACATGGCTTCACTGCATAAAAATTCCCGTATGGAGGACCGCAGCACGGCAAGCCCGTCTGCTGTTCTGGAATAAGGTGTCAGGCCTGCTCCTTTAAGCTGTAACCCCCAGCGTTTTGATTGTTTATTTACAATATCTCCAAGATTGATGGCTCTTCCATCCCCGAGCTGACCCGCCCAGTTTCCGAACTGGTGCCCGCCATAACAAGTGGCATATGTATCCATGCCAGGCATCATCAGATTGCCTGCAAACACCTGGATAAAATAATCTGATTCACAAAACTCTTTAGAAAAACCCAGAAGAGCTGCAACTTCCCTTGAATAAGCAACCAGCTTGGGAGAAGAGACAATTGTCGGATTTACCCTGGAATAACAGGAACTCAGAACCTGTCGCCGTGTATTTGTCGTTTCAGGATCTTCCGGCAGTTCCCGGACAAAGCTATTGTCAAATTTTATAGATTTAATCATATCAGGATATCCCATGGGATACATCATGCATCAACCTCACTTTACCACCAGTATAGTAATCTGTCATATCAATTGGCTACAGGGTTTGTTTTATTCAATAAAGCCGGTTCCTTTGCAATCAGGGCATTCCAAGTCAGGTTCACATATACAGTCGTCCCAATAGTCACCATCTCCACTGCTGCGCCACTCCATATTGCATTCACAATGCCCTTCAATGATTTTTCTTCCGTTACACCTTTTGCATATTGTTTTTGATTTCATGGCTTTTATTTCCTCTATGAATACTTCATCTGTGTTTTATGTTGTCTTAAAGAAGTATATAAATCTTATTTTCGCATAGTTGGCTTTTATTATACATCTTTTTTACTCCTTGTTGTCTTCAGGAGTTTTGTAACTAAATTGCCTGAGTTATGATCTAAAAATAATTCTTTTTCTGGTAATGTAAATATTATTGATAAAGAAAATAAAATTGACTTTCACAATTTAGACTGTATATTTATTCATAAAGGTTTTTATGGACAGAGGTTCTCGGTTTTTACTTTTTTTACCTTTAGGAGGGAAATATGACTACTTATACTTGTAAATCATGTGGGAAAATATCATCTGAGGGAGGACATTTATGTGATCCTACAGATGCAGGAAAACTATATAGCTGTGAAAGCTGTGGTCAACAAGCTAAAAAGAAAAAGCATCTTTGCAAACCAGAGGTCGCAAAATTTGATTATTTTTGTGGTGGATGCGGAAGAGGTGCTGTTAAAGAAGATGCTCTCTGTGATCCACAGCCTATGAAATAAAAGAGTAGTGAAGAGTGTCCATTTCAAAAGATATCCTGGTTTTTAATTCATTTGAGCCAAACATGATAGGTTCAAGTGTTAAAAACCAGGGTGTTATGGGTTTATAATCCCAGCCTTACTAACCTTTATTATACATACACGAAGTGAAATCTATCTTCTCTCCGCATTGATCACATTTATGGTTTTTTTTAAATTCATCTGAAAAAATTTAATTTAATCTAAATTTATCAGGGTGCGGCCTTTCAGATCTCCTTTTAAAATGTGGTCGATTTTATTATTTAATTTATCTAAGGAAATCTCATTGTAAATGCTTTCAAGAAGGTTAAATTTCCAATCTGTTGCGAGTTTTTCCCAGATTTTTAGCCGAAATTCCATGGGGCAATGCTGTGAATCTATCCCGAGAAGAGAAACACCCCTTAAGATAAAAGGGAATACATTGATGGGAAGATCAGGAGAAGCGACATTACCGCAGCATGTTACGATTCCATCCGGCTTTATGGATTTAATGGCCGTTGCCAGGATCTGTCCCCCCACAGTGTCTATAGCACCTGCCCACTGAGGTTTTAAAATGGGCGGGGCTGTGTTTTTAAGAAAATCATCCCTATTAATTATGTCATTGACACCCAGCTTTTCTAAAAAAGTAGTATCTGTTTTCCCGGAGACCGCTGTCACTCTGTATCCAAGGTGGGATAAAATTGCAGCAGCAAGACTTCCTACGCCGCCTGTGGCACCTGTGACAAGGATACCTCCATGCTCAGGCCTGATGGTTCGGGTCAGTTTGAAAATGGACATGCCGGCTGTAAATCCAGCAGTTCCATAAATCATGCTCTGTTTTAAGTTCAACTCTCGTGGCAGCTTAACTACCCAGTCCGCTGGTACACATATATATTGTCCAAACCCGCCTTTTGTGTTCATACCGAGGTCATAGCTTGTAACAATGACCTTCTCCCCTCTTTTTACAGTATCAACGCGGCTCTCTTCAACAATTCCTGCAGCATCAATCCCGGGGGTATGCGGGTATTCTTTTGTAACACCACGATTTCCAGTTGCTGACAGGGCATCTTTATAGTTCAGAGAAGAGTAGTGAACCCGGATGAGAACATCATTATCCGGCAGATCCTTAATAAATGCCTCTTTGATCTGTCTTGAAAATCTGTTTTTTTTAGTTTCGTCAACAATCAATGCTCTGTATGAAAGTTTATCCATGTTTCCCCTCTCTGTTTTTGAATACTTTGAAAAATTTTATAAGCATAATCCGTATAGCCATAGAGTTGTTATGCCTGTAAGTTTATCTGATTCTCCTTTGATATCTATTTTTCTTGAACTGAGGAATAATATGCCAGTTATTTATAGTAAGTCAATGAGAGATTGACAATTTAATTTGACTTACAATAAGAAAACCTTATCTTTTGTTTAATACTTATGGGTGGTTCAATCCCATATTTTATACCTATTTATTTTCTAAAAAAAGGGGGGAAATCTCATGTATAATGCAAATCAGATATGTGAAAAAATCCGATCCATCTCCTCTGATGTGGGAGAATGCGGTGTTGATATAAATGTAAATTTTGATGGATCTAATAAGGCCTGGACAGTTAATATGAACAAAGGGAATAAAAAATTAAAAACATTTATTGAGCCTTTGGATGTAAATGAATGTATTGATGAAAATAAGTGTTTAGGCTTAGGCTTGCAGATAGCTCAGCTAAAAGATAATATAAAATCTATGTGACAAAAGAGTAGAGGGGTGGGCAAATGAAAAAAATAATCAGTGAAAAAGCAATAAAATGCTGCTCCCTTGAAAAAGAGAGTCTAATGGAAGTCCTTCTTGCTTGTGATTATGGTACAACCAGTATTGAAGATCGGCATCTTTGCTATAGAAAAGCTGCTAAAGAGAGTGGAACGAAAGCAAGAACCTGTATTTTAACCTAAAACATCAGGGCACCAAAAAATATATAACAATCTCTTGGTGCCCTGGCAACATCATTCAAGCAGTAAGCTGTCTTCTATCTGACATATCAACGAGAGTCCTCTCTCTTGCCTTGTCAATCCCAAGCTGTTTTCTCTTTTTATCAATGTGAGCTATCATCATCTGTGCAATTTCATGGGGGTCTGACGCTGTACCCCATTTCCCAAAACCCTGCTTCTCCATACCATTGAAAAGATAATCATAATACTTGGTGCCTTTTACAATTGGAAGACCAATACCAAAAACCGTATATACACCTGAAGCCACAAAATACTGACCAATGGCAATTGCTTTCTCACTCATCCACTCAGGAGCACATCCTGCAACCGGCAGGTCGGCAATCGTGTTACCAAGGCCGCCTGCTTTAACCATTGCTGATGCTGCAATTAGAATTCTGGTATTATCAACGCAGGAGCCCAAGCCCAGGACAGGAGGCATACCAACAGTTTCACATACTTCTGCAAGTCCATCTCCGGCAAGGCATGCAGCCTCGGGCACAAGAAAGCCTGCCTTGGCAAGTGAAATCTGTGAGCATCCTGTCTGAAGTACCAATACATCATTTTTTATTAACTCTTTGACAAGCTCTATATGAATTGAATCCTGTTTAACTTTTGGATTTGTACACCCAACAACACCTGCAACCCCCCGGATTCTTCCATTAATAATATTATCATTAAGGGGTGTATAACTGCCTCTGTAAACACCACCCAGCATATACTCTATATATTCATGGGAAAATCCGTGGATACCGGATTGGGTTATTTGAGGAATTTCCACAGGCATGCTTCTGGTACCGAATCTTGCAATGGCTTTGGAAAGAACATCATCAATACATTTGCCTGGATTAGTCTCCTCAAATTCAATATGAGTTGCACCTTCAATATGTGCCCTTGGATTTGTTGTAATAAGGTATGTATCATAACATTTCGCAACCGAGGCAAGCCCCTGTTTAATACACTGGATATCAACAACCATAGCATCAACTGCACCTGTTACTATAACAGCTTCAGTTGACCCAAAACTTCCTGCATGTGGAACACCGTGTCTGGACATCATTTCAGCACCGGAACAGCACATGCCGACCAGATTAATCCCTTTGGCACCCTTTTCCTTTGCTGCATCAATGAAAAACTTATCATTAACACCGGCAAGCATGGCTTCAAACATGGCAGGCTCATGTCCATGGACAATAATATTTACATGATCTTCTTTTAAAACACCCATGTTAACGTCAGCCAGCGTGGGAGATGGTGTTCCAAACATTATATCTGAAAGTTCTGTTGCAATCATTGAACCGCCCCATCCGTCGGCAAGGGCAGTACGTGTAATCTGCTTTGAAAGATTATTATAATCCTGGTCACAACCGATATGAGTCCTGCTCATGAGCTCCATTATTTCACGCATGGCACCTCTTGGAACAACACCCTCCCTGCGCCATTGTTCAAGAGTTTCTTTGGGAACTCTTTTTGTGAAAGGCATCTCCCCTTCAACATTGGAAAATGTCTTTTCAAGTTCTGTGTAAAGCTCTTTTGCAACTTCAAGAATTTCTTTGTCTTCAATATCAATGCCAATCGATTTTGCAAGTTCTTCAAGTTTGAAAGTGTTTTTTATCTTAAAATCCTTTACTTTACCGTCAATTATACCCTTAAACAATTCAAGTATATTCATTCCATGATCATTATGGGAGGCAGATCCTGCAGCAACCATTCTTCCAAAATTTCTTGACATGATAGTATCAATTGTTGCTCCGCAAACACCAACTTTTTTGTATGGATCTCTCGGGTTTAAACGACACGGCCCCATAAAGCAATGCTTGCAGCAAGCAGATTGAACACCTATGGGGCATGGTTTCATATCATAACCACGGTCAAGATCAATTATGACCCCATCCCTTCTGGCTTTTTCAAGCATTTGAGCTGTTGCATCGCACATGGTTCGATCTGATGCTGGAACCTGTTTTTTGGTAATGATTTCTTTGGCCATTATATTCTCCTCTTTTTTCTGATTCAAGCTGTCAGGTTTATTTTAGGCATATTAAGAGTTGAAAAAATTATAATACCATACAAAGAGATGCCTTTTGTCAATCAAGCAACCATGAATATAACTCAACAAAACAAATAAACCCTTAAAGCCAGTTATTTATTATAATATAATACATATCACACTGTGGTACAAGGTGGCAGGAGTAATATTTTTATCCGGCTGCTCATCATGGGGATGGAGCATCTCTATTTGAATTACAATAAGAAAACCATATCTTTTACTTGATATTTATGAGTGTTTTAATCTCCCTGGCTTTTTTGGGATGTATGACAATTCTCCCAAGATTATCAAAAAAAAAGATTGTTTTATAGCTGGAACTCCTTTAGGATAAAGGCGCATCTGATGAGCAACTTGTTTATGTCCTGGGCATAAGATCATTGACTGTTTTAGTGATGCATTGCTCAAAGAAGACTGGAATCACAGGTTGCCAATAATAATTTTCACAATTAATTTATAACTTAGATTAAGGGGGCAAACATGGCAAAATTAGAAGGAACACAAACCCAAAAGAATTTGTTAACTGCTTTTGCAGGGGAATCACAGGCACGCAACCGATATACCTACTTTGCTTCACAGGCAAAAAAAGAGGGGTATGTCCAGATTCAATCTATTTTTGAAGAGACTGCAAACCATGAAAAAGAGCATGCTAAAAGACTGTTCAAGTATCTGGAGTCAGGCGAAGAGGTAGAAATCACAGCAGGTTTTCCAGCTGGCAATATTGGAGCAACAGTGGACAATCTCAAGGCTTCTGCTGCTGGTGAACACTATGAAAATACATCCATGTATCCAGAGTTTGCAGCCAAGGCAAGAGAAGAGGGATTTAATGATATTGCAACAACCTTTGCATCCATCGCTGTAGCCGAGCTTTACCATGAGCAGAGATATCTTGCCCTTGTGGAGAATATTGAAAAAGATCGTGTATTTAAAAGAGAAATGAATGTGAAATGGCGATGCAGGAACTGTGGATATAACCATGAAGGAAATGAGCCTCCCGATACATGTCCGGCCTGTGCCCACCCAAAGGCTCACTTTGAATTAAATCCTGAAAATTATTAATTTTTTCAAGAACCTTTACATGGAAAAATTATGTGATATCCTCACAAGTATTGCTCTTTTTGAAGAGCTTTTAACAAAGAACAGATATCTTTTTGATGTATATGCATCAAAAACTCAATTTAAAGAGGATTCGCATGGATAAATTTAGATTAAGTTTTTGTTTTAACTTGACAATGATGTCAAATTAACTTGATAATTATTAACAAAGCTCACACTGAATAATTATCAGCAAAAGGAGGATACCATGGAAACAACCCCAAAACACTGCCCAGGTTTCGAACAGTTTAAAAATTTGCAATCCTTTACCTGTAACTGCCCTAAATGCAATGCAGTCAAAGAAATTTTTTCAGATGAATTTGAAAAAAATCATAAATGTGATCAATGCGGAGAGGAGATAGATTTCACTTCGTGTACCTATGATGCAGGTTAGTAAGGCTGGGATTATCAAACCATAACATCCTGATTTTAACAATTGACAGGTATTTATAACCTGTTGAGCCCCATCATTGCAAATTCAAAAAATCATTCAGGTTGTAAAACATTGAAAAACCAAAAAGTGATCCCTTAATGTTTTTGAATGATAGTACAACTTTTCAAGTTTAAAGAGATTTTATGTATGCTCCAAATAATATTCAAATATTTTATTTTAATTACGGTTTTAGGTCTGTTTTCCAACAGCTTTTCCATGGCAAAAGGAGATGTTGACAATAGAATTTATGCATTGCTTTTTAAAAAACATGTCAGTGATAATAGAGTCTATTATGACGGGTTAAAAAAAGATGAAGCATTGTTGGACAAGTATCTAACCATATTGAGCAATACTGATGTTAAATCTCTCACTGGAAATAGACGGTTTGCTTTTTACATCAATGCTTATAATGCATTTACCATAAAACTTGTATTGACAAAATTTCCCGGAATTAATTCCATAAAAGAAATCGGCGGGTTTTTTTCCAATCCCTGGAGTAAGAAATTTATTTTACTCCAGGGAAGAAAAGTCTCCCTTGATTATATTGAACATGATATCCTCAGGCCGGAGTTTAAAGACCCCCGGGTTCATTTTGCCATAAATTGTGCATCGAAAAGCTGTCCCCCTCTTTTGAATGAACCATATGAAAGCAATATCCTCGAGAATCAGTTAGACAACCAGGCAAGAAAATTTATTAATGATCCAAAGAATACTTTTTTTAAAGGTGACACTCTTTTTATCAGCAAAATTTTTCAATGGTTTAAAGAAGATTTTTCAGATAATCCTCTCCTGTTTATCCAACAATATGCATCCATAGAGTTAAAAGAAAAACTCAATTTGAAAAAAGGCAGTATGACGATCAGATACCTGGATTATGACTGGTCTTTAAACAGGTAGCCCTTGTGGCAGGTCAGGCTAATTGGAATTGCAATTGTGAATTTCTATGACAATGTGGCATGTTTTTTGATAGGTATTAAATTATGTTTAATTAGTTCGAATAAGATATAATTAAGCCAGACTAGGTCTTTAGATTGACAGGCCGTTACATAATGCAAATTTTTCCAATGCAGAAATTGGGCAATTTAGGGTTGTGCAGCAGCCTGTTGAGACACTTTTGTATTGAATAGAATTTGAAAAAGGAAATTGAAATGGCAGAGCCTCATGAAATGTATCAATGTCAGACAGTTAATTGCGGGTTTATCTATAATCCCGATAAAGGAGACAGAAAAGGTAAAATTGCCAAGGGAACAAAATTTGAAGACCTGCCTGAGGGCTGGAAATGCCCGATCTGTGGAGCCAGTGTTAAAGCATTTAAACCGCTTGGTTAAGTAGTACTCGCTGAAAAGCGCAAATTTGCCTAATTACAGCATTGGTAAAAAATTTTAATCCTTGGGATACTGCTTGTATGCCTGTGGTTAAAATTTTCTCCCGCCTTGTACTTGAACAAATTAGCAGCTTTTCTGTCAAACACTAAAGGTCAAGTTAAAATATTAAAAAAGCAAAAGGAGTATATGGCATGAAGTGGATGCAGTTTTTTACCCCGGCTAAATCTCTGGATTTTAACGAAACAGAAAAATTTATTGCTAATCATCCTGGAGATGAGATTACCATTTTGGATGTCAGACAGCTATCGGAATATAAGGAAAGCCATATTCCCGGAGCTAACCTGATTCCACTGCCCCAGCTTTCAGACAGGCTTGGCGAGCTTGATCCCCAAAAGCCTGTCCTGGTCTATTGAGCTGTTGGCGGGCGCAGCCGTGTTGCTGCCCAGATGCTTTCAGGAAAAGGATTTCAAAAAGTATTTAATGTTTCAGGTGGAATCAAGGCATGGCATGCTAAAACTGCCATTGGTCCACAGGATCTCGGACTGGATCTTTTTACGGGAAAAGAAGAACCCCTGGATGTATTAAAGGTTGCATATTCTCTTGAACAGGGATTGCGTGAATTCTACCTGCAGATGGGAAAAGAGGCAGAAAATCCAAAAATAGAAGATCTTTTCGCCAAATTGTCTGAAATTGAAGTAAAGCATCAGATGTCTATCTATATTGCCTATAATGACATCAGTACTAAAGAAGTGAGTAAGGATGAATTTGAAAAAATGGTTGAAATAAAGGCGTTGGAAGGTGGCCTTTCAACAAGGGAATACCTTGAACTTTTTGGTTCTGACCTGGATTCTGAAACTCAGGTTATTTCACTTGCCATGTCAATAGAAGCCCAGGCCCTTGATCTTTATCAAAGGCTCTCCTTAAAAGTTGGAAACAGACAATCAAGGGATATTATCAATAAGATTGCCAAAGAAGAAAAAGCGCATCTTGCAAGTCTTGGTAAACTTATGGACAGCCTTTAAATCTTAGGATCACATGCAGCTTTAAGGTTATACATAACCTGAGGGCCACATGTAAAAAGAGAGGATAAAAGGATACAATGGGAAAACATCTTGTACTCATCGGGGGTGGTCATGCCCACATGATGACCATGGAAAATATAGGTAGATTTGTTGAAAAGGGATTTAAAGTAACAGTGATAGGCCCCTCTTTTTTTCACTACTATTCCGGTATGGGGCCGGGTATGCTGGGCGGGACATACACTCCTGAGGATATCCGCTTTGCCACAAAAGATGTGGTGGAAAAACAGGGTGGTATTTTTGTAAAAGACAAAGTTGTCAAAATTGATCCGGATAAAAAAGAGATTTATACTAAAACAGGGCAGACTCTCTCCTATGATGTGCTCTCCTTTAATGCCGGCAGTTATGTACCAATGCAGAAGGCTCCAAGGGATTGTGACCATATCTACTCTGTAAAACCCATTGAAAAACTCATGGAGGCAGCAGAAAAACTAAAAGTACTGTTCATGCAAAAAAAGATTGTTGTCACTATTGTAGGCGGTGGGCCATCATCTGCGGAAGTGGCTGGTAATGTTCTTCAGCTTGCAAAAAAGATTGATAAATATATGCCTGATATTCAAATTTTTGCCGGTAAAAAAATGATGGCAAAGTTTCCTGAAAATGTCAGATCAAGAGTTATTTCATCCCTTAAAAAACGGGGTATCCAGATTTTTGAAACAGGTTATGTAAAAGAGATTAAATCCAATGAAATCAGCCTTGAATCAGGGGAGAGATTTTCCACAGATTTCATTTTCATGGCCCTTGGTGTAAAGCCTTCTACTATTTTTGAAGAATCTGGTCTGCCTGTGGGATCAGACAAAGGACTTCTGGTAAACAGATATCTGCAGTCTGTAAAATACCCGGATATCTTCGGCGGCGGGGATTGTATCTGTTTCCAGGAGCAGCCCCTTGACAAAGTGGGGGTATATGCTGTGCGGGAAAATACTGTTTTATTACATAATTTGATGGCAACTCTTGAAGGCAGCAACCTTGAAGTATTTGATCCAGGGCCGGAATATCTTTTGATTTTTAATATTGGCAGTGGTCTTGGCGTATTTAAAAAAAAGCAGCTCGTATTTGGCGGGAAAATTGCATTCATGATCAAGGATTATATTGATCGTAGGTTTATGAAACAGTTTCAGGCAATTGAACAGATATTATAGGCTTTTAGAGGAGTGTGCAGATGAAAAAACGTCCTGGATTTAAGATTATTTTACTGGTGGTTATCATATGTTTAATCTGGATGTTTTTTCTGTTTGACCTGGATCACTATTTTTCATTCTCCAATCTTAAAAATGAACTCACGGCCTTTAAAGAGTATTACGGACAGCATAAAATTATCACCATGGGGATATACATGATTGTCTATATTCTTATGGCAGCCTTGTCTCTTCCCGGGGCTGCTGTCATGACCCTGGTCGGCGGTGCTCTGTTCGGCATTTTTTACGGGATATTGCTTGTCTCTTTTGCAAGCACCATAGGTGCCACTCTGGCTTTTTTATTCTCTAGATATATGTTCAAGGAGTGGGTACAAAACAGATTTGCTTCAAAGCTTGCCGCTATTAATAAAGGCATGGAAAAAGAGGGGGGGTTTTATCTGTTCACATTAAGACTAGTTCCGATTTTTCCATTTTTTGTTATAAATCTTGTTATGGGTTTGACTACAATTAAGACCTTTGTGTTTTATATTGTATCCCAGGTTGGAATGCTCCCTGGAACCATTGTATTTGTCAATGCAGGAACCCAGCTTGCAAAAATAGAATCAGCAAGCGGGATTTTATCATTGAATATTATTTTGTCATTTGCCTTACTGGGTGTTTTTCCCATTATAGCAAAACGCTTCACACAAATGGCAAGACAGCGCAAAGTGTTTGCAAAATTTTCCAAACCTGCAACCTTTGATTACAATATGGTTGTAATCGGAGCAGGGTCTGCCGGGCTTGTGGCATCCCTGATTGCTGCTGCTGTCAAGGCAAAGGTTGCTTTAATTGAAGAGCACAAAATGGGGGGAGACTGCCTTAATACAGGGTGCGTGCCCAGCAAAGCCCTGATTGCCAGTGCTAAACTTCTTTCCCGTGCAAAAAGGGCAGAAGAATTCGGGCTGGATAAAATCACAATTGACTTTCAATTTGCAAAAGTTATGGAGCGGATTCAATCTATAATTAAAAGAATTGAACCCCATGATTCTGCTGAACGTTTCACAGGACTGGGTGTGGATTGCATCAAAGGCAGAGCAGAGGTGGTGTCTCCCTTTGAAGTAAAAATAGACGACAGAGTCTTAACAACAAAAAATATTATCATTGCCACCGGTGCAAAACCAATAATTCCAGGTTTGCCGGGCTTGGCAAAGATAAATTATCTTACTTCAGATAATATCTGGGATATCAGAACCCTGCCTGAAAAATTTGTGGTATTGGGGGCAGGACCCATTGGGTGTGAACTGGCACAAGCCTTTTCAAGGCTGGGATCAAAGGTTACCCTTGTGCAGAGAGGGGCTCAAATAATGAAAAAAGAAGACCCTGATGCAAGCGGGATAATTATAGAGAGGTTTAAGTCAGAAGGGATTGATCTGCATTTAAATCATCCGGCAACAGCAGTGGAAGTTCTGGACGGGCAAAAACTGTTAATTTGTGAACATGAAGGAAAAGAGGTCAGAATAGAGTTTGATGAGATCCTGATAGCTCTGGGCAGAACTCCCAATGTTAAAGGATTCGGCCTTGAGAAGATTGGTGTTGAGCTCACAGGTGCCAGACATATTGAAACCAATGATTTTCTGCAGACCAATTTTCCCAATATTTACTGCAGCGGAGATGTCCATGGCAGGTACCAGTTTACCCATACTGCTGCCCACGAAGCATGGTATTCCTCTGTTAACGCACTGTTTGGCTCTTTTAAAAAATTCAGGGTAAATTATGGTGTTATTCCATGGGCTACCTATACTGATCCTGAAGTGGCAAGGGTTGGCCTGAATGAGACAGATGCCAAATTGGCAGGGATCCAATATGAAGTGGTCAAATATGGAATTGATGACCTTGACAGAGCCATTGCAGATTCTGAAGATCACGGGTTTGTAAAGGTTCTGACTGTTCCTGGAAAGGATAAGATATTGGGTGTTACCATTGTTGGAAATCATGCAGCTGATGTTATTGCAGAATTTGTCCTTGCAATGAAGCATGGAATCGGGTTAAATAAAATCCTGGCAACAATTCATATTTATCCCACAATGGCAGAAGCCAATAAATATGCAGCAGGTTTGTGGAAAAAAAAGCATGCACCTGAAAAGTTACTTGCATGGATTGAAAAGTTTCACACCTGGATGCGGAACTAAATAGGTTATAGGGAATTAAAACTAACTACTAAAAAAGAAGAGAAAGGATTTAAAATGAAAGTAACAGTTACAAAACAGTGTATGGGCGACAGGAATTGCAATGAACTTTGTCCGGAAATTTTTGAGTATGATGAAGATACGCTGATATCCACAATTAAGATAGATGAAATACCAGAACATCTGAAAGATATTGTCCGTAGGGCAGCAGATGAATGCGGTGCAGATGCCATCGAAATTGAAGAGTAAGAGAAGGTATCCATGGTAAAATTCAGGGAAAGCCAGACTGCAAAAAATCTTCATATCTCCTTTGGGGCAGAAACCCAGGCCAGAACCCGGTATGATTTTTTTGCAAACAAGGCAAGAGATGACGGATATATCCAGATTGCAAAAATATTTAAAGAAACTGCTGACCAGGAGTTTGAACATGCCCTACGGTTTTTTAAATTTTTTAACGGGGGAGAACTTGAGATGAAATGGGTTTTTCCCACTGGTGTGATTAAAGATACCCGTGCCAACCTTCTTTCAGCTGCAGCTTTGGAAAAATATGTCAGTGAAGATATGTATGCCAGGTTTGCCAAAACAGCAAAAGAGGAGGGTTTTGAAAGGGCAGAAGATACCTTTAATAATATTATTGTAGCTGAAGAGCATCATGAAAAGCTCTATCTTGAACTGGCTGAAAATATTGCCAAAGAAAGAGTTTTCCAAAAAGATGAAGAGAAGGTCTGGCGCTGTCTGAGCTGTGGATACCTCCATACTGGAAAATCAGCGCCTGAAAAGTGTCCCGCCTGTGTAAAGCCAACAGGTTATTTTGAACTGCTTTACGAAAACTGGTAAATTTTAAAAACATGGCAAACGAGACAAGTATGCCTCGTCTGCCATGTCTCATGTCTGTCTCATATATTTTTATCCTTCCTATTATTGTCTTGTCTGTAACCATTTAAAGCTTATATTTAACCTAAAGGTCAAACATAAAATATTTTTGATCAAAATGATAATTAAGGCACACTATTTGCTATTTAAATCATTAGCGTTTATTAAAGCTTGATTCAACCCTTAAAAATTGGAGTATGATATGAATATACATGAGATAAAAGATGACTTTGATCTGGTTAATTCAGTTGACTGGGAGATGACACCCGAAGAAGCCATTGCACTTCATCTTGAATGGGGTCCCTTAAGATCACAGGCCTATTATAATTCAAGGGATAATGAAAACGAAACTGTTTATTTTGTTATAAATACATGGAAAAAACCACCTGTTTTAACTCTCATCAGAAGAAAAGGTTTTGATTCTGAAGATATTGGTAATTTCAGACTTCCCAAAAATCTTGAAGATGATTTTATGAAGGAAATTGGACAGTATAAGGGAGTATATGCTGTTGAGGGAGATGTAAGAGACTGGCTTAAAAAAGAACTTGAAGTTTAATCGACAGGCTGTTACACAGCACCAATTTTCCCAATTTCTACGTTGGAAAAATAAATTTGATCCTCGGAATACTGTATGTATGCCTGTGGTCAAATTTATTTTCCGCCTTGAACTTGGAAAATTTTGCATTATGTAACAACCTGTCGATTTTTTTGCACAATGTCTGGGGTAGAAATATAATCCTCCACCATATTTCTGCCCCGCTCTTTTAACTCTTTTTTTTGCTGTTTTCCATAAAATCTTTTACCATCATATCTCCCAGCTCTTTTGAGCGTTTTGAAGCAGATTCCACGGCATTTATCAATGTTGTTCTAAGACCTCCCTGCTCAAGGGTATGAATTCCTGTGATAGCTGTTCCGCCGGGAGATGCCACCCTGTCTTTGAGTTGTCCTGGATGCTCTTTTGATTCTAACAGAAGTTTTGCTGACCCAAGAATTGTCTGTGTGGATAAGAAGAGAGAGTCTTTTCTTGATAGTCCCATTTTAACACCAGCATCTGCCATGGCATCAACAATGGTGAATATATAGGCAGGTCCGCTGCCGCTTAATCCTGTAAAAGCATCCATGAGGACATTTTCCTGGATAAAAACAGTTTTCCCAACTGAATCAAAAATAGCCCTGGCAAGAGCAATATCTTCTTTTGATGCATATTCACCGGCTGCAATGGCTGTTGCACTCTCTTTTACAAATGCGCATATATTAGGCATGACCCTGATCAGGCGGAGTTCTTTTTGAAGACCTGCTGCAATTGCTGCAAGGGGAACTCCAGCTGCAATTGAAATTATCAGTTTGGATTGATCAAGGGCATGAGCAGTCTCTTTTAAAACCGAGCCCAGGATCTGAGGTTTTGTGGCATAGACAATAATTTCAGATTTTTTTGCCACTTCAATATTATCTGTTGTTGTTGAGACCTTGTATTTGGTTTGAATCTCTTCCAGAAGATCTTCTGCAATATCTGAACAGATAATATTTTCAGGGTTTGCTGCCTTGGAGAGGACCAGACCACTTATCAATGCTTCCCCCATATTCCCGCTTCCAATAAACCCTATTTTTTTGTCATACAACATTTTAATTTTACTCCTTAAGTGTTATTGATTAAAATAGAAAAGTTATATTAAGGTTTTCAAATTAATATAGTCAAGATAAATCTGTGACTTGTGGCATACAACTTGTATAAACTGAGACTTAAATAAGTTCAGATTTAAATTAAGATAAATCAATAGAGGAGATACTACCATGAAAAAATTTGCTTTGTTTGTGTTTAATGGCGATCCAATGTGTTTTGTACATGTATTGTTAAATGCTCTGGATATGAAAGAAAAAGGTCATGCACCGAGAATTATCCTTGAAGGTGCAAGTGTTAAGCTTCTGCCTGAATTAGTAAATGCAGCAAATCCACTTAATAAATTGTGGACAAGAGTTCTTGATCAGGATTTGGTGGAGGGGGTCTGCAAAGCCTGTTCCAATAAGCTTGGCACCCTTAAAGATGCTGAAAAACAGGGTTTAACACTATTGGGTGATATGTCAGGACACCCTTCAATGGTAGAATACAGGAGTAATGATTTTGAATTAATAACTTTTTAACAGAACCGACAGGTTGTTACATATTGCACTCTTTTTATGATACTAAACACTTTAATCGGAAATCAGATAGGAGATACCCATACCATGAACCAGTCAAATACCTTGCAAATACTTAAGAAAGCTTTTTTCATGGAACAGCAGGGAAAAAATCTTTATGAAACTGCAAGGGATAAAGCCGGCAGTGAAGAGGTCAAAGTTTTTTTTCAGGAACTTGTCCAGGATGAACAGGAGCATATGGATATTCTTGAAAAACAGCTCAAAGCCATCATGGAAACCGGAAATTTTATTGCAGGAGATTATAAAACAGATGATACAGATGAAGCAGCATCAGATATCCTTGATAATGTTTTGATAGATAAAATCAATGCAGCCAGCTTTGAAGCCACTGCCATCACGGCTGCCATAAGTTTTGAGGATAAAGCTGTCAAACTTTATGCCAGAAGAGCCAAAGAGGCTGATGATACCAATGAAAAAAAGATATACAAATGGTTATCTGCCTGGGAAAGAACCCATCTTAAAAAATTGATGGCTATACAGGATGCCTTGATGGAAAAAGTCTGGAATGACAATGATTTCTGGCCATTATAAAGTTTAAATTAGCGGTTTTTGATCGAGCACTAAATAAGGTAGGAGACAATGACTGAAAACATCAGAAAAATAAAATTAGGCATTATTGGCGGGACAGGGTTTGAAGATGCAGACCTTTTAAGCAATTATGAGAAGAAAAAGGTGCACACTCCATATGGCGCAACTTCGGATCTTGTAGTGACAGGAACCATTGACGGTGTAGATCTTGCCGCTATCTCAAGACATGGTGAGTCACACACTCTGATCCCGGGCAATGTCAATTTCAGAGCTAATATATGGGCAATGAAGGATCTTGGTGTTACCCATATAATTGGAACAACAGCCTGTGGTTCGCTTAGGGAAGATATCAAACCAGGAGATCTTGTGTTTGTGGATCAATTTATTGACAGGAGCTATAAGAGGGAACAGACTTTTTATGAGGGTACACTGACGTGTCATATCACAATGGCCGAACCGTTTTGTTTTAATCTTAGAAAACTTTTTATGAATGGAGCAAAAAAGATGAAGGTTCCATTTCATGAAAAAGGAACCATGGTGAGCATTGAAGGACCGCGTTTTTCAACAAAAGCTGAGAGCCATCTTTTCAGGCAGTGGGGCTGTGACGTGGTAAATATGACAATTGTCCCTGAGTGTATTCTGGCAAGGGAGGTTGGTATCCACTATGCAAGTATTGCCATGGTAACTGATTATGACTGCTGGAAAGAACGTGATGGAGGGCTGAGTGTTGATGAAATCATGGCCACCATAGAGAAAAATACAAGCAGTGGGGAAAAATTGATTTTTGATGTTTTAAAACATATTAAATCCTGGGATGACTGCGGCTGTGATGTTGCGTACCAGTATGCCATGCTGTAACAGCCTGTCAATAATCATTCCGACCTTTAATGAGGTGAGGCATGGATATTTAAAAAAAATCCTTGATGAGCTTTGCGGCATTGAAGGTGTTGAGATTGTTATTGTTGATGGAGGGAGCAGCGACGGAACTGAAAAATTATGTAAATCTCTGGCAGACTGCTGTTTTTTGATACAAAACTCCAGCCGCGGGCAGAGGATGAATTATGGATATAAGATGTCAAAGGGAGAAATCCTTCTTTTTCACCATCCAAGAAGTTTTATATCAAAACATGCAGTAGATGAACTGAAAAAATTTTATGCTGATGCAGGGCAGGATTTCTGGGGAGGTTTTACCCATAAGTTTGATAGAAATTCCAAAGGGCTGAGATTTACTTCATGGTATTCAAATCACATCAGGAGAAGAATTTTTGGGATTATCTATCTGGATCACTGTATTTTTGCAACCAGAAATTTAATTGAAAAAGCCGGAGGCTTTCCCGAAAGAGAGATCTTTGAGGATACTGTTTTTTCTAGGAGAATGCACAAATTTTTAAAACCACTGCTGCTGAAAAATGATTCTATTACAAGCTGTGTAAGATTTGAGAAAAATAGATTTTTAATACAGAGCATTATGAACCAGATAATGAAGATATGTTTTCTATTCGGTATGTCTGATATTAGAATGAATGCGATTTATGAAAAAGGATTGAATCTGAATAAGAGGAGATAGTGTGGTGATAGCTTAAATTTAAGTTTTAGATGGGCTGGAATTGGCCATGTGTCCTGTCCTTAATATGCATCCAGAGGCTTAAAAGGAAAACTCAATTTTTTAAAAAATATAACTGGGATATCTTATTTGCTCTATAAAAATATATCATTGACTGTTCAATGGCATTCTGAATATAAATGGGGAGCCGGGATTTCGGTTTGGTTTTAATTAATTGAAAATAATATGAAAAATTTAAAATTTACAACAGGCATTCCACCGCTTATTCTTATCGGTACCATTATTGTTATCTTTCCAATTTTTGTTTTTATGACCATTGACAGGATCAACAAACAAAAAGCCCAGAGCATAAAATTGTTGCTTGAAAAAAGCACAGCTCTGATCAGGGCATTTGAAGCTGGCACATATACCGGCATGATGAATATGGGTTGGAGCAGCAGTGCCATGGAGAACCTCCTCAGTGAGACAGCAGCACTGCCCGATATTGCCTACCTGTTTCTTGTGAATCAGGACGGTATTACCCTTGCCCACAATCAAAAAGAGAAAATTGGAATGGCCTATGGCAGAAAACTGGATTTTAAAACCCTAATGAATGCCAAACAGTCTGTCTGGCGAATTATAACAGATAACAAGGGCAGCAAAGTTTTTGAAGTCCATAAGAAGTTTTCCCCCACAAATCGAACAGGAATGTCCGGTTCAAGGGGAATGATGACAATGCACCAAAGGATGCATGCAAATACATTTAAAAAGACTGATACCTATGAAAATACAGTTATTTTTGTGGGGCTTGATATGGAATCGATTGTCCAGGCAGATAAAAGTGATACACAGCACACGATAATGATGGCAGTAATCCTGGCATTGATCGGTTTCACAGGGTTTGTCCTTGTTTTTATTGTCCAGCGCTATGCACAAACCAGGTCTTCTCTCTCTAAGATACAGATTTTTTCAGACAATCTGGTGGAAAATATGCCTGTTGGATTGATTGCAATTGACATGAATAATCAGATTCTTTCAGTCAACCCTGCAGCCTCGTCAATTCTTAGTAGCAAACCTGATGATAGAGCCGGAAATATTGCCGCGCTCATTCCTGGGGAGATTGAAAAAATGCTGGCATCAATCTGGAACACAAAAGATCTGGTTGAAAAAGAGATTCACATTAAAGATATGATAGATATGACAATTATTCTCGATGTTATAGCCAGCCCACTGTATGATAAACAAGGCGATCCCTTAGGAGCTTTGCTGATTTTAAGGGATAAAACCGAGTTGAACCGCTTGAAAACTGAAATGGAACATAATAAGAGGCTTGCTGCCATTGGCAGGTTGGCAGCAGGGGTGGCCCATGAAATAAGAAACCCGCTAAGTTCCTTAAAAGGGTATGCCACCTTTTTTAAGGAAACCTTTGATGCAGGGTCGGAAAATTATGGCATTGCAGATGTCATGACAAAAGAGGTGGACCGGCTTAACCGCGTGGTGAGTGAACTTGTTGAACTGGCAAAACCAGTGGCGGTTTCAGGCAAACCCATTGACCTTGAAGCGCTTGTTTTAGAATGCACACAGCTTATCAGCTATGAACCTGGTGCCGAGAATATCACTATTAAAACCAAGGTTGAGACAAATTTACCTAAGATCCATGCAGATGCGGACAGGCTGAAACAAGTAGTGTTGAATTTATGCCTCAATGCATTACAGGCAATGGATGGATCAGGGAATCTTGATATTCAACTTAAAAAATCTAAAACTGCTGAAAACATCATAATCATAGTTTCAGATACAGGATGCGGCATGGAAACAAACAAATCAGACAATATCTTTGAACCATATTTCACCACAAAAATATCCGGGACCGGGCTTGGACTTGCCATTGTTCATAATATCATCAAGGCGCATAAGGGCAGGATAGATGTAAAAAGCGAACCCGGGAAAGGAACCGTCTTTTCTATTATTTTACCCATGGAGACATCTTAAATGAATCAGACCAAAAGCACAATTTTGATCGTTGATGATGACCAGAGCCATCGAAATATGCTGAAAATATTGCTTGGCAAATGGGGCTATGTTCTCGAAGAGGCAGATGACGGTCAGGTTGCCATAGAGTGTGTGACAAAAAAAACCTATGATCTGATTTTAATGGATATTAAAATGATCAAAGTATCCGGACTTGTTGCCTTGGAAGAGATAAAAAAGATCAACCCGGCCATCCCGGTTATCATCATGACTGCTTTTTCTTCAATTCAAACAGCTGTCGATGCATTGCAAAAAGGGGCATATGATTATCTGACTAAACCCTTTGATTTTGAAAAATTAAAAATTACTATCCAGCGCTCCCTTGAACATACCCGGTTGAAAAAAGAGAATTCCCAGTTAAAGGATAGCCTTGGGAAAAAATTTGACAGCAGCAAAATTATCGGCAGACATGAAACAATGCGAAAGCTTCTCAAGACCATATCCCAGGTGGCTGGAACCGACGCCACTGTTTTAATACATGGTGAATCTGGTACAGGCAAGGAGTTGATCGCAGGTGCGGTCCACTATAACAGTAACAGAAAAGATGGTCCGTTTATCAAGATTAACTGCGCTGCCATTACAGAGACTCTTCTGGAATCAGAGTTGTTTGGTCATGAAAAAGGGGCGTTTACAGGTGCTACTCGTCGGAAAGAAGGGAAATTCCAACTAGCAGATAAAGGAAGTATATTTTTAGATGAGATCAGTGAAACATCAATGGCTATGCAGGTTAAACTGCTCCGAGCATTGCAGGAGAGAGAAATCACACCGGTGGGTGGTGAAAAATCTATTAATATTGATACACGTATTATTGCTGCGACCAATAAAAATCTGGTGGATCTCATTGAAAAGGAAGATTTCAGAGAAGATCTATACTACCGTTTAAATGTGATTAATCTTAAGGTGCCGACTTTACGGGAAAGATCCGGGGATATACAACTGTTGGCCCAGCATTTTTTACAACTATATACCCAAAAAAACAGTCGGAAAATTAAAGGGTTTACCCCGGATGGCATGGATAAGCTCGTCAGCCATAACTGGCCGGGCAATGTCCGTGAACTGATGAACACCATAGAAAGGGGTGTGATCCTCTCCACTCGGGAATACCTTGGGAAAGATGAACTTCAAATTGAAGAGAAGGTAATAATGTCCAGCAGGGCGCAAAGTGCTACTGAACAGATGTTTGATCTGGGAGACAAAACCTTATATGAAGTCGAAAAAATGGCCATATTAAAAATGTTGGATAAAACCGGTAACAATAAAAGTGAAACCGCTCGTCGTTTGGGGATTGCCCGGAGAACGCTGCATTTAAAACTAAAGGATTTCGGTGTTATGCCTTAAAGCCGTAAAAATTTTTGCCTTACCCCAAAATATTATTTACAGCACTGAGATTTGCCATGGTAAGTTTTTTGATAGACTTTGATAAGATATGTTAAATCTACAATAAGAACAGAGATTTGACCCGGGATTCAATCTCATCTCTGAGTGCCCTGATATTTTTCAGTGACAGCTTTTCAGGAGGATTGATCTTCCAGATTTGAACTTGCAGGGCAGAAAAGAGTGATTCATCACTCTTTTCTTCAAGATAGATAATAGTATCAAAGTTTTGTTCCATGTCTAAATTTTTAATGGAGCAGGGGGATAAGTATAAAAGATCCAGCCTTTTTTCTGCCATTATTTTTATTGTTTCAGTTCTTATCTCTTTTGCTGGATCATACCCCGCTGTCATAACCCGGAAATGACCCTGGTCATATGATTTAAAAAAGGCTGCTGCCATCTGGCTTCTACAGGCATCATTTCTGGAGATAAAAAGAATCTTTTTTTTGGATACAAAAGGGCGGCACAGATTTTTCACCATCTGTTGGATATCACCTTTTACCTGGGCATGGGCTACCATATCTCCAGGATTTTCAATGTGCCGATAGGTAAGAGAACCCTGGTATTTTACACTTACAGCATCAAAAAAGATTTTGGCAGTCAATTCAACCCCGTCAAACAGTTTTTTCCCACCTGATGCGCCGCAGGATAACAAAACACCCTGGCGGTTCTTTGCATTGGGGTCTTCCAGCTTCAGTTTGTATTTCCTGGCCCAGAACATCTGGCATCTGTCAATAAGTGCCTTTAGTTGAGCAGGTACATTATAGAAAAACACGGGTGCAGCAATTACAATGATATCAGCATTTTTCACAAGTTTGTAAATGCTTTTTTCCATATCATCTTTTATAGGGCAGAATCCTTTTTTTTCGCACACAATAAGTTCCCTGCATGGTTTGATATCAAGAGTGTGAGGTGTGATGGTCTGAGTGACAGCCCCGTATTGCTTGGCTTGTTCCATGAACATGGAAAGAATATCATGGGTGTTGCCCTTTTTCCTGGGGCTTCCCTGCAAGCCGAGGATGAACATAATTAATTTTCTCCTTTAAAGGTCACGATCTATCAGAATTATAAATATGTTAATAATCCATTGCTGTCAATAAACACCAAAAATCAAATTGAAAAAAATATTGAAAATTTATTAAATAATGCTAAAATACCCCTAAAGGAGACGAAATGAAACAGATCTGGATGATAATTTTTATGATTGCGCTGATATGGCCGGCAGGAGTATCAGCAAAGATATATCAGTACGTGGACAAGAATGGCATGGTAACTTTTACCAATGATTTTTCCACGATTCCTGCAGATAAAATGTCAGAAGCTTTGCAATACGACGAAATCCAACACGATGATTCGATTCCTCCGGTTAAATCGCCATCTTCTGTTTCTCCCCCTTTGCCGTCTGCAAACAAAGCCTATCAGAAAGAAGCCCTTGAAAAAGAATACAGCGCTCTTCTTAAAGAAAAACAAGCCCTTGATAATAATAAAAGTTTTCAAAAGAGAAGAGAAAAAAGAAAATATCAGAACCGGCCTTATATCGAGGAACTTGTCAAGCAAGAGAAGCAGATAATAAAACGTTTGGCAGAGCTTGAAGGAAAATTAAACATAGATAAGGCATCCGGAGTAAAATAGTCATTTCTTAAATTCTTTAACTATGACAGTCACATTGTCAGTTCCACCCATCTTCAATGCTGTCTTTATAAGTTTTTGGCCTGCTTCCTGAATAGATCCTATTTGTAATATGGATTCTATTTGTAAATCAGACAGGTGTTTTGTAAGGCCATCCGAACAAAGTAATAATCGATCATTTTTTTTTATTTTAAACATACCGCTGTCCGGTTCCATTTCATCACACCCCACACATTGGTCTAACATGTTTCTTAAAGGATGTTTTTTTGCCTGGTCAAGAGTGAGGGTGCTGTCATCAATCAGATCTTGTATAAATGTATGATCCGTTGTAATCTGCTTGATTTTTTTATCATGAAACAGGTAGAGTCGGCTATCTCCAACGTGTTCCCAGAAGATCTTGTTGTTATATGAAATAGCAATAGTTGCTGTAGTTCCCATGCCTTCCAGGCTGGAATTATTTTTTACTTTGTTAAGGATCTGTTTTTCTGCCTTCAAAAGAGCCATACTCAGATCTTTTTCTAAATTTTCTTTAGAAAATTCATATTCTTGAAATACATCTATGATAGTTTGTGCGGCCACTTCTCCACCGGCACAACCTGCTATTCCGTCAGCAACGGCAAGTATAATAATTTCCCGTAGCTCTTTTATTAAAAATTGATCTTCATTATTTTCCCGCTTATAGCCTATATGGCTTCCTCCCCAGACCCCGACATTTTTTGAAACCATATTATTTTCTCCCATCTATATTTAGAACGGTTCTAAAACCAACCCTGGAAAAAGCTTCCCAAGGTTGACGTTCAAGGTAGGACTCTCTGTTGCCTAATTCTCCGATACCACCATGAATATGGAATTGTGGCGTCCCGTCTGAAGAGATGCCCATTGTCCATTCATTCACGTTTTGTTCGAGTCCTTGAATACCTGCCTGGCTGGCTGTTGTTTGGGTAACAGCCTGAATTTCAGAACTATGGGAATTACTCAAAGGTTTAACCTCGGAACTTTTGCCATGCATCATCATTGAATTTCCATTCAATGCTTTTGTCTGAGATTGTGAAGAGGAAACCCTGTTTTCCAGTGACATCTTACCACGGCTGGTTTGAACGGCGAGCCACCACTGCTCCATCATAGGCAGTGCCTTGCCGTAAAATTGTGCATATGCCAGAGCACCGATAGGTGTCAAACGCAGCACAGGTCTTGCAATATCATTGGATTTTACTCTGAATTTTCCATCTTTGAATGTAATGGGTTCATAGCCTTCCAGCACCTCGCCAAGAAGGAGAAGTAAATCTGTGTTCAATAAAACAGATTTACCTTTCACCTCTATTTCATCAATTTCATTGAGGAACTGAACATACAAATGGTTCGTAATCTTGGTTTTATCCATATAGAATGTTGGTACGGTTATATTTTGTTTAATTTGTTCCCTTTCCAATATTGTGGTGTCATCAACGGGTAACATAACCTTGGCCCCATCTAACAGAATCATTGTCATGCCATCTGTGGCAAGTAAACTGGCAGGAAGGCTTTTCGATGTATGAATATCAGGAATAGCTGTTGGCTGGTTATTTTTAAAATTAAATCTGGAAAAGGGTAAGGCAATCGTTTCTGATTTTGTTGCCGGGGGTTGATTTTGAATATAGTTTTTATCAGGTGCCGGTTCTGTTTTTTCTGAATTAAGGTGCATTGTCACGGCACTGATAAAAATGAGAATTACTACAGCACTTATGCCAAATAAATATTTCCAGTATTTGTGAACTAAGTTTGTTGGTGAATATTTTTTTTCTTCCGACTCCAAGACAAGCTCTTCCAAAGAATCATAAAGCCTTTTGACAGAGGGAGTTCGCTGATTGCGATCTTTAGCTGTCGTCTGTTGGATTATCAGATCAAGGATTTTAAAAAAATTGGTTTCCGGTTCTTTCAGGGCAACGCTGTTAAAGGGTTTATCCCGGCCTTTTCTCATTTTTCCTTCAACAACTTCATAAAGAATTTTACCAAGGGCATATATGTCAACTCGCACGTCTGTTAAGGCCAGGTCCACGAATTGCTCTTCTGGCATATAGGTTATTGTTCCCAGCATATGATGGGTTTGAGTTACATTGTCCATATGATAGCCCCCGGCAATTCCAAAATCCATAATTTTGGGTGTTTCATCATCAACAAGGACATTCTCAGGCTTCATATCCCGGTGTACAATTCCTTTATCATGAACAGCTTTCATCCCATCAAGAATCGGGAAAAAATATTTTTTAAGCCATTTTTTTACTTTGTTTTTGTCATGCCCAAAGCCTTTTTCAGGCATTTCCTGGCGTAATGTCGGGCCTGGAACATATTCCATAATAATATAATCCAGTTTTAAACCATTCATTTCCAGCTGGTCAAAATCATAGACTTGGAGAATATTAGGATGCTGCATCCTTGCCATGACTTTCACCTCCCTGTGAAAACGCATAGTTTCAGAGGTGATCTCTTCTTCATCATCTTCCAGGCTCTTAATGAATTCCTGGGACATAATTTTCAATGCAACCTGGCGGTCTAAATTAAGCTGCTGGGCAAGATAAACCTCTCCTTTGCCGCCTTTGGCAATAAAATTTTGTATTTTCCACCTGTTTTTAATGGTCATCCCCTCTTCTAAAAGATAAGTGGGGCTTGAAGAATTTATTTTGTCGTCGGTCATATTAATCCTAACGGTTTTGGTATGCCTCGCTCACTAAAAATAAAGCTAAATTACCATTGCCGACAATTTTCTTTTTCTCGATATGTAGATTATTTGTTTCTATTAATGGTGGAAGGCCTTTGTTTGCAATAAAATTTCTATAATTTCTGAAATGTTCTCGTCCGGCAGACATTTCAATAAAGAAAATAACAACTTTATACAACCAGCCTTTTGGAAAGCGGACAGGGCCGGGATGAAAATCAACAAGCAATAAATGCCCATCCATTTTCATTACCCTGGCCATTTCATTTATTACAGGCAACCTTATTGAACCTGGCATCTCATGTAAAGTAAACATGGCAACAACCAGATCAAAAGAATTATCCTGATAAGGCATCAAGGATGCATCTCCCACTCTTATGTCAGCCTTTTCATCAAGTTTTTTGCTTGCAGCATTCACCATTGAGGGGGACAAATCAATCCCATGAATTTTACATTCTGCCTCTTGATAAAGTTTCAAATTTAAGCCTGTGCCACATCCGACTTCAAGAACCCGCATCCCTTTTTTTGGCAGATTCATTTTCAATACAATTTTTCTTAATACAATAGTAGCCGGTCCAATAAATGTATCATAAAATTTTACTGAATTTTTATAGGGGTCTCTCTTCATTTAGCAGCCTCAATATAAATAGATTGGATTTAATGGTTTTTCTTCAGGCTTTGAATAAAATTTACAATATCCCATACCTGATTTTCAGAAAACATATCTCCCCATGCCGGCATAGGGTCCTTACCATTTGTAATTTTCCATGCCTGATCCCCGTCACTATGGTGACCGGCCATGGCTTTCAGATCAGTTGGCGTTGGCTCCAAAAATTCTGCGTCAGGGCCGTCCCCCCGGGCAGTCAAACCATGGCAGCCTGAACAATTATTGAGGAACAATTTCTTCCCGTTTTGAATTGATCTCAAAGTTTTTTCTACGGGGTTTACCCTTTTTATCTCTTCTACAGGTGCAGCCCAATGTTCTCTCTTTTTTTCTTTTTTTAACGATTTATGACCCTCTTTGCCATGTGCCCAGATATTGGAAGGTAAACTTAAAAAAAAGAGAACAGATAACAGAAGGAAAACCATTTTAAATTTTTTCATTATAATACCAATTATTGATGTTGTTTCTAACGTGCCGGGCTGTTAAGCCGCTATAAGATGGAGCGCTGAGCGGCCCATCTTATCAGCTTTGGTTGATGTAAATCATGGTCGTTCTATACCTGGCCAGAAATAGTGCTCTAAAATTTCATCAATGTTTCATGTTTTAGAAACCTGCGGCAATTTGAACTGTAACAACAAAATGATCCTGTACAGATATCGTTTCCTGTTCTTGATCAACGTTTGAAATATCTAAGCTCAATTTATTTGCATGTCCTTTGAAAAAATAGTTTAAACCCAAACCATATACCTGTGTGTCGTCTTTACCTGTTTTATCTACGTTAATAAGTTCATAATGAGCAAAGGGTTGAAGCCTGCCTATACCAAAATTACCGGGAAAGAGATACCCAGCTTTCAAAGAAACGATTGAACCGTTATCTCCGGGCACAAGTTGGGTGTATTTTATACTATTGGCTACATTCTCAATATCAATGTAGGCAGCTTCAGCAGTGATAGCTCCTCCATTGCTTAAAGGTTGATCATAGTGAACGTCTACGGTCCAAGCTAAATAGTCATCAGTCCGGGATCCAAATACCAATTCTTGCGAATCGGCTCCAAAACCTATAGCAAGAATTCGTTTCTTACCCAAATAAGTACCTTGATTGAACCAACCGGTTTCAGCATCAAAAAAATTGGCACTGATTCTTCCCGCAAATCTTAAATTATCATCAGGATTTTGCGAGGTGTTTTCAACACCTTCACCAACCATAAACCGATATTGAAACTTATCTTCCATGAGGTTCCCCCAAAGAGTGGCGCCATCATCACGACCAACCTTACTGGGATAAAAAATATTACCTCTTATTCCTCCCTGGGCCCAGTCGAGGTCTGTTGTAAGAAGAGATTTTGTTGATGTGGTACCGTAATTTCGTGTAAAGGGAACATACATTCGCCCTACTTGAAGTTTTAAGGCATCGGATGGTTTGAGTGTAATCCATAGATCCCTAAATGCAACCCCGCTTCCAAGGCCCAATGAAGAATCATTCAGATTGTTTTGACCGATCCTGTCTGCGGCAATATGAGTAAAAAAACTTAGATATGGTGTTGACTCACCGCTGATGCTGAAATATGCTCTTCGGATCATAAAATCATTAACATCTTCATCCAGAATATTATCTCCGTTACTATCACTGGCTTTTTCAGCATATTGATACCAAGCTTGGGTCCAAAAATCAATTTCTCCTTTTGTGCTATCATTAATTTTAAATTTGAATCCGGCCCAAGAAAAACTTCCAATGAAACATATCAAGATTAAAACCATTATTGGTATTTTACATAATCTAATCATAATCTCTTCTCCTTTTTTTTAATTTTCCATTATAAAAACCCTTTTTTGGGTGTTTTCCTTGGTAGCTTGAGTTATAAATTTCATCATTTTAAATCATAAAAGGACAGGAAATAAGACACCAGGATTTAATATAATTATTAGCTTCAATCCTGGTGTCCCCAATTTATTTGAAAAGAATCAATTTATTTCATACTTAAAGCTGTCTTTTAAGATCTTGTTTTCTAAAACAATTTTGGTGAAAATAGTATAACTCCCCTTTTTTTTCATGTCGGCAGTTGTGCCGAAACCTTTGCTCATGAACATTCCCATTGCTGTTTGTTTATTGTTGGCAGCATCTTTTATCATGAAACCAACTTTTCCCTTTAAAACAGGATTATGGTCTTTGTCCATGATGTAAACCATGATGTGATGGGGTTTGTCCATCTCTTCTTTATCCAAGTTCGGAGTGCCGATTTTGGTATCATCAGCATGGCTTGCTGTTTTCTGATCGCGAAGATCCATGAAGTAATGGGAGAGAACATACCCGTCAATGACTGACTCATGGATAAGGTCTCCTATTTTTTCTGATTCATCCATATCATTTCCCTCCATGGCCAAGGCATATCCTGTCATGAAAACAATGGACAAAAGTACTGCACTGATAATTAATTTAAATTGCTTTTTCATTGAAAGGCTCCTTTTAATATAATGCTATTTAATTGTTCTTATTTTCCACAAATTATAGGCCACAGGAATGATAATAAGAGTCATTATGGTTGATGAAACAAGGCCGCCAACCATTGGTGCTGCTATTCGTTTCATTATCTGTGAACCGGCCCCAGACCCGTACATTACAGGCAAAAGGCCTATCAAAGTTGTTGCAACGGTCATAATTAAAGGTCTGACCCTTTCCACAGCACCTTCAATAATTGAATCAAAAAGCTCAATTGAAGAGCTCATTTTTTTTGCTTCTCTGTTCTTTTTAAATGTTGCATCAAGATAAACAAGCATGACTATACCGGTTTCAGTTGCAAGTCCTGCAAGTGCGATAAATCCCACACCAACGGCAACCGAAAAGTTGTAGCCAAGCATATAAATAAGCCAGATCCCTCCAAGCAGTGCAAATGGCAGGCTTGCCATTACTATGATAACTTCTACAAAATTTTTAAAATGAATATAAAGAAGTAAAAAAATCACAAGCAGGGTTGCCGGAACTATGATGTTCAGGGTTTTTCTTGCTTTTTCCATGTATTCATACTGGCCTGACCATACAATTGAATATCCTGAAGGCAGTTGAATCTTCTCTTCAACCAGTTTTTTTGTATTTTTAACATATGTACCTATATCAATGCCTTTGAGATCTATATATATCCAGGCAGTTTTTTTTGAATTTTCGGTTTTAATGCCTGCAGGGCCTTTGTGGATAGATATATCTGCAAGCTGGGTAAGGGGAATCTGGGCTCCTGTTGGTGTTGATACCCGGACCCTTTTCAGCATGTAAATATTGTCCCTGAACTCACGGTTGTACCTTAAGTTGACAGGATATCTTTCAAGGCCTTCAACAGTATCGGTAACATTCATTCCACCTATGGCAGTTGTGATAATATCCTGCACATCCTGGACAAAAAGTCCATAACGGGCAATGTTTTCACGGTTAATTTTAAAATCCAGATAATTACCTCCTGTGACACGTTCTGAGAATACAGACAAGGTGCCTGGTTGATTTCTCAGGAATGCTTCTATGTTTTCCCCGATTTTGGACAGGGTGCCAAGATCAGGCCCCATGATTTTGATGCCCACAGGAGTTTTTATGCCCGTTGACAGCATATCAATCCGGGTTTTTATAGGCATTGTCCAGGCATTTGTAAGCCCTGGAAATTTCACAGCCTTATCAAGATCATTGGCAAGCTCTTTTATTGTAATGTATCTCTCCTCGGGCATTATCCATGACAAAGGAGTTTTTAAAAATCCGGGCCAGTTTGAAAAAAAACGATTAATATATTTTTTTCTCCACTCGTGGAGGATTACCCCTTTATATTGTTCAGGCCATATAAAGGTAAGAGGTTTTTTAAGCCACCCGGGCCAGTCTGAAAAAAAACGATCATGTAAAATAATTTCATGTTGGACCTGGGGCCTAAGCGTGACTACTGTTTCTATCATTGAAAGGGGAGCTGGATCGGTTGAGGTTTCTGCCCGGCCTATTTTACCCAGGACGGTTTCAACTTCCGGAAATTTTTGAATAATTTTATCTGTCTGCTGCAAAAGTTCTTTGGCCTTGGTAATGGATATACCGGGCAGGGTTGTGGGCATATAAAGAAGGTCCCCTTCATTTAGAGGAGGCATGAATTCACTTCCTATACGGGACATTGGATACCAGGTGACTGCAAGGGCAAGCAAAGCAACAAGAATGGTTGTTTTCCGCCATTTTAAAACAACTCTTATCAAGGGAAGATAAAGCCGGATTAAACTTTTGGATATGGGATTTTTCTTTTCTGAAATTATTTTCTGGGGACAAAGACAAAAGTAAAGCAATATTGAAACGCCAAATGCCAGTACAAGGCTGTAGTCAGGAAGATTGATTCCAAAAAGACCTGCAAGGAAAACCAGAGCCGGCGGTCCTGCAAGAGTCATTATCCAGATCCATGTTTTCTTCTTCCTGGAGAACTCAGGGTCAATGGGGTTCTCTTTTACAAAAAAGGTCATGAGAACCGGGATAATGGTAATCGCAAGCAGAGAAGAGGCTGCCATGGCAGTTGTTTTGGTATAGGCAAGGGGTTTGAAAAGCCTTCCTGATTGTTCTGTGAGACTGAATACAGGAAGAAATGAGATTGTAATAATCAATAGAGAGAAAAAAAGGGCAGGGCCTACTTCTTTTGACGCGTCAATAATAATCTGTGTATGGTTTTTTTTATCCCTGTCTCTTTCCAGGTGTTTGTGGGCATTTTCCACCAGAACAATGGAGGCATCCACCATAACTCCTATGGCAATTGCAATACCGCCCAGGCTCATGATGTTGGCATTGATTCCAAGAAGATACATGATCAGAAAAGACATCAAAATCCCAACGGGAAGGGTGAAAATAGCAACAAAGGCAGATCTGAAATGCAAAAGGAACAAAATGCATATCAGAGCCACCACAATCATCTCTTCGGTAAGTTTTGTTTTAAGGGTTTCAACAGCTCTTTGGATAAGGGAGGAACGGTCATATCCTGTCAGGATTTCAACACCTTCAGGAAGGCCATCTTGGAGTTGTGCAAGTTTGAGTTTTACCTTTTTTATTACTTCAAGGGCATTTTCCCCATATCTCATAATTACAACACCACCCACAATCTCTCCTTCACCATTCCATTCAAGGATACCGCGCCTTAACTCCGGCCCGATATGGATATCGGCAATGTCTTTTAAAAGAATAGGGGTACCTTTTTCGTCAGAGGAGATGACAATGTTTTTTATGTCTTCAAGGGATTGTATATATCCAAGGCCCCGTACCATGAATTCGGTTTCCCCCATTTCAATAAGTTTTCCCCCGACATCGGAATTGGACTTTTTAATGGCATTTTTTATTTTTGAGATGGGAATATCGTATGAAACCAGTTTATTGGGATCAACTTCCACCTGGTATTGTTTAACAAATCCTCCAATGCTGGCAACTTCTGAAACACCTGGCACAGCAGTTAATTCATATCTTAAAAACCAGTCCTGGATGGATCGAAGTTTTTGCAGATCATTTTGACCAGTGGTGTCTTTTAATACATATTCATATATCCAGCCAACACCTGTGGCATCTGGCCCAAGACTTGGAGTTACACCTGCAGGCAACCTTCCTGAAACAAAATTAAGATATTCCATAACTCTTGATCTTGCCCAGTATATGTCTGTTCCGTCTTCAAAGATAAGATATACAAAGGAATATCCAAAAAAGGAGTATCCCCTGACAACCTTTGCATAGGGAACACTGAGCATAGCAGTGGTAAGAGGGTATGTCACCTGGTCTTCAACAACCTGTGGGGCCTGACCAGGGTATTCAGTGTACACGATTACCTGGACATCAGACAGGTCTGGAATGGCATCAAGAGGTGTTTTCAGCATGGCAAGGATTCCTGCCACAATGATGAACAGGGTCATAATGATAACCATGAATCTGTTTTTTATTGACCATACTATTATTTTTTCTATCATTGAATTTTACCCTGTTTTTAATTATTCTATATTATCGAATAAATCTTCTTCAAACCCCATATCATCGAAAAAATCTTCTTCAATTTTTTTTGATGTCGGTCCTCTTTTGCCCTCAATCATTTTCTGAACTGCTTCCTTGAGTTTTGATTCGGAATCAAGAAGAAACTGGCCTGAAGTAACAACAATTTCATTCTTTGCAAGCCCGGTTAAAATCTGTACCATACCGTCATCAAGATGGATACCTGTACTGATTTCCCGGGGAGAGTATTTTCCATTGCCCTTGGACACAAAAACAATTTTCTTATTACCGGAATAAATGACTGACTGGGAGGAGATATAAATGATCTTTTCATCAGCTGTTGTTTTAATTTTGATATTTGCAAACATGTCAGGCTTTAGTTCATTGTTCTCATTTAAAAAATCAATCCTGATTATGACATCCCTTGTTTTTTGCTGCAGATATGGGAAAATATAAGCGATATTCCCTTTGTATACTTTGCCCGGGTTATAGGTGAGGGTCATTTCAACTTCCTGGCCTTTGAAAACAAGGTTTTGCTCATATTCAAAAATATGGGCTTCAACCCAGACATGGGACAGATCTGAGATGGTATAAAGACTGGCCCCTGTTTTAACAAAAGATCCTTCCACGGCATTTTTGCGGGTTACAAAACCTGTAAAAGGTGACCTTATAATGATGGTCTTTTTTACCTGTTTGGTTTTTTCAATAGATTTTATTTCTAAGTCTGCAATATCAAAATACATCAACCGCATGCGGGCAGAATTTAAGATATCATTATTGAAAACTGTTTTTTGCGTTTGATAGTTTTTAAATGCAGACAGGTATTCTTCCTGGGCTGCAAGCAGTAACGGAGAATAAATTTCATACAATGGGTCTCCTTTTTTTACATAATACCCTGTAAAGTCTGCATAAAGTTTTTCTATCCATCCGTCAAATTTCTGGCTGATCACTCCAGTCCTGGTTTCATCAAAGGTGATATTTCCATAGGTCTTGATGGTATGTTTTAAAGGCCCTTTTTGAACTTTTTCCGTTATAAGACCCATGTTTTGCTCAACCACCGGGTCTATTTTAATATTAACACCTCCCATGAGCTCATCTTCATACACAGGGATAAGTTTTTTACCTTTTTTACTTTTCCCGGGTTTTTCATATGTTTCGCTTGGATCCATGGGGGCCCGCCAATAAACTATTTTCCTCTCTTTTGTACCGGAATCATCTACAGCATCGTCCTCGTAAACAGGGACAAGATCCATCCCCATTTTGCTCTGGCCTGGTTCATCATAAATTTCAAAAGGGTCCATGGGGGCCCGCCAATAGATTATTTTTTTCTGGTTTGAATCTTGAACAGAAGTATTGCGGGCTGCAGGTTTTTGGTCATGATTATCTGAATCGGCACTGAAGCTGTTCCTTTCCGGCAAAGTTAACAAGGCAGAAATCGCTATCAGGGCTGCCACAATAGTCGTTATGTAAAAGGATTTTGTTTTATATTTTTTTACCATGATCAGCTCCTCTATTTTTCATCCTCAAAACTCTTGCCCATAATATTTTCAAGTTTTGCCACACTGGTTCCAATCTCTTTATGTTTCTGTGCGATTAAAAGCTTTATCTTTAACCAATACGTGTATGAATCAATGGCATCTGAAAATGGAATTGATCCGGATTCATATGCCCTTGTTGAGACATTAAGGGCAGATATTGCCAGCGGTCTTATTTTTGATTCATATAATTCAAGCTCTCTATTGCTTTTATCCATATTGAACCAGGCATCCTGTATCATACGGTCTGTTTTGTTTTCTTCTTTTACAAGGGTGTGTTCCAGGCTTGAAAGTTTAAGTTTTGTTTCCCTGAGCCATGGATCATCAATCCCATACCATGATTTTTCAGGAGTGCCATTCTTCATTGAAGCCATGGTTTTTTCCGGGAAGGGCATTCTATCGGCGCCTGTTCCCACACTTGCAACAGCATCATCCTCATTTAAAGAGAGGTTAAGGGTAAAGGGCAGCAATATCATGGATTCAGCCAGTTCTATCATTTTTTTAGTTTTTGCAATGGAAAGCCTTAAGACTTTAAGTTCTTGTCCTTGTTGTCTTGCCACCGGATAAAGATCTGTTGGTCCAGCTATTTTTTTATGGGTGTTTTTCTTTACAGGTTGGCCTACGAGTGTATCAGCAGAGAGATTTAAAAGTTCGAGTATTTTTATTTCAATATTTTTTCTTTTGCGGGTAAGCGTAATAAGATCTTCATCTAACTTAAATATTTTAATGTTGATTTTGATGATATCCTGAAAACTTGTCTTTCCACTTTTATACAATATGGTTGCCACGGCTTTAAGGCGATTGAAAGCCTCTATTATTTCAGATGTTATGTCAAAGGCTTTATCAATATAAATCAAGTTCCAAAAGGAATTCCTTATATCGGTGATAATATTTTTTTGAATAATTTTCATTTTTTCAAACAGGATTGAAACCTGGGAATTTATGACCTGGCCTTTGAGTGCAGTCATTCCTGGATAGGGATATCCGGATTGAATGGAATCATTCATTTTTAATGGTCCGGCACTGTTATCAAGGTCTTTTGTAAATGCAGCGTACTGCCTTAAATTTTCATCAAGATCCATGATCTGATTAAAGGAAGCAAGTTCTGCCTTGACTTTTTTTTGTGCTGCAAGAATTGCAGGGTTTCTTAAAGCAGCAATAATTTCTATCTCTTCTAAGGAAAATTTCTTTTTTACAAGTTTTTTTACTGCTTTGATACTATCTGATGTGGTTAGAAGATGTTTAAAAAGTTTATTGTCATAATCTGATAAAAATTCAATTTTCCGGTCTTTTTTAATTCTGTTTTCAAAGTCAAGCTTAAGTTTCTCAATGCTTGCAATTAAAGGTGATAAATCTTTATCAGATTTTAAATAAAAATTGTTTTCTATCTCTTTAAACTTTAAAGATTCTGTGAAATACAAAGGAGGCTGGTATTTTTCCAGGGATTCATGCATATTGTCATAATTCCCATACACAAAAGATGTGTATGTGGTTAATATTATGAATATTAATGATAATTTGGTTTTCATGATTTATCATCTCCTTTTGGAGCAATTGATTTTTTACCAGTTATTTTTTTACCACTTATTCTTTTGTCAAGGGAAACTCCTGTGAAAAGTTCAAGTTTTACAAGGGTTTTTCCATAATCTGCTTTTGCCCGTTCAAGGGATATCTGGAAATTATAGGCTGTGGCCTGGAGTTCCAGAAAATCTGAAAAACTTCCCTCACCCTGGCGATACCAGGTTTCTGCTGTCTGGACAGATCTTAATGACTGGGGGATCATCTCTTTTGCATAAAGAGTTATAAGTCTTTTAGAATTTTGAAGTTTGAACCAGAGCCTGCTGATTTTGGCACTGGTTTTGTTTATTATTTCAAGCTTTTGGGCCCTGGCTTTTTGTTTCATGGCAAAGGCTATGGATGTTCTGCTTTGGTTTTTACCTAACCATAGAGGAATATTAAAACCAAGCTGGATGCCAATGGCATCATCGCCAGCATCAGGCGGAGGTGTTGGAACATCAGGATCTCCGATTGAAGCATAAAAAAGGCCAAGTTTAAATGATGGAAGATTCTCAAGCTTAGCAAGTTTCATACGTTGGGTAGACTGGTTGATCTTTTCCTCGGCAATCAGGATATTTTCCAGGTTATCCCTGGACAATTCATAGATTTCACTAATTTCATAAACAACCTTTCTGAAAGCAAGATCCCTGGCAATTCCCAGTCTGGCATGGGGATTTCTGTTTAAGAGAGTGTTAATACGTGCTTTTTCACTCTGCTCAAGCTCCTTTAAAAGGAGAATATCATACTGGATCTGTGCCGTCTGTGCCCTTGCCTTTGAAATGTCATAAAAAAGAGCTTTGTCATTTGTATAAAGATTTTCACTTAATTTTAACATTTCCTGGGCAAGCTTGAAATTTGATTGAGCAAAATGGCTTGCCTTTTGAACATATATAAGTTCATGGAAAGAGATAATAATTGATGCGGCAATGTCCCTGACCGTTTTATCCAGTCTGAATTTTGAAATTTTCACATCGGATTCAAGGACTTTGCCCTTTTGTGACAGGGTGCCTGGAAAAGGAAACTGCTGGGACAATGTCAAATTCCAATCCTGTGGACCAAGCCTGGTTTCAAGTGGTGATGGGTAATATGTACTCATTATCTGGGGATCTGGATAACTTTTACCCAGGTTGTAATTTTCAATTGAAATTTTCCAGTCTTGTTTTGATGCAATAATTGAAGGATTATTCAAATAGGCATAATTTAACAAGTCAGATAAAGAAATCTCGGTTGAAAGCCTGTTTCCAACACCTTCCATCCTTTTTGCATCGTCGGCAAAGGAGAGACCCTGGGGAAAAGATATAATAATGATCCAGAACATGGCTGCCAGATAAATCACTTGTTTCATAATTATTGCCTTTATTAAATTTAATATAAATCACATTAATATTTTTCAATGGTAATTTTAATTATACAATAAAACTCTGCATATGTTGTGCCAGAAAGGAAATTTATCAATAACTTATTGATATTATAAAACAAAATTAAAATCAGATAGAGTAGTAAAACAGGTTATTGCAGAATATTCTACAATATAGTCAGGATAGTACTACACAACTTGCCTTTAGAGCATACAAAGAGAACCTTTTAAATTAAGACTTATCACTCTCTTTTTTTAATACATGCAAAGTCATTGGATGATCAACTCCCTTCATGGATGCATTAAAGGATCTTTGAATGTTTATTTCATTTTTTAAATATTTTAAATATTTATATACGGCATCGGAGATAATGATTTCCTGTGCCTCTGCTTTGGCTTGAATCCGGCTTGTGATATTAACTGCAGGGCCTACAATTCCATATTTAGCCCTTTTTTCAGAGCCTATGCTGCCCACAATTACCTGTCCTGCATTTATGCCGATACCCATATTCAGTTCAGGTAAATCCTGATTATCCATTTCACTGTTGAACACAAGCATCTCCTTTTGCATATCATAGGCACACTGGATGCATTCTTTAATTGTCTCTTTTAAGGAACATGACAAAGGCTCAAAAAATATCAGAATAGCGTCTCCAAAAAAATCAACAATGATGCCGTTATGTTTTTGAATAATATTTATCATATGAGAGAAATACTGGTTTAAAACAGTGATTATTGCTTCAGGGCTGAAAGTCTCTGAAAGAGCAGTAAAACCCCTTATATCCGACATCATAATGGCAACCTCCCTCCTTTGACCTCCCAGTCTGCCTGCATCGGGATGCTGGAGCAGAAATTTTGCAAAATCAGGATCAACATATCTTCCAAAGGAATCTCTTATAAAATCACGCTCCTTAAGTCCTTTGACCATGGCGTTATAACTTTGGATTAACAGGCCTATCTCATCTTCTGAATTAATTGTTATGGGTTCTCCATAGTCACCCTTTACAATTTTTTCAGCTTTTTCAGACAGTTTTTCGATTTTTTTTACTATCTTGCCTGCCTGAAATCGTATGAGTACAATAATTACTATGGCTAATACAACTCCTCCAATGACAAAAGAATTCCGGTACAGGATAATGGGTTTTAAGATTTCATTTCCCTGTGCAAACATAATAACTGCCCAGGGAGCCTTTTTCAGTTTATAAAAACCTGCAATGGTTTCAGGCGGGTGACCTTTTGATTTTACCGTGCCAAAAGATTTTGTTTTCATCTCTTTGAGGATGGATACTTCCACCGGGTCAGATGTGTTCCCTAAAAAAGTACGATCTTTCATTATCATATTGGTATGCGCTATATATTTTCCGATTTTATCAACTATACAGGCCTTGTTACTCTGCCACCATCCCAGATTAAAAATATCCTGCAGTAGATATTTAAGACTCATTATGATTTCAAGATTTCCAACGATCTCATCGGAAGAGTTCAATAAGGATAAAACAAATTTAACGGTTTTATGACCTGCACCTGCATCAAATTCGGGTGCGGCAACCTTTAAAATCCTGCTGCGGTGAAAATGCATGGTCATGTCTCCCATATCCATGTTTTTCATTTCCATGTTCTCCCCAGGCATGTTAATATGCATGTGCCTGTTTTCCCCAGGCATTGAACCATCTGTTTTAACAGGTTTTATATAGGTAAAACCTGCCCTTACTATACCATCCATCCCTGCAACATATCTGATCAGTTCTTTTTGTGATGTAAGGATATTGCCCACCGGGTTTATTTTGTAAAACAGATCTACCAGATTGATGGGGTTTGCAATGCGCATCTCAAGATCATGGCCAGCTCTTTGAAGTTTTAAAACAGCAGATTCATTCCATTGTCTAAGCATTGCATCACGTGTGTATAAAAAGCTTGCAACACCGCCTGCCAGAATTGTTAAAAAAACCGGAATAAGTAAAAGAACAATCAATTTTCCTTGCAAGGTTTTAATTTTTAACAGATTTAAACTTTTCATATGAGTGCTCTTTTAATGTGTAGTCTTAATGTTAAAAGTCGTACACAGGTTTACCAGAAATTGCAAGATATCTCTTATCTTTACTGGTAATTTCTTGTTTGGTGCAGCTTAAATTCTTTTAAAGCCAGAGATCATAAAAATGGTGAACAGGGCCGTGGCCTTTTCCAGTCTGATAGTCTGCCCCTGCAATAATGGCGCATGTGATATAGGTTTTGGCATTGTTTACTGCTGTTTCAATGTCCACCCCTTTAGCCAGATTTGCAGCAATTGCCGAAGAGAGAGTGCATCCGGTGCCGTGGGAATTTGGGGTGTTGATGCGTTTTTCGGGAAATTCAGTAATAGTATTATTTTTCTTTTGATATAACAGATCACAGCAGCTCTCCTGGGTCAGATGTCCGCCTTTTACAAGGACATTGGCAGATCCCAGTGCAGAGAGATCCCTTGCTGCTTTGGGCATATCTCCAAGGGTTTCAACTCTCCTGTCCAGCAGCACAGAAGCTTCCGGAAGGTTAGGTGTGATGATGGAGGCAAGGGGAATCAGATATTTCTTTAAGGCATTGATTGCATCATCTAAGAGAAGCTTGTCACCGCTTTTTGAAATCATAACAGGATCAAGAACAATATTGGGGCATTTTTTCTCCACAAGTTTTTGCGCCACAGTCTCAATCACTTCCGGGGAGTGGAGCATGCCGATTTTTACAGCATCCACGCCAATGTCATCCAGGACTGCATCCATCTGCTGTGCAATAAATTCCGGAGGTACCGGGAAAATACCTGTAACAACCCTGGTATTCTGGGCTGTGAGGGCAGTAATAGCAGACATTCCAAAACATCCCAGGGCGGAAAAAGTTTTCAAATCTGCCTGGATACCGGCTCCTCCGCCGCTGTCCGAGCCTGCTATGGTCAATGTTCTGAAATGGGATTTCATTTAAGGATTCTCCTGTGGGGTTCTGGTTTGTCGGAAATATGATCCAAGCCTGTGGGTAGCTTCAAAGGGATCTTCTGCCGAGCATATGGCAGAGATCACTGCAATGGAATCAGCTCCTGCACGGATAACCCGGGCTGCATTTGACAAATTGATTCCACCTATGGCCACAAGAGGGTGGCGTGAATATGCTTTTATTTTTTCAAGACCGGCAATACCCCAGGGCTCTTTGGTATCGGTTTTTGTTGGGGTGGAAAAGATAGGGCTCACCCCTATATAATTCACTGAAAGATCCTGGGCCGTGGTCACATCCTCCCAGGTTTCCACAGAGAGGCCGATGATGGCATCAGGACCCAAAAGTCTTCTTGCAGCTTCATAAGGCATATCGCTCTGGCCGATGTGCACCCCGTTGGCACCTGAGGCCAGGGCAATGTCCACCCGGTCATTTATAATCAGAGGAACACTAAAGGGTGCAAGTATGGCTTTCATGGCCAGAGCTCTGTTGAGAAAACTGCGGGTGTCAATGTTTTTTTCTCGGAGCTGGACAAGGCAGATACCTGCCCTAATTGTCTCTGACACCACGGTTTCAAGGTTGTGATGCAGGCATGAGTTTTGATCTGTGACAAGATAAACACCTTTCATAATCCGTCCTCTATTCTATGAAAAATTCTTGAATCTGTTTTTCAGACAATTGATACAGGGTGTCGATGAAATTAAGCTGGAGACTTGCAGGGCCTGCAGCGTTTTTTGCTGCCAATTCCCCTGCAATGCCCATAACTGCCATGGCATGGGCTGCTGCCATGTTATATGCCGGATTTATTGCGGCAAAAGCCCCGCAAAGAGCAGAGGCAGTGCAGCCAAGTCCTGTAACTCTCGGCATCATGGAGTGTCCGTTTTTCACTTTGATCAAGCTATCTTTTGATATTATATAGTCAATCTCTCCTGTAATACAGACTACACTTTTAAATTCCGAGTTCAATGCCCTGGCAGATTCAATGGCAACATCGGAAGCATTGGTGCTGTCAACTCCTTTGGTGGACATATCATCCTTGCACAGAGCCATAATCTCCGAGGCATTACCCCTGATAATGGATGGAGATGAAGCCTGGAGCAGTTTTCTAACTGTACCTGTTCTGTATTCAGTGGCACCTGCGCCTACAGGATCAAGTATAATGGGGATGTTTTTTTCCTTGGCACGGGCTGCAGCCTTGAACATGGCATTGATCCATGGATCACTCAAGGTGCCGATATTTATTACCAAGGCATTGGCAATATTAACCATATCGGCAACTTCTGGTTCGGCATGGGCCATGACCGGGGATGCACCAAGGGCCAGCAGAGCATTGGCAGTGGTGTTCATTACTACATAATTGGTGATGTTATGTACTAAAGGGGTGTTTTTGCGAATGGTATCAAGATCATTCCAGATACCGGAAGGGTTTATTTCCATTATATTTCTCCTTATTTTTTTAAATGTTATTATTATTTAGTGCCTGAACAAAAACCTACTAATTTGTTCAAGTACAAGGCGGAAAAAAATTTTAACCACAGACATACAATTAGTATTTCGAGGATTAAAATTTTTCTCCAACGCCGTAATTGGGCAAATTAGTAGGTTTTGGCGGGTACTATTTACCATTTATGAATCAGTTCTGTTACATCCACTTTATTGTTGATTAATCCATATTCCAGGGCAAAGTCGGCAAATTTCTGCCACTTTACAGGATCATGGGATTGTGAACCTGCAAAATAGGGCATGGTCAGTTCAAATGCCTTAGTTTCAATCTTTTTATCTGCCTGGGGCACAGCAGACAAATAGAGAGCCAGGGCTTTTTCAGGATGGATTTTTGTATAGTTCAAAGCTCTGCCAACGGCTTCTACAAATCCATGGATTGCCTCTGGTTTTTTCTTTAATGCTTTTGGCCCGCATACAAAAATCAACTCTTCATAATCTGGAATTCCATACTTTTCCAGTTCAAAAAAACGGGCTGTATATCCGTGTTGTGCCATACCCACGGTCTCATAGGTTTTAAATGGCCCCATGATGGCATCAACCTTGTTTGAAACCAGGGATGGCAGAATGGTAAAACCGACATTCACAGGGGTGTAGTTTTGTATCTGGTTGATGGAGGCAAAAGCCTTTAAAAGTATGTCCATCAACCCTGGGACGGTATATCCGATTTTTTTCCCGGAAAGATCAGAAGGCTGGTTTATGCCCTTGCTGTCAAGAAAGAGCAGGGTTGTCAAGGGATGAACCACCAGAGGTGCCACAGCTTTTAAATGAAGTCCCCTGTCAGCCGCAATTATGGTTTGCGGCTGGTAAGATACTGCAATATCAACATTGCCCGATGCAGCAAGTTTCAAGGCATCTGAAGTCTCTGACGGGCTGATGATCTTAACTTCAATTTTGTTGTCTTTAAAATATCCTTTTTCATCTGCCACATAGATGGGCAGATGATCTACATTAGGAAACCAGTCCAGCATCAGGGTCAGTTTCTGACCTGCCCAAAGATTTGGTGTGGATATCAGTGAAGCAGCAAGTATGAGACAAATAAATATTTTTTTCACGGTTTTCCTCCTGTAAGTATTATTTCCATTTTACAATTTTTTTTTCCAGGGCTCCCACCAAGTTCCACATGCCAAGCCCCATGAGAGAGAGCCAGAGTATGGCGGCAAATACAAGATCCACCTGGAGACGGGCATTGGATTGGATCATTAAAAATCCCAGCCCTTTTTGAGCACCCACCCATTCGCCTATGACCGCCCCTATTGTAGCCACGGTCACACCCACCCTGAGACCTGCAAAAAACTGCGGCAAAGCCCAGGGCCATAAAAGCAGTTTTAATGTATCAAAAAATGATGCTCCCATGAGCCGGAACAATACCCGGTATTCTGCATCACAGCTTTTAAATCCTGAAACCAGACTGATGGTAATGGGGAAAAAGATGATGACCCAGGCCATGAAAACCTTGGAGGCAATTCCGTATCCCAGCCATACCACCAGCAGCGGTGCAATGGCAAACACAGGAACAGCCTGGGATGCCACAAGGAACGGAGCCAGACCCTTTTCCAGTTCAGGTTTTGCAAACATGACAATGGCCAAGGGTACTGCCGTGCAAAGGGCCAGGAAAATACCCAGGATAATCTCCACAAAAGTGGTTGCCGCATGGGGCAGGATCAGGGGAGCCTTGATAAAAGCAGTGATAAAGATAGTGGATGGCGGCGGCAGTATAAAGACTGGTATTGCAAAAAAACGGACAACCCCTTCCCACAGGGCCAGAATTGTTATCACGAAAAAGAGTGCTATCATATTAGCAGGCTTCACTGTTCAAGTCCCCTTTAAGCTGTGCAAGTATATACGCCTTGATCTCCAGCAGTCCTGGATCGCTGAACTGCCTGGGTTTTGGCTGGTTCAGGATAAATTTTTCCTCCACAACCATTGGCTTTGGGCTGAGCAGACACACCTCATCGGCCAGCAGCAATGCCTCTTCAATATCATGGGTGATCATGAGAATGGTTTTGTTAAATTCTGTCTGGAGCAGCAGCAGTAGAGATTGCAGGCTTTGCCGGGTTATGGCATCCAGGGCAGAGAGAGGTTCATCCAGCAGGATAAGGTTCCTGTTGAACATAAGTGTTCTCACCAGGGCACATCGCTGGCGCATGCCCCCGGATACCTCATTTGGCATATGGGTTTTATACCCTTTCAACCCCAGGCGAACAAAAAGTTTTTCTGCCATGGGTCTCATTTTTTCCATCTCCTGATTTCCTGTTTTTGCCGGCAAAAGAGCATTGTCCAGCAGGGAAAACCAGGGGAGGAGCAGATCTTTTTGCTGCATATACGCGGCATGGCTGCCCAGGTGAGACAGCTTTTCATTGTTCCAGAATATTTTGCCACAGTTCAACTCTGTAACACCGGTTAATCCGTCAAACAGAGTGCTTTTGCCACATCCTGAAGGGCCAAGCAATACTTTAAACTGCCCCGGAGCAACCATTAGATCAAATTCTGAAAAGACCGGCCGGCCGTTATATAATTTTGCTGCACCTGTTACCTGAAGCATATCAATACAATTATTATTGTTAACAAATTGAACCACAGACAAAATATGGTAAAGAAGGATGGGAATCTTAAGGAAAAGAAAATAAAAATTGACTTTCCTTCGCCAGAATTATCTGGTGCAGGTTCCAGGAGTCGAAACCCATGTTGGTTTCCTCTCAGTCGGTCTTGTCCAACTCCCCCAGCCTACCACTGCATTTTGCATTGGTTTATTAAAGGAAAGTATCATGAGTATAATGAATTTGTCAATTATTGTATTTTTTCATTATCCTGGCATGGAGGGAGTTAATGTAATCATCTATCAACAATGAGCTGCAAGCTTTGTTGCATTGCAGATTTGAATGCCACATCACTTGCCAGCAGCTTATAAAGTTCTAATTCATTGTGCCGTTTTTTAAGCATAACCTCTTCAAAAATCTTTTCAAATGCCAGAACTCGGTTATGGATATCCTGATTCTCTTTGTATTTTTGCATAAAGTCCGGATGGGCTTTGATACTATCGGCAATATTTAAAAATTTCACACGCTGTTCTTCAGGCGTAGCGCTCCAACCCTGAAACCAGCGCTCATTAAAATTTCGGATGATCTCATCCAGCGGGTCTTGATCATCTTCACCATCATGGGCTCCGCGTGGATTTGGGTTTTGCGGATCAAGCTCAGTTTCATTTGGATCCAGACCTATGCTGTGATTGAGCTTGACGCGCTCAAGGCCGTAGGACGAAAGATCTACAGAATCCAGCAATTCATCAACTTGATCTGCATTTGGGTCTTTGATAATAAGCTTTGGGATCAGAAATTTTAAAAACCAGAACAGCTTTTCCCATACAACAATTTCAAAGGGCATGATTGATGCCATCTGACCGTATATTTTTACAAACTGTTTGGCTTTTATCTTAAAGTCAGCCTTGTCAGTATCTTCAAGGTCTAAATCACTGTTAAATCTTACAGCAGCAGAATCAATAATCGGACTGAGTTCCTGGGCATCTGCATTGTAAAAATAGAGTTCAACAAAGTTTTCAACTTCGCTGAATTCATACACTCCCACCTCATCTAAAGTACTTTTAAGTTCATGCAGCACATTCACATCCGTAGCCTTGGAGAGGCTGGTGGAAGTGTAAAAATTATCAAAAGCATTTTTGATATCATACACTGTATTAAAAAAATCAAGGATAAAGAGATCTTCAGTTTTTTTACCCAACCCGGGGGCAGAACGGTTCAGACGGGACAATGCCTGGACAGCCAAGACGTTTTGAAGCTTTTTGTCCACGTACATGGCAGTGAGTTTCGGCTGATCAAACCCGGTTAAATACTTATTTGCCACCACCAGCAGACGATACTCATCCTTGTCAAAACAATCACGTGTTTCATTTTCAGAAAAACCATTCATACTGGTTTCAGTATATTCAATGCCATCCACTTCTTTGCTGCCGGAAAATGCAATTAAAATTTTAAAAGGATTTCCCTTTTTATCAACAATACGAGCAATTGCTTTGTAATAACGAATGGCTGTTTTGATGTTTTGTGTGATCACCATTCCCTTTGCTTTTGCTTTTAGTTTTTTTTGGTTTACTACTTTTGGGATAAAGTGATCCAGGATGATCTCTGTCTTGATGTTTATGGTCTGCTGGCTTCTTTCCACATAAGCCCGTAATTTTTTCTGGGCTTTTTTGCTGTCAAACAGGGGATTTTCTTCAATGGATTTTTGAATTTCATAATAGCTTTTATATGTAGTGTAATTGGAAAGCACATCCAGGATAAATCCCTCTTCAATTGCCTGTTTCATTGAGTAGATATGAAATGGTTTATAACTGCCATCTGCCTTTTTTTTGCCAAATTTTTCCAGAGTGGTGTTCTTTGGTGTGGCCGTAAAGGCAAAGTAGGAGGCATTGCCTCGCATCTTTCGCGATTTCATTGCCATGAGGATTTTGTCCTGGGCATCTAACTCTTCTTCGTTATTGTCCCTTCCCATGGCCCGGTTCATATTATCATGGGCAGAACCACTCTGGGAGCTGTGGGCTTCATCAATTATAACGGCAAAATGTTTATCGCTGAGATCACTGATGCCATCAATGATAAATGGAAATTTCTGGATAGTAGTTATAATAATTTTTTTACCCTGCTCAAGAGCAGTTTTCAGTTCTGTTGCTTTATAAACAGGTGCAATAATATTTTTAACTTCTGAAAATTCTTTTATTGTGTTGCGCAGTTGTTTGTCCAGCAAACGGCGGTCTGTGACCACAATTACCGAGTCAAACAGAGGTTGCTCAATGCTTTTTGCACCCGGAACATCTATATTTACAGGATAGGTTTCAATAAGTTGATACGCAGCCCAGGTAATGGAATTGGATTTACCGGAACCTGCCGAGTGTTGGATCAGATAAGTTTGACCTGCTCCATGTTTTGCAGCATGACCTGTAAGTTTTCTTACCACATCCATCTGGTGAAACCGCGGAAAAAAGAGTGTTCTCTTGCTTAACGGATCCTTGGCTTTGCCGTCAAGCCGTACAAAATGTTCAATAATATTTGCAATACTTTTTTTGCTGAACACCTCCTGCCAGAGGTAGGCAGATTTGTGACCTTCTTTGTTTGGAGGATTGCCTGCCCCTGCATTATAACCTTTGTTGAACGGCAGGAAATAGGTGCGCTTACCTGAAAGCTTTGTTGTCATATAAACTTCATCTGTGTCCACTGCCATATGTACAAGGCAGCGGCCAAACTGCAGCAAGGGCTGACTTTTGTCTCTGGTGGTTCGATATTGCTTTTGACCGTGGTATCGAGCTGTTTGCCCTGTCCAGGGATTTTTCAATTCCAGAGTAGCAAAAGCAAGCCCATTTATAAAAAGTACCAGATCAATTGATTCCATGGAGTTAGCTAAAGAGTAATGCACCTGCCGGGTACTGCTGAAAATATTGTTTTCAAAGTTCAGTTTTATCTTTTCAGAACTGCTTGCCAGAGGGGCAGGGTACATCAAAGTCAGATGGGCATCATCCACACTTAAACCTTTTTTAAGCAGATGTAGAAGACCCTGTTTTTTTATCATCCTATCCAGACGTTCCAGGATTTTGCGCTTCCACTCCTGGGTATTTTTACTATTGTGCTGCAGCTTTGCAAGCTCTTTCTCCTGTGTCTTTTCCAGAAATTTCCAAAGCCGGGTCTCATCCACGGCAAAGCGGGCATTAAACTGCTGGTGAAACCCCAATTCATACCCATGATGGGTACTAAAGGGCATTATGGTTTCATCAACACTATAATAATCAGTTTCCTCTTTCTTGAGTTCTTCAAGGGATGTGCCGGTCAATTGTTTTTCAATTACTGCTTCAAGAGCTTGTTCATTGGTTTGGCTGACCATGGGATTCCCCTTTTTGATTTGGGTTGCTAAGCAAATTCATTATCAGTTTGATCAGAGTATCTTTTTGCTTTGGATCAGATTCAGCCACTAACAGTGTTAGAGCGGCAAGACCTGTATCATTAATCACCGGCTGGCGGGTTTTATCCATCAGATGGTTGTTGTGGTGCAGAAAATCTATAAACAAAAACGCACCGCTGCGCTTGTTACCATCAATAAATGGATGGTTCTTCACCACAAAATAGAGCAGGTGGGCCGCCTTACTTTCAATTGTCGGGTAGGCAGGTTTACCAAATACAGTTTGATCAAGGTTCCCAAATATAGATGCAATACCATTTCCACCGGAAGGCTTGGCAAAAAGATCAGAAGCCTCATTTCTGGTAATCAGCTGTTTTTTAAGTTTGGTAAGAGAAGCCATGGCATCCTCAGGGGTTGCCAATTCCCCGCCGATCCTGCCTTCCGGCTCACTTAATAATCCTTCATCATATCTCTGGAGCCATAAAAAAGTTTGAGTATATCGACCCAGAATATCCACAAGCCCTTTTCCCATATCTGTTGCCAGGGCAGGTGAGCAGGCTGCTTTTTGAATCAGGGCCAATGCATGCTGCAACTCATCTGCATTCTTCTCAAAGCGCTGCTGGTTAATGCTGTAGCCCTGCACAAGATGCTCTTTTAATCGTTGTGTTGCCCAGATACGAAACCGGGTTCCTTTTTTGGAATTAATTCGATATCCCACTGAGATAATGGCATCCAGATTGTAGAACATGACTTTCCTGCGAACCTGACGTCTGCCCTCTTTTTGAACTACCGAGGATTCCTCGGTAGTTGCAGGTTTGTCCAGTTCTCCTGATTTATAGATATTTTTCAGATGAATACCTATGGTGTCTGAATCTTTGTCAAACAGCTCAGCCATCTGCATCCGGGACAGCCAGATGGTATCCTGCTCAAGACGTACCTCAATTTGAGTCTGCCCGTCACTGCTTTGATAAATTTCAATCTGTTTAATATCACTCATGGCTTTATGGCCTTTAAATCCGCTGTGTTTGCTTCATTTTGCATCGGCACTTTGATTTTACCGGTAACTGCACTATTGATTAAAGTAGCTTTGTACTCCTTTAGTTTATCTATCATCTGCTCCTGCAAAGCAATTGCTTTGTTGATTTTTGTGGATTGGGTCTGGATGTGAGTGATAATTTCATCTTGTGTTTTTCTATCTGGAAAACCTATTTCCATATTAAAGAACATATGACCATAAAACCTAAGACGTGATGAATGCAACCCTGTAGACACCCTGCAATAATGCTCAATATACCCTGTGGTTTTAAGTAAATATTCAAGGTATTTTGAATTAAAACTGTTTTTCTCCTGCTGTCTGAAAACGCCATAAGAAGAACTGATAATTCCAGACCTGTCAGAAACACCCAATGCACCCATCCATGCCCACATAATATTAAAAACAAGATCATCTTTTTGGCAGGTTTTTGACCCTGTATAATTTTCAGACAGGAACATTGTTACATTTTTTTCCGAACGAGGCGTGACTCCGGTTATATGTGAAACCGAAAGCAATTCTTCTTTACCCGTTGTTGAGCGTTCATCTACCTCAGTAAATAAATACTTTGCCCGCTTCATCTTCCAATGTCTTGGTATCTCCCCAATCCATTCCACACCTGAATCCCTCATGGGAGCATCAGGGTCAAGCCCTTTGGTGACAGCATTCTGAATTAGAATCTGTTTACGCTCTTTGAGCAGATTGATCTGTTTTTTTTTAATGGCTATTGCCTGGTCAATTTTGGCTGTTTTGCAATTTAGAAATGTGGCTATGGTAATTTGTTCTTGGTATGGTGGGCATAATAGCCACGTATTGTTAATGACTCCCTGCGAAATTCCATAACGAGTAACTCCATTTGCCATAATACTGAAATAAATTCTATTGTATTGAGCTAATAGAGACCAAAATAAAAATTCACCACAAATTTGATGATAAGCTCTAATAATAGCTAAATGATAACCACATAAAAGGTTAGGCTCTTCATATTTTACAAGTGAAGGTACTCCAATATCTAACCAATCTTCAGAATCTTTAGTTATTAATACATCACCGATTTTAATTTTAAAACGGATGATTTCTTCTCCCGTAGCAGTTACCTGCATAAATAGAAGATTGTTTGTAATATAATTGTTTTTATAAACATCAACGTAATTACATAATTTTACTGGGATTTCTAATTTTTTAATGTTCTTATCAACATTACTAACAAACATTTTGGAAATAAATTTCAAACGATTTGTACTCCACTGTGTCGGGATGTCCCCAATCCATTCCACCCCGGAATCCTTATACTTCTCATATCTCGGCATCATGGTTTGTAACTCAGTCATGATCCACTCCTGATACCTCTGCCACATCAATACCCAGAATATCAGCCATCAATCCTTCTGCCTGCTGCTCAAGAGTCAGGATGTCCTGGGCAACTTCTTCCATGCTGCGTAAAGGTTGATGGCGGTAAAAGTATTTATTAAAGCTTATTTCATAACCGATTTTCACTGAATCAAGGTTGATCCACGCTTCTGAAATATGGGGCTGTACTTCTTTTAAAAAGTATTGATGTATATCCAGTCCAAGAGGTATGGATTCATGATCCCGCAGATCTGTACAGGTTTCATAAATAATATATTCCCCTTCTTTTTTTTCAGGGTAATATCCAAAATTCGGCAGGTCTTTATCACTGCATCTTAGATGATACAAAAGTGTTTCAAGTTTGTCACCAGAAAAATTAATCTTCTTTTTAATAATTTTTTTACTGTTTTGATCATACCGGCTCACAGCTTTTAAAATTGATTTTTTATCTGTTGCAGAAAGTTTTTTCTTTTGTGCTTTCAGCTGCCTGTCCACCAATTTTTTAAACTGGTTATAATCGTCAAATTCTTTGTCTCCAACAGCAGTCATGAGTGCTTTTGCTATCTCTACAAGGTTCAGGTGCTTAAGCCAGAGAGTCGGGCTGAGCAATTTTTTACGGTTTCTGGCATTGAGACTTATTTCTTTCTCTTCACAAAAGGCAAGGATATCTTTTTCATTATCAGCCAGAGTTCCCGGGGTATATACAGCATCTTTGAACTTATTATAAATCCACTGCATGGGTTCAAGCAGAGTCTTGTCAAATCTTAAAGAATTGATCCGCTCTGCTGTGAATTGTGCTTTGCGCCTGTCCGGCCGCTCTATGGCAACTTTGTGAAAGCCAAAATCACTATTATTAAAAACTTTGGAAGCAATTGTATTATTATCAATTTCAGGTTCAATATTCTCCATATTTATACAGGTTTTGACAATTTTATGAATATGTTCCTGGGAAAATTCACAATTCTTGTTGCCCAGGTTTTTACGCAGTTTTTGAAAAAGCCTGCGAGCATCGATGAGCTGAACTTTGCCTTTGCGATTGCTATGTTTATTATTGGAAAGCAGCCAGATATAGGTTGTGATACCGGTGTTATAAAACAAATTATTAGGCAGCTGGATAATAGCTTCCAGCATATCATTTTCAATAATATGACGGCGTATATTGCTTTCTCCGCTGCCTGCATCTCCTGTAAAAAGGCTGGAACCATTGTGAACCGAAGCGATACGTGAACCTTCAGGGCTTGAATCAAGGCTCTTCATCTTACTGATCATTTCCATTAAAAACAGAAGCTGACCATCGCTGGAGCGTGGGACCGCATCCACTGTTTGAGGCTGCCCCCAATAGTTGCAAAGTTCAATCCTGAAACGGGGATCAATGACATTGCCATTGTCTTTGATAAACTTTTGGTCACTTGCCCAGCTTTTCCCATAGGGTGGATTTGATAGCATAAAGTCAAAACGATCGCCGGCAAACTCATCTGTTGCAAGGGTTGATCCAACACGAATGTTTTTTGGATTATTGTTTTTTATCATCATGTCAGATTTACAGATTGCATAGGTCTCGTCATTGATTTCTTTGCCGTAGAGGTAGATATCCCCTGTGGAGCGGATGGTGCCAGCTTTATCTGTTATGAAATTTTGTGATTCAGTAAGCATGCCCCCAGAACCGCAGGCAGGGTCATAAATAGTCATAACAATCGGCAGTCTCTCCTTGACCGGATCAAATACCAGATGGGTCATCAACTCAATTACTTCCCTGGGAGTGAAATGTTCACCAGCCTCTTCATTATTCTCTTCATTGAATTTTCTGATCAACTCTTCAAACACGTATCCCATTCCCAGATTGGAAAGTGCGGGCATAATATTTCCATCAGGGTTTTCCTTTGCATGGGGAGTGAGGTTTAAAAAAGGTGATGTGAATTTTTCCAGAACATCCAGCAGTATGTCCTTGGCTGCCATATGCTGCGCCTGGGTTTTCAGGTTGAATTTATCAACAATTTCTTTAACATTAGCGCTGAAGCCGTTAAGATAATCTTCGACATTTGCAAGCAGTATCTGCTGATTGTTTGTGGCGGTATTGAATAATTTTTTTAGAGTCCACTTGCTTGTATTATAAAACACATAGCCTGAAGCTTCTTTCATGCCGCTGTCATCCAGCTCAGTCAAACCCATGTCATTTTGCTGAAAGGTCAACTCTTTAAGTACTTTATTTTTACTTTGCTCCAGCAGCGTGTCCAAACGGCGTAAAACAACCATGGGCAGAATAACATCACGGTATTTACCCCTGACATAAACATCTCTCAAGCAGTCATCGGCAATAGACCATATAAAAGATACAATTTTGTTGTGTACAGCGTGGTTCATGTGTGTCCTTTTGAATTATGTACATTTACTGGTGTCTGATTGACACTCCAATTCCCTTTTTCTCTCTGCCAATCTGCTTCCCCGCCTGTCAAGGGCTTCACGATTTCTACGAAGGTCTTCCTCTGTTATGAGTTTCAGGGGCGGTATCTCAGCAGGCCTGTGATTGTCATCCAAGGCTACAAAAGTGAGGTAAGCTGATGCCAGATGGGTTTTTACACCAGTCATAAGATCCTCTGTTTCCACCCTGGCACCGATTTCCATGGATGTCCGGCCGGTCATGTTAATTACAGCTTTTATGGTGACAAGATTTCCTATAAATGCTGGTTTGTGAAAATCCAGCCGGTCAATGGATGCTGTGACGCAGACTTTACGGGTATGTCTTGTGGCAGTTACCCCGGCAGCGTTATCTATCTCCTTCATGATGACTCCGCCATGGACAATTCCTGCGGGATTGGCATCTTCCGGAAGCATGACCCTTGATATGGTTATGCTGGAATCCTGTGAGTGTTTTTGTGTTTTCATGTATGCAAGGCCCCCTGATATTTTTATCTGTCTTTATTATTAATATGGCATCTCAGATTTTGTCAAGCACCTGCTGTCAATATAGTACAGAGTGTCAAGGGTGTAATGTGTTGTGACCTCTAAGAATTATCAGCAGTGGTTTTTAAGTATCCAAGAAATCCATTTACACTGTTTTTCAAAAACCCATATTCACGTTTTTGCATATTCTGTGTCATTTCGGAAAATACCGCCATCAGCGGATCATGTTTTAAAAGGCTTTGAATGCAATTTTCTACAATATTCTCATTCCCGGTTTTTTCCACTTCCTGTTGAATGGTCTTTTTCCAAAAAAACAGTTGTTCTTTATGTCGTTTTAATCTTTTTACTGCATATGTTTTATAACCAAAATGGCCATAGCAGATGGTTTTTGGATTCAGGGAAATCAGCTTTTCCAGGCTTTCTATATAGACATCCATAAAAAACCTGGGAGGCGTGGCCGGGCGCATATACTCTTTTTTTGAATCAGTTCCTGAGCCCATAGATATGCATACGCCGCCTGCCTCGCCTGCAAAAAGATATTGTTCTGTTTGATAACTTGCATGATGCGGTGCATGACCAGGCGTGATAACAGCATTGACTGTTTCTGAGAGAAAATGTTGTGCACCCAGAAATCGATTTTGAGAAACCGGTTTGATTTCACCATAGGCTATACCTGCATTGCCTAATGTTTTAACAGATCCTTTCCATAACCGGGCAGGATCCACAAGATGTTCTATGCCGCCGTCATGGCAGACAATCAATGCATCTGGAAATTGTTCTGCTACTTCACAAAGCCCGCCTGCATGGTCGATATGTATGTGGGTCAGCAAAATATAATCCAATTTTTGGATGCCCATATTCTTCAGAGCTTTAATCAGGGATTGGGCAGTTACTGCAGGACCAACATCCACAATAAATGTCTTCTCTTTTTGATAGACCCAGGTCCCGATAAAATCACTAAAACCTTTTATTGGAGGAAAAAGAGTAATTAAACTGAGTTCCTTTGAAATTCTATTAATATATGCCTCTTTGATCACTGTTCTTATTTTTTCCCTTGTATTTTATGCTGTTCCCATGCCCTGTGAAATCTTTCCAGCATTTAATCCATGTTCAGCCACAAGAGCAGGAGAGGGATATATGGACCCATCAGACCCTATGGCAAGACTTTGCCAACCGAAGTTGCTTAAATCAAAACATTATCCTTTGTGCAACCTGATTGTATATCAATAATTTTAAACCAGGCATAGTAATTTTTATTGTTTGCTAATTTTGGTTCCTCCTATCCAGGCTGGGGTTTTTATGAAGGCTCGCTTTTTTTTCTTTCAGCTGGAATTATGATTATCTCTATTTTCCCAATGTTCTTAATACCTGAAGGTGGTATAAATAAAGTAAATGAGCATGAGAGCAGCCAGACTTTAACAGGAGATTTTAACTCCTCTATCTTTATTGTTTTTATAACTGCCATGGCTCTTATCCATTTCGGGCGAAACTCAATAGCTGTCACATTTCCCCAATACCTGTCCCTGAAATCAGGTCTTGACCTTTCAAGCATTGTTTTAAGCCATGTGGTAAATATTAAATCCATTGCAATGATTATATTTGGAATAATATCTGCATGGGCAGCACGTAAAATAGGAAATTATGGTTATCTAATAGTTGCATCAATTGCTGCAGCAATCTCTTTAATCATAATTGGGATTGCAGAATCATTACCCTGGATACGCATAGCGAGTTTTCTCATGGGTTTTTCTGAAGTCGCTATTCTTGCCTCCTCCTATGAGCTTGCATCACAACTAATTCCACCAGATAGACGAGGTACGCTTTTCAGTATTTTCAATGCCACACTTTTCTTGAGCTGGGGAATAGCAGGGTTCTTTATTGCTGGTCCCATAACAGATTTTCTCATTGCAACAGGCAGGCCTGATGTCTATGCCTATAAAGTCTCCTTTAATGCAGCAGCAGGCATCACCATATCAGGGGTTCTTCTGCTGATTTATCTTCTCAGGCTTTTAAAAATAAATTCATTGACTGATTAATATCAACAAACTCCATAAGCAAAACCATTTATAAATTCACCATGTTCCCTGATATGCAAATATTGATTTAATATGTATTAATATGTATATTGTGTGCGATATTGATGTCTGATGATGATCATTTTCATATTCCGTGGCAATTGGGCAAAAGGGGATGTTATTCAAAGGTCTTAATGACCAATGTAAACAATAGAATGACTGATTTAAAGAAAAAACTGGAAAGTATTTATTTGAAGTATAATCAGCGGAAGTATGTAGACCCTGATCCGCTTCTATTTCTCTATAATTACAGAGAAAAGAAAAATCGCGAGATAGCAGGGCTTATTGCAGCCTGTTTTGCCTATGGGCGTGTTGAACAAATTATGAAAATAGTGGCCCGTGTACTTGATAAACTTGGGCCATGCCCCTTTGATTATCTCATGGAGATGAGAAAAAAAGACATTGAAAATGATTTTAAAAATTTTCAATACAGATTTGCAAAAGACGTCCATTTGATCAATCTTTTATGGGGGATCAGGAAGGTTTTAAAAAGATTTGATTCCCTGGAAAATTGTTTTTACGGAGGATGGAGTTCTGAAGATGAGAATATTTTACCAGGTCTTGTTTTTTTTTCACATCAGATTGATAAAAACTCAAATGCAGGGCATCTCCTTGCAGATCCGCAAAAAAAGAGTGCCTGTAAAAGGAGCCTGCTATATTTGCGATGGATGGTAAGAGAAGATCTTGTTGATCCCGGGGGGTGGAAAAAAATCAATCCTTCCCAGTTGATAGTGCCTTTGGACACCCATATGCATAAAATAGGAAGGCTGCTCGGATTTACCCAAAGAAGAAGTGCTGATATGAAAACAGCACTGGAAATTACTAAGGGATTTAAAAAGTTTGAAAGTAATGATCCTGTTAAATATGATTTTTGTTTGACCCGGTTTGGCATTCAAAGAGATATGAACATTGACCAGTTGACTCAATTTATCCATGACTGAAAGCATAAAGGGGTGATGATTTGAAATATAGAGGTTTTTTGCTACCGCCGTTAATCACTGGAAATTTAATAAAACGATATAAACGTTTTCTTGCTGATATTGAGCTTGAAACCGGTGAAAAAGTGACAGCCCACTGCCCGAATTCCGGCTCCATGAAAGGGTGTGCCATGCCGGGATCACAGGTATGGCTGTCTGAAAGTGATAATCCTAAAAGAAAATATAAATATACCTGGGAGTTGATTAAAGCACCGCAGACTCTGATAGGAATTAATACCCAGATTCCAAATAAGCTTGTGAAGCAGGCAATTGAAAATGACCTGATAGAAGAGTTGTCAGGCTATAAAAATATAAAAGCCGAGGTGAAAACAAGCAGCCATACAAGACTTGACCTGCTTTTGGAAAAAGAGGATAAAAAAAGGTGTTATGTGGAGATAAAAAACTGCACCCTGGTTGAAAATGGAGTGGCAATGTTTCCCGATGCAGTTACAACAAGGGGACAAAAGCATCTTGATGAACTTGAACACCTTGTCTCTGAAGGCCATAGAGGAGTGATTTTTTTTCTGGTTCAGCGTATGGATGCAAATTCGTTTAAACCGGCAGCAATGATTGATAAGGTATATGCTCAAAAATTGAAAAAAGTTGCAGAAAATGGTGTTGAGATCATTGTAAGGGATACCATGATTGATACTAAGATGATTACAGTGAGAAATTACCTGCCTGTGGATTTAAACTGAAAATTTTAAAATTTTGTTCAGGCACTATCCATAATGGCATTAAAATGGTAAAAATCTGGTATCATATAAATAGAATACCTTTATTGACATTCTACCACTTTGTAGTATTTTAAAATTAAAGTTTCTATTTTGACTTAAAAGGAGAATAATTATGTGGGATTATACAGATAAAGTTAAAGATCATTTTTTAAAACCCAGGAATGTGGGTGAACTGGAAGGCGCCAACGGTGTCGGCGAGGCAGGCTCTTTAAACTGCGGAGATGCGTTGAAACTCTTTTTAAAGGTTAATGAAAATGAAAGAATTGTTGATGCATCCTTTATGACCTTTGGATGTGCAAGTGCTGTGGCTTCCTCTTCAGCTCTCACCGAGATAGTCAAAGGTATGACTCTCGATGCTGCTGCAAAACTGACCAATGATGATATTTCAGATTACCTTGACGGGCTTCCAAAGGAGAAAATGCATTGTTCAGTAATGGGGCAGGCTGCTTTGAAAAAAGCCATTGCAGACTACAGAGGTGTCCAGATTATGGCAAAACCAGGGGAGATAGTCTGCGAATGTTTTGAAGTGACAGATCTTGAAATTATTGATGTGGTAAAAGCCAATGGGATTAAAACAACTGAAATTGTGACCGATTACCTTAAAGCCGGCGGCGGATGCGGCCAGTGCCTGGAGAGAATTGAAGAAATCATTGAATCTGTTCACAGCAAAGGATAATTTAAACAAAATGAAAATTGTATATACTGATAATAATGCAACAACAAAAACTGCTGATGAAGTTATTCAGGAGATGCTGCCCTATTTTGGAGAGCTGTATGGCAATCCGTCTTCAATGCATACCTTTGGAGACAAGGTGGCAAAAAAACTGATACAGGCAAGGCAGAGAGTTGCAGATTTGATTAATGCAGATCCAGAAGAGATAATTTTCACAAGCTGCGGCACGGAAAGTGATAATGCAGCAATCTATTCTGCCATAAATGCTTTTCCTGACAAAAAACATATTATTACCTCCAATGTTGAGCATCCCGGTATTAATAAATTTTATGAATATTTACAAAAAAACAGAGGTTATGAGGTCACATATGTTCCAGTGGATGAAAAAGGCCTTTTAGACCTTGATATATTGGACAAAAATATGTCTGACAACACCGCAGTTGTCTCATTGATGTGGGCAAATAATGAGACAGGTGTTTTGTTTCCCATTGAGAAGATTGCAAAAAAAGTAAATGAAAAAGGTATTGTGTTCCATACAGATGCTGTCCAGGCAGCTGGTAAAATCCCCATTGATGTAAAAAAGGCCGGTGTGGATATGCTTTCGCTTTCAGGGCATAAAATCCATGCTCCCAAAGGGGTTGCTGCGTTATATGTGAAAAAGGGTTTTAAGTTTTCACCTCTTCTCATTGGAGGACACCAGGAACAAGGACGACGTGGAGGAACGGAAAACACTGCATCTATTATTGGATTGGGAAAAGCGTGTGAGCTTGCCAGAGAAAATCTGTCTGTCATGAATACCAATGTCAGGGAACTTAGAGATTATCTCCAGACCCGACTCCTTGAAAAAATAGAGAGTTCTTCTGTAAATGGAGATCTTGACCAGAGACTTCCCAACACCTTATCCATAGGTTTTGATGCAGTTGAAGGAGAATCCATACTTCTCATGCTGGATCGTGATGGGATCTGTGCCTCCTCCGGCTCTGCCTGTACATCAGGCTCTCTTGAGCCCTCCCATGTGCTCATGGCAATGAAAGTACCTTTTAAATCTGCCCATGGTTCCATTCGATTTTCCCTCTCCCACTATAATACAAAAGCGGAGATGGATATAATAGTTGCTTCTCTTGTCCCTGTTATTCAGCAATTAAGAGATATGTCACCCTTCTGGAAAAATGGCAAAATGGTATGATAAACCAATAAAATATCCAACTGTCAATTATAAAGAACTCTTTGGTTCGGGGCTTTAGGAGTCCTTAAAAAGATCAGTACTTAAATAGCGTTCTCCTGTGTCCGGTATAATAAAGACAATGGTTTTGTCTATATTATCCGGCCGGGATGCAATAATTTTTGCCCCGTGAAAGGCTGCTCCGGATGAAATACCGCAAAGGATACCTTCATCAAGTGCAAGGTCTTTTGCACCCTGTAGTGCTTCTTCATTTTCAACAAGGATAACTTCATCAATAATATCCACATTCAGGTTCTCAGGGATAAAACCAGCCCCGATACCTTGAATTTTATGAGGACCAGGTGCTTTGCCCGAGATAACTGCTGATGCAGCAGGTTCTATGGCGATGGATTTCATTTCTGGATTTTTCTCTTTTAATACTTCACTGACTCCGGTAATGGTTCCGCCTGTTCCCACTCCTGCAACAAAAATATCAATTTTACCATCTGTATCATTCCATATTTCAGGCGCAGTGGTTTTTCTATGGATCTCAGGATTGGCAGGGTTGGAAAACTGATCCGGCATAAAAGCATTGGAAGTCTCTTGAACAATTTTTTTGGCCTCTTCAATAGCACCCTTCATGCCTTTTGGACCCGGAGTTAGAATAAGGGTTGCTCCAAGATGTTTTAAAAGCTGCCGTCTTTCAAGACTCATTGTTTCTGGCATGGTGAGTATTAGTTTCAATCTTTTAACTTTGGCGACAAAAGCCAGTGCAATCCCTGTATTGCCGCTTGTAGGTTCAACAATGGTGGAATCCTGATCGATTTTTCCTGTTTTGAATGCATCTTCAATCATGGAAAGGCCTATTCGGTCTTTTACACTTGAAGCTGGATTGAAAAATTCAGGTTTTCCATATATTTTTGCCCCTGTCTGCCTGCTGGCAGTTTCAAGATAGATTAAAGGGGTGCTGCCGCATGTTTTTGTAATATCAGACTTGGTATTCATGATTTAGTTCCTCCTGGTTTGTTTGTTCCGAATCTTCCTGATATTTGTATATAAGACGAGGGGACTCAATAAATACTTTAGTCTCCTTTGGAACAGAGCTTGTGAGCCAGACATTGCCTCCAATTACAGATTTGGTACCAATATTGGTTTTTCCTCCCAGGATAGTGGCACCGGAATATATTATGACATCATCTTCAATGGTGGGGTGCCGTTTGGCTCCACGAAGCTTGACACCAGCGTCCGGAGGCAGTGACAATGCACCAATGGTAACATTCTGGTATATTCTGACATTATTACCGATAACACTGGTTTCACCCACAACAATCCCGGTGCCATGATCAATTACAAATTGTTCACCGATTTTTGCACCTGGATGGATATCAATTCCAGTCTGGCTGTGGGCATGTTCTGTCATTAATCTTGGCAGCTGGGGGACATTCAGGTTGGACAGGATATGGGCAATCCTGTAAACCGTGATGGCATAAAGACCAGGGTATGAAAAAATTATCTCATCATGGCTTTTTGCAGCTGGATCACCTTTTAAAGCACTTTTGATATCTTTGGAAAGAGTTATTCTAAGCTTTGGAATGGATTTAATTGTTTTTAAAGCGATTTGATTGCCTGTATTTTCACACTCCAGACACGCCTGACCATACCGCAGGCAGTCATGTCTCAGGACATGTACAATCTGTTCTGACAGGATATCATAGAGCTGAGAAACAGCCTGTCCCATATTGTAAACAAGGTTTGCCCCATCAATTTTTTCTCCTGAAAAATAACCCGGGAAGAGAATTTCTCTGAATTTATCAATCATCTTTTTTATGGAGGTTGAAAAATGTATGGGTTCGTCTCCAATGTGTGCAAAGCATTGTTTGTCATCCATGGATTCAAGAATAGAATTGATGACCTGTGGTAATGCTTTTCGATGGTCAGAAGCATTATCTCTTTCAGTGCGACATAGGCTGTCTATAATAAAATCATCCACTTTTCTAAATTCCTTTTTCAGTTTCAAAAAAACGTTTAAAAACTTTACACTTCTGGCACTCTTCCATTTTGTCTTCCCAGGAAGCCCGGGCTTTGCCACTGCATTTTGTACCATTAATAAACCAGCAGAGATCGCCGGCATCAAATTCCCATGCCGGGCATGTCTTAAGCACTTTTTCTGGACATTCCAGAATATCCCAGCATTTATCCTGGGGTTTCCCATTTTTATGGGTTGTCTTAAAGACCAGAAAAAGCAGTTGACGTTCAACATGGTGAGGAATTTTCCGCCAGCCCTGTTCATAGCTGTGGATTGCTTTGATGGAAACTCCAAGAAGCTGTGCTATCTCTTTTTGCGTCTTTTCTAACTTTGCTCTGATCTCTTTAAATTGAGCTTTTTCCATATCATGTCTTTAAGTTTAAGGTTTGTTTATTGAATAATAATATACCACGTTGTGGGGCTTGTCAACAGATATACATTGACGGGATATTTGAGATAATAAGTTTATCTGAGTGCAATGAATAAAATTAAGATTGAAAAACAGTTTAAAATCTGCGGTAACAGCCGCAGCATTTTTTTGGTTTGAATATAACCTTTTTACTGGAGTAAATATTTGATGATCATAATTTTTTTTAAATTCATCTTTTAAACTCATTTTTATCTCTCCTAAGGGATACAATTTATTCCCTTTTAGTTTTTTGAACTAATTTATAAGTGCTAACCCACTGACATCAAAGGCTGGAAAAAGAAAATACAAATAAATATATTGTATTGGAAATATTTTTCTTGACATCGAAAAAGCAATAGTCTACTTTTGTGATAGACTAAATAGACTAACAACAAAATAGAATCTGGAGAGAAAATGCGGATCTCATACAAAACAGACTATGCTTTAAAGGTGATTCTACACCTATCAGACAGTTTCCCGGATAGATTAAACCACATAAAAGATATCTCCAAAGCCCAGGATATCCCTAAAAAATTTTTAGAGCAGGTCTTGCTGTTATTAAAAAAAGGCGGGTTTGTGATGAGTAAAAAAGGCCCCAAAGGTGGATATTTTTTAAAAAAAGGACCTGAAAAAATAACTATGGGTGACGTTATAAGGTATATAGACGGCCCTGTTTCTCCCATCTCCTGTATCGACAAAGATAATGAAGATTCCTGTGATTTTTCTTCATTTTGTGTTTTCAAACCCGTATTTAAAGATGTTGAAAAAGCGATTTCAAACATCATTGACAATAAAAATTTCAAAGAATTTTTAAAAGAACAAAAAGAGTTAAAAGAAAATACTGTTTTAGATTTTCAAATATAATAATGCAAAAGGAGAACCCCATGGAACTTATGGTTAATGGAAAAATGTTAGAAACAACTGCAAACATCTCAGTGGTAGAATTGTTAAACCAAAAGAATGTTGAATCGCCTGATATGGTCTCTGTAGAAATTAACGGCAGGATTCTTAGTCGGGAAAAATTTAATCTCACAAAATTACAGGAAAAAGACCAGGTGGAGTTTTTATATTTCATGGGAGGTGGATAAGCGAGTATGGAAAACTTACAATTTGAAACAAAGGCGCTGCATGGCAGAGGCCTTCAAAAAGATATCCATAACAGTATTCGCTTCCCGGTTTATGCTGGTGTGGCATTCGGCTTTGAAAGTGCCCAGGATATGGAAGATGCTTTTCTACATAGAAAACCATCCCATGCCTATTCCAGAATCACCAACCCAAGTGTTGAATTATTTGAACAGACCCTGACCCAGCTTGAAAATGGATTTGGCAGCATCGCGCTTTCTTCAGGCATGGCAGCCATAACCAATGCACTTTTAGCCCTTTTAAATAAAGGCGATAATATCATTGCTTCCAAATATCTGTTTGGAAATACGCTTTCACTGATTAAAGAAACCTTCAAAGGCTTTGGCATCCAGTCAAGGCTTGTGGATGTGAACAATGAAACTCAGTTGGAAAATGCCATTGATGAACGAAGCCGGGTTGTTTTTTGCGAAACCATTACCAATCCACAGATGAATGTGTCTGATTTTTCCTTGATCTCAAAAATTGCACAAAAGCATAACCTGGTTCTTGTCGTTGACAACACCGTTACCACACCCTATCTGTTTAATGCAAAGGAACATGGAGTCAATGTTGTTGTTCATTCCACTACAAAATACATTTCCGGTGGTGCCACAAGTGTGGGCGGTGTCATTATTGATCTTGGAAATTATGACTGGACCCAAAATCCAGCCTTAAAAAAATATCATAATCATGGCCAATTTGCCTTTCTTGGACGTCTTAGAAAAGAAGTGTACCGTAATTTTGGATCATGCATGTCGCCCCAGACTGCTTACCTTCAAACGCTTGGCCTGGAGACCCTGTCCTTGAGAATTTCAAAAAGTTGTGACAATGCACTCTTTATTGCCCAATGTCTTGAAAAGAATCCTAAAATCAATTCAGTCAATTATCCGGGACTGGAATCATCCGGTTTTTATCATCTGGCGAAAACCCAGTTCAATAATGTTTCAAGCAAAAAGTTTGCATCAGGTGGAGTTATTTCATTCGAGCTTGAAAGCCGGGATGCAGCATTTAACTTTATTAACAGACTTTGCCTGATTAAGCGGGCCACAAATATTAATGATAATAAATCCCTCATTATACATCCGGCATCCACTATTTTTTCAGATTTCACAAGCACCGACAAAGAAGAGATGGGCGTAACGGACAAACTTGTCAGGTTGTCTGTTGGAATTGAAGATGTCAAGGATTTAATGGATGATATTAACCAGGCAATATCAAAGGTGTAGTATTCAATGAGTTTTTTCAAATTATAGAAACAATAAATTAAAAATTTCTGGAGCAAAATAATGGATTATACAGACGATCAGTTGGAAAGGTACTCAAGGCATATTATACTTCGAGATGTAGGCGTGGAAGGCCAGATGAAAATATCAAAGGCAAAGGTGCTTGTTATCGGTGCCGGCGGGCTAGGATCTCCTGCTCTTCTTTATCTGGCTGCTGCAGGCGTTGGAACCATCGGGATTGCTGACGGGGATGTGGTTGATCTTAGCAATCTTCAAAGACAGGTAATCCATGCCACCCAAGATATTAATACACCAAAGATCATATCTGCCAAACGAAAAATTAATAACCTGAACCTGGATGTAAATGTCGTTACCTATGAAGAAATGCTTAACTCACAAAATATCACCAGGATAATTGAAGAGTACGATTTCATAATAGACGGGACTGATAATTTCCCTGCAAAATTTCTAGTCAATGACGCCTGTATCTTTTCTAAAAAACCATTTTCCCATGCCGGTATATTACAATTCTTTGGCCAGACCATTACAGTTGTTCCAGGTGAATCAACCTGCTACAGGTGTATCTTCCATAAGCCTCCGCCTTTAGATGTTGTACCGTCCTGTGCCCAGGCGGGTGTGATTGGCGTTATTGCAGGTGTTATAGGTACCCTTCAGGCTAATGAGGCCATGAAATTTATCCTTGAAAAAGGAAACCTTATTACTAACCGGCTGCTCACTTTTGATGCCCTGGAATCAAAATTCAGAGACCTTCCCATCAAAAAGAACCCGGAATGCCCTGTGTGTGGTGAGAAACCAGTGATTACCGAATTAATGGATTATGAACAGGCAGCCTGTAAAATAGGAACAAAATAATGAAAATTCCAAAAGATATCTGTGAACAGATCATTCTGCAAGCTCAAAAAGATCTGCCCAATGAAGCCTGTGGATACCTTGCAGGAAAAAATGGAATAGTCACAAAAGCCTATGCCATAAAAAATATTGATCAAAGTCATGAACATTTCTCGTTTGATCCTGAAGAACAATTTGCTGCCATCAAAGATATGAGAATAGAAAATCTTGTTGCCATTGCAGTATACCACAGCCATCCCGAAACACCAGCACGGCTTTCAAAAGAGGATATTAAACTCGCCTATGATCCAGAAATCTATTATTTGATTATATCCCTGGCAGGAGAAATTCCGGAAATAAAATCCTTTAAAATCAAAAAAAAGCCTGCCGGAAAACCTTTGGTGGAAAAAGAGGAGATAAAGATCATATGAAATTTTATGAAATCCCTAAAAACCTTGAAAAAGAAATCGATGATCTGGAATCATCAATAAAAAAATTTAGAAATGGAGAGCTGCACCCTACAAAATTTCGGGCCCAAAGAGTGCCTTTTGGCGTGTATGAACAGCGAACCCAAAATACATTTATGGTGCGAATTAGAATGACAGCAGGCGGAATCACGCCAGTTCAGCTTGAAAAAGTAGCTTTAATTGCCAAGAAATATGCAAAACCATTTCTACATATTACCACCAGGCAGGAACTCCAGATTCATGATGCAGAGCTCGAGGATCTGCCCGGTATTATGAAAGAACTCTATGATATAGGACTTTCAAGCCGTGGCGGAGGTGGGAATACCCTAAGAAATATTATGGCATCCTATGATTCCGGTGTAAATCCAAATGAGTGTTTTGATGTCACTGCCCATGCCGTTGCCCTGTCAACCCTGCTTGTCGCCCAGAATGATTCATGGAATTTTCCTAGAAAATTTAAAATTTCATTTTCAAGCACTAAAAAGGATAATGCCCTTGCCGCCTTTAATGATTTAGGGTTTATAGCGACAATAAAAGATGGGCAAAAAGGATTTAAGGTATATGTAGCAGGTGGCTTGGGGTGCAGGCCCAGACCATCAAAGATATTACACGATTTTATCCCGGAAGATAAAGTTCACCAGGTCACCCTTGCTGTAAAAAATCTATTTCTTTTTTATGGTAACAGAAAATCTAAAAATTCATCCAGACTTAGATTCTTATTTGAAGAACTTGGAGAAGTTAAGTTTTTTGATCTTTATAATCAAGAATTTCAAAAACTGAAAAACACATCAAAGCTTGAGCTGCATTACGAACAATATATAAATAAGAACGAAACACAAAAAGAACTGCCACCGCGATTCATAAATCTTGAAGCCTTTGATCTGTGGAAAGAAAGGTTTGTTAAAGATCAAGCCCAGGAAGGGCTTAAAAGTGTATTGGTCCCCGTGGCCCTGGGTGATTTAAATTCTGATGATGCAGTAAAACTTGCACGGTTTCTAAAAAATTTTGGAGAAAATGTCATTCGACTCACCATGACCCAGAACATGGTGTTAAGAAATATTCCCCTTGAATATCTGGGTAATCTATTTGAACTGGTCAATGAAATTAATACAGAATCCCATCTTGGTTCAGCCTGCGCCAATATTACCATTTGTGCTGGTGCAGATACCTGTACCACAGGGGTCTGTCTTCCCAAAGGGGTCGTGCCGGTGATAAAAAAATATCTGGGTGCGGCTAGGGTTTTTGAAAAACTGGATAAAGATTTTAAGATCAATATTTCAGGGTGTCCCAACTCCTGTGGCCAGCACCACATAGCAGATATTGGAATCTACGGGAGAATTGCACGAAATAATGGTAAAGCCCTTCCAGGTTACTGGATAACTGCAGGCGCTGACAGGAATCCGGATACAAGGGCCTTTACTGAAAAATGTGGATGGGTACCGGCAAGAAACCTGCCCGAAGCCATCACACATATTCTTAACCATTATATTTTAGTAAAGGATCAGTACCCAACGTTTAAAGCATATTTTAAATCCATTGGAAAATCTGAGATCAGAACCATTTGTAAACGGTTTTCCAGCCTTGTTCCTTATTTTGAAAATGATAAAAGCTTTTATTTTGATTGGGGTGCTAAAAGCCAGTTCACAACAACCTTTATGGGTCATGGAGAATGCTCTGCAGGGATTTATGACATGATCGAAGTTGAAATGAAAATCATTAGAAGTAATATTAAAAAGCTGTCTGATCCGGATTTTGAACATCTTAAAAAACAATTGCTATGGGATATTATCTTTTCCGGTGCCAATATGCTTTTAATCACCCGGGCGGTTGATCCTGAAGATGAGGCCCAGACATTTGATTTTTTTAAGCAACATTTTTTAGACAAAGAACTGGTGGATAAAAAATATGAAATTTTGATTCGTGATGCAAAAAATCATTACAATGAAAGCCTTTTGAAAAACCAGGATTTGGTTAAAGATTTTGGAGAAATAATGATCAAGCTCTATCATTCAATGGATAATTCCTTAAGATTTCCAGGTGAAGAAATCATAAGTATTATTGATTCTGATACAAAAAAAGGCATGAACAAAGTTAAAAGTGAGCCACAAAAACCAGAGGTATTGTTCAAAGACCTTCGCGGTGTCGCCTGCCCCATGAATTTTGTAAAGACCAAAGTGGAATTATCAAAAATAGCTTCTGGTGAGGTATTAAAAATATTTCTTGATGACGGTGAACCTATAGATAATGTGCCACGATCAGTTCTGGGGGAAGGGCATAAAATAATAGAACAAGAAAAAACCGGAGAATACTGGATTGTGGTTATAGAAAAAGGGAAGAAAGATAAGTGATTTAAATCAAGAAATAATTTTTAGTTCAAGGTTTGATTTATTTTCGCTAAAACAATAGTGATATTATCTTTGCCGCCTGCATCCAGGGCAGCCTGTATTAATGCCTTTGTTTTTATCTCTATTGAGGTTTTGGCATTTACTATGGACAAGATTGCCTTTTTTGATATCATTTTGTGAAGCCCATCTGTTGATAATATCAGCAAATCACCTTGTTGAACTTTAAATGCTGCTGCTTCAGGTTCACTCTCACCATAGCCAATACATTGATCCAGAAGATCATAGGAAAAATGATCCCTTGCCTTTTCCGCCTCAAGCTCTCCTTCTTCGATCAGGAACTTCGCAAGTGTCTGGTCTTCTGTAATTTGTACCAGCTCTTTGTTCCTTAAAAGATATAAACGCGAATCACCCACATTGATCCAGTGGATATAATCTTTTTTAAGGATGGCACAGACAAGCGTCGTTGCCATGGCTTCCAGTTCCGGTGACGCCTCAGCCTTATTGCTGATAATGACATCCATGTCCAGAAGCAGCTGTTTTAGTTCTTGTATTTCCTTTCCATGTGTTAATTTTTGGAGACCCACCAGTTTCCCTTTGGCTATTTCTGCTGCAAAATCACTTGAGACACCCCCCCTAAACCGTCTGCAACAGCCAAAAGCAAAGATTTGTCTTTCATTTGGCGAACAAGATATCTGTCTTCATTAATTTTTGGGAGCAGTCCCAAATGAGAGAAGCAAAAAACATCTACATTTTCAATGTTTAATCGAGTATGCCCTGGCATCTTGTTGACTTCTTTATAAAAGGCACAATGCCTGCAGGATTCAATTTTTTCAGCATGGGTGCCGGATACCTTACCATCACAGAAAGTTCCTGCAACAAGCCAGCAGACTCGTCCTGATTTTTCTCCTTCATTAAGACCATTAAGCGAAGAGTTAAGCGTGGCCGGACAAATGTTACAATTTTTACCTTTAGCATCATCTGGTCCACGATTACATTCCATAAATTCCCAGCAATTTATTTTTTTTGACGGCACTTATTATCTCTCTTTCATAGCATTATCCAGGTCAGTGATCGCTTCACCCATATCAGCATATCTTTCATCCGGGTTCAAGCGACAAGCCTTAATAATAAATTTGTGTAAAGAATCAGGCAGATCAGGCAGAATCTTCTTGGGATCCGGGATTTCTTCCTCACAACGCATTTTAGCAAAAACTGCTGGATTTGATTCAGGATATGGCCTTTTACCTGTTACCATCTCAAAAGCTGTTACTCCCAAGGAATAAATTTCACTCTTCAGATTTGCAGACTCTCCCTTTAAAATTTCAGGAGCAAGATAGGAAAAAGCACCATCAAGAAAATCATCTTCTTCATGAACAAAGCTTGCCAGACCGAAATCAAGAAGTTTTATCCGGGTTTCACCAATGACCATAAGGTTTTCAGGGCTGATATCCTTATGCAGGCCCCCTTGTTCGTACGCATAGTCAATTGCCTTACAGGTTTGAATTAAAAAATTGACTGCTTCTCTATCTGAAATTATTTTTTTCTATCTAACATTGCCCTGATAGACTCTCCATCCAGATATTCCATAATGATAAATGCGGTTTGAAACCGCTCATTTATATCAAACACTTTTAGAATATTATCATGATCAAAGCGGGCAACTATTTCTGCTTCATTCCGGAATCTGTTCAAAAAATCAGGTTCCATGAACATATTGTGCCTGAGCATCTTAATGGCCACAGACTTGTTACTGGAGGAATCAACTCCTTTATATACAATGGAATATCCTCCTCTGCCAATAATATGGATTGCCACATAACGACCAATGGTACGATCAGAAATAGGCCGTTGAGAATCAAACCGGTCTGCAACGATTTCAGTTAAAAAATTGTACAAATCCGGATTATTTTTTGGAATTTTTTCAAAAACAGACTTTTCCAACACCCAAAGTTCCATATCGGTCTGGGCTTCAATATGTGAATTGGCCGGCTCCCTTGTGAACAATGCAGACATATTCAAAATATCACCTTCCCCCCTGTGATCCACAGGGTGAAGGCTCCTGTTTTTTTCTACAAACAGGATACATGACCCTCTTTGGATGATATATGCCTCATTGGTTTTTTCTCCCTGTGAAATAAACCGCTCTGATTTTGTAATTATTTTTAAATCAAGGTTATTGAGGATAGAATGGTGGGCATGGGGGGACAGAAATCGTAGGAATTTGGTTCTAAGATTTAATGTGCCTTCTTCTGCAAGCACGATTTTGAAGAAATCACAGTCCTGACAGGAGCTTTGTTTTTCAGCATAAGTCCCTTGAATTTTCCCTTCACAAAAGGTGCCGGCTATTGCCCAACAGAATCGTCCACCACATTTTCCCGAGTTGATCCCGTCATATGATTGATCAACAGCCGCAGGTCAAACACTCAGGGTAGTAACGTTTTTCCCTCCTGATTCACGTCCGCAGCAATAATATTCCCAGCAATTTATTCTTTTTTGTGCCATTAAAACCTACCTTGTTTTAAAGATAGTCACTCCTCGTCCATGTCAATTAATTTTTCCATTTCTTTTAGCAGTTCAAGGTTATTTTCAATGGGATTATTTTTGTTTAGTTTTTCTTCTTCAATTTCAAACTGCTTTAAAAGAGTAGCTTTTTCATCAACAGACAACTCGTGTTCCACCATAGGAAAAAACAAATTATCTTCTCTGTATATATGACGGCTTAAAACAGATATAAAAGATGCCAGGTTTTCAAGCAGACTGGTAATGGCAATCTCATTTTTCATTTCATAGCCATTAATGGATCTTTCCAATCGTGTTAAAAATTGTCGCCCGTTTTCATGCTGATGGCGAAGTGATCCAATCTCAAGATCCAGTTGGCCTTCCTTTTTTTGAGCAAGAAACCCGAACATAAGAAACTCTTCTTTATAATGGTGATATTTATCTGCATAATTTCGGAAAAAAGGGACTGCCTTTTGAAAAAATAATTTGGGGGGATGCTGATTTTGTTCAATTTTATTCCTGGCAATCCTCAGGAATTCCAATCCCTTTAAAATCAAGACATGTTCACCTATTAAGGCTTGTGTAATATTCATAGGTTTCCTTTCTTTCAATTAATTCAAATGAAACCGTTTAAAGATTTTGAAACAGAACTACTTGTAACGATCTTCTTTCCATGGATCTGCTGTATTGCTGAATCCACCACTTTCCCAGTATCCAAGCTCATCTTTGGCACTGAATTTAATTCCTTTAATCCATTTGGCGCTTTTATAAAAATAAAGATCTGGAACCAATCCCCTTAATGGTGCGCCATGGGATTTGTGCAAGTGTTTACCAGAGAAAGTATGTGCCAAAATAACATTGTCTTTACGTGCCTCACTGACAGGAATGCTGGTGGTATAACCTGCATGGGCTTCAAATATTACAAAGGCCGCCTGCTCTTTGACCTCAACAGCGTCCATAATGCGCCTCAACCGAATCCCTTGCCACCTGGAATCTAAAAGTGTCCATCCTGTTACACAATGGACATCGCAAAGAAGATCTGTCTGTGGAAACTGCATCAGATCATCCCATGCAAAAGTTGTGAGTTTTTTCACTTCGCCCTTAATCTGTAGCCGCCATTCAGGATCAAGGCCTGGGCCTGACATACCCCCCATCTTCTGAATGGATTCAACTGCCTCCTGACCTGGTGGTATGCGTAATCTGCCATCTGGCCTTAATTCAGAAGCCAGCTCAGCATTTTTTGCATGGGAAAGTTTCACAAAAGCTCCAGGCAAACCGATTTGCACCAACGTACCACCGGAAAGTGCCATAAATTCACGCCGTGATAGTTTGTTATTTTCCATTTTGCCTCACCATAATATTATTAATGGCTTGTTTCATAATCTGTTTCAAATCAAATTTTAGTGTTTTTTTCTATTTTCTCCAAAAGTCGCTTAAGTCTGAGAACCTTTTTCGTAGGGGTGATCAGGCCACAGGCTTCAGTTGATTATAGATGAAGTCCGTAAATTGGCGAGCAGTGTTCCTTTGATCTTCAATGTCCGCATTTTCCCATGTGTGATGTGAAGGGTTTAAAGCTTCCCGCCATACGTGGCATTGTTGAGCAACTTGTTCATCAATAATGTTATATGTTGCGAGTTTATCAATACGATCAGATAGATTTTGGCAGTTTATTTTTTGATCTCTAATCTGTTTAGCAAACCGCATGCCTAATTCAATCTCAAAAAATACTCGAAGATCTCCAATTGCATTAGAATTGTTCGTACCTTCGATAAATTCAAAAATGTTTTCTCTGGCTTTTTCATGGTCATTTTTTATAAATTTTTCAATATTTTCAGAACACAGTGTTGCCTGACCGTTTTTAACTGCAATCGAAAATAAACAAATCTCCTTATTGTTTTGATAGGTAGTTAAAAATCTTGAAAGCTCTTGCTCATAATGACTAAGCACAATAACTTGTCTGGCATTTTCTGATAACTGGATTACGCTACGATGCACAGCCGATATTCTGTTATTATCAAAAGATGTCACAGGGTCATCTAATACAACTATTGTATTAGCCTTTTCTTCTGCTGAAATTTCTGATAATCGAGCCCAAAAAATGGCTAATGACAAAGCCCTACGATCAGATTCGCTGAATACTCGATCAAGTTCACGTTCGGATATATCTTTACCTCGAAACTTAACCTTCAAATAATAGATTGGCATGTGTCCAGATCTATTTTCGCCAACTTCCAAAGTGAATTCTTTGCTTCCGAAATCCTGAAAATGAAGGTTAAGCTTTGAAAAATAACTTGAAAGGAAACTACCTTGATCATCATTCAGCTGCGCTTGAAGTCCAGGAAGTTCTTGGGAGAGTGATTGAAATTGACCAGATAGTTTAATATATTCATCGCATTGATCTGACAATACAATTCTATTTATCTCTTTTGCTAATCTTTTTCCATCTGTGGTGACTTGTTCAATTGACTCAGAAATTTTATCACTTTGAACGGATTCTTTAAAGCTCTTGATGAATTTATTTAGCTCGACACCTCTAATATTGATTTCTTCCACAGTTTTCGCTATAGAATCATTCAATCTCGGCAACGAATCTGAGAAAGTAGCATTAACTTCAACATGAGGTGACTTAAGTTTTTGTAAAACATATCCACCAATTTGCTTTTGATATATCAGATTATCCTTTTCCCAATTGTCTATATACTGTTTCAACTCTTTAGTTAGCTCATTAACTTCACATATAAGTTCTGTGAAACGAGTATTTTCTGAAAGCTCCGGGAAAGCGATGATCACCCCAGCATTTTTCTCAATGTGAACTTTCAGCTGATTGGTTCTATTTTTAAAGATAGATTCTCCGCACCTTGATAATTCGGTTTTTACTGTCTTTTCATGTTTCTCAAATGATTCATCAAAACTCTGTCTATAAATCTCAAACAAGCTGAATGTAGAATCAGTTAATTTTTGTCCACAAAACTGGCAATTTTCTCCCTGGTTTTGTTCAAGCCCCTCTCTTATCCATTTTTCAGAACCGTCAGAACTTTTAAAGTTTATTCTAATATGTTCGTCCAGTTTCCTTCTCGCAGTATGATGATGGCTTTCTAAAGAAGTCATAAAACACATTTTTATTTCTTCAATTAGAGCCACAAAATCGTTGAACCACGTTAAGGGTGAAAATTCGTTTCTTTGAAAAATACTTGTACTATTTGTCTTTTGTTTTTTTAGTTCGTGATAACGCCTTAGTTTAGTTTCCTTCTTTTCAGATAATTCGGCTTTAGAACCGCTTGGCTTCAAAGATAAAAATGCTTCAAGATTCTCGATTTCACTAAATGCTGCCTTTTTTAACTTAGTTTGTTCTGTGGTGATGGCTCTCTTTTTTTTATTTTTTTCTGCGATTTCTTTTGCTTTTGCCACCCCTTGGGCTCCTAAAATAAAGGTGCTAAATTTTTCTTTAGTGCTTCTAGTAAATTGGCGTGCTGTAAAAACATTATTATGGTAAAAGCCATCGTCATACACAGCAATTTTCAAAGGCTCTGGTAGAGCAGGACTCCATGAATTATTGTCAATACTAATTGATTTCTCATTTCCATTGTCTAATTGAAAAGAAATGGTTGCAGTCTGTGGATTATTATCGAATGGTATTGTTCTACGAACAGAAATGTCAGATGTATCATTCAAAGAAATAGAAGATAATAGATCACCTAATGTAGATTTTCCATAAGTGTTCCGTCCAAAGATCAGAGTTAACTCTCCAAATTGAAGAGTGCCACATGAAGCATTTTTGAAACGTCCAATATTTTTTATCTCTGATATACGTTTAAGCATACTTTATCCTTTTTCCAAAGGTTCATTCTAACTTCCGCGACCCACCGAAATTTTAGATTTTGTTTTTCAATTTTGCACAGCCCGTATTTTCTTTTTATCTTTTACAATTTGTTCAACTGAACCAACATTTTCAGGTTTTTTCTTATTGAATCTTTTAAAATAAAGACTTTCAATAAAATCAGGAAGTGGTTCCTTCCAAGATTCCTGATGATTATTAGCCAAGTTTCCAAACTTCTTTGGATTCATACCAAGTTCTCTGGCCATTTGAATATGTGCATGTGAAAGCTTAAACTTTTTTCTTGCATCAATCCAAATTTGATATTTCGGTGATAAATTTTTCTTTTTTGTCATAATAATTTAAATGTTTTTTTCGTACAACAAGTAATTAAGCGGTTGTCCGCATATCACTCTATATGTTGATATTGTCCGCATATCTTTAAAATATGGTGCATATCCGACTATGAATTCAAACAAAATAAGCAAGAATTCAGTATCAATATTTTTAATGTCTGTAAAGGCATTTTAACAAATCAGCTTTGGTGGAAATATAATTGATATAGAAGGGAACTGCCCTGAACGTGTAAAAGCAGAAAGTCTTATGACAAATATCCATATTGAAATTGTATATCCTTATATCCTTGCAGATTCGTCAAGTACAAAAAAATGGATGTTGAGAGAATATAAATATGGAGTTATGATAAAATATTTGAAAAGGATCTTGACCTCTCAATTTTTTGCATTACTTTCTCTAATAAATAATAAAAAGTAATGAAAGGGGTTTTTTATGAAACTTGATAAATTAACCGTAAGATCACAGGAACTTTTACAATCAGCCCATGATATTGCACAAGAATTTGGTAATCAGGCTATTGAGCCGATTCATTTTTTAAAAGCCATGTTAAAAGATGATCAGGGCATTGTTCTCTCCATATTGAAAAAAATAGGTGTTCAGGTCAGCAAGGTGCAAACAGATACCAGGGCAGCCCTTGAAAAACTTGTCAAAGTCTCTGGAGCAGGAGATATTTATCTTTCAAGGGAAGGAAAAAAGATTCTGGATCTTTCGTTTTCTGAAAGCAGTAAAATGCAGGATCAATACGTAAGTCTTGAGCATATTTTTCTCACTCTTGCCACAGCAAAAGGTGATGTCTTCAATATCTTGAAAAAAAATGGTGTGACACGGGATGCTGTCTTGTCTGTTTTAAAAGATATTCGGGGAAACCAGAGTGTGACAGATCAGAATCCTGAAGAGAAATATCAGGCCCTGGAGAAATTCGGGCGGGATTTAACTGCGCTTGCCAGGGAGGGAAAACTTGATCCAGTCATTGGCAGAGATGAGGAAATCCGGCGTATAGTGCAGGTTCTTTCACGAAGGCGTAAAAACAACCCGGTCTTGATAGGTGAACCGGGTGTAGGGAAAACTGCCATTGTAGAAGGCCTGGCTCAGAGAATTGTTGAAGGTGATGTCTCTGAAACATTAAAAGATAGAAGGGTAATAGCTCTTGATATGGGGGCACTGCTGGCCGGGGCCAAGTTTCGCGGAGAGTTTGAAGAGCGGCTCAAGGCTGTATTAAAAGAGGTGGAAACAGCCGATGGTGAAGTGGTTCTTTTTATTGATGAGCTGCATACAGTTGTGGGTGCAGGAGCAGCCGAAGGTTCTGTGGATGCTTCCAATATGCTCAAGCCTGCCCTTGCAAGGGGTACATTAAGATGTGTTGGTGCTACAACATTGAATGAATACCGTAAATATATTGAAAAAGATGCTGCCCTTGAAAGACGGTTTCAGCAGGTATATGCCAAAGAGCCTACAATAGAAGATACTATTTCCATTTTAAGGGGATTAAAAGAAAAATATGAGGTTCACCACGGCATAAGAATAAAGGATTCTGCCATTGTTGCAGCCGCCACTCTTTCCAACCGTTACATTGCAGACCGGTTTTTGCCTGACAAGGCAGTGGACCTGATTGATGAGTGTGCTTCCAGATTGAGAATAGAGATTGATTCCATGCCAAGGGTTATTGATGAAATTTTAAGAAAAATTACCCAGGCCCGGATTGAACGTCAGGCTCTGCTCAAAGAGAAGGACAAGGCTTCAAGGGAGCGTCTTGAAAAACTTGAAATAGATATTGCAGTCATGAAAGAGGAAGTTGGACCGCTGAAGCTTCGCTGGGACAGTGAAAAACAGATGATCCACGAAATCAGCGCTGTCAGAGAAGACATTGACAGGTATCAGACCCAGGCCCAACAGGCAGAGCGCAATGGAGATCTTGCAAAGGTTGCCCAGATCAGGTACGGCACCATAGAGAAATTGCTAAAAGATCTTGAAACAAAAAAAGAGGCACTTAATGACCTTCAGCAGGATAAAAGAATGCTGAAAGAAGATGTGGAAGAGTCGGATGTGGCCGATGTTGTTTCTGCCTGGACAGGAATTCCCGTTTCCAAAATGCTTCAGGGCGAACAGGAAAAACTGGTGCATATGGAAGATCATATTAAAAAAAGAGTAGTAGGGCAAAAGCAATCCATTGATGCTGTTTCCAATGCTGTCAGGCGTGCCAGATCCGGTCTGCAGCCCGAAGATCGTCCCATTGGAACCTTTATTTTCATGGGGCCCACAGGAGTTGGAAAGACCGAGCTTGCAAAATCTCTTGCCCAGTTTATTTTTGACAGTGAAGACAGTATGATCAGGGTGGATATGTCTGAATATATGGAGAGGCATTCTGTGGCAAGGCTTATTGGTGCACCTCCGGGATATGTTGGCTATGATGAGGGTGGATATCTGACAGAAGCTGTCAGAAGAAGGCCATACTCGGTAATTTTATTTGATGAGATTGAAAAAGCCCATCAGGATGTATTTAATGTCCTTTTGCAGGTTCTTGATGATGGCAGAATGACAGACGGACATGGCAGGACAGTGGATTTTAGCAATACAATTATTATAATGACTTCCAATGTGGGCTCCAGGTTTTTGCAGGAAGCAGGCATAAAAAAAGGTTTTGAAGATGCAAATATCCAGCAGTCGATTGCACAGGCATTAAAAGAGGTTTTTAAACCTGAATTTTTAAACCGTATTGATGAAATAATTACCTTTCACTCTTTAACAATAGAAAATATTAAACAGATTGCTTCCATACAGATTGGAAAGTTAAATCAGCGGCTGAAATCCCGTAATCTGAAGATTCACCTTGATGACAGGGCAATGGAACATCTGGCTCAAAAAGGATATGATCCTGCATTTGGAGCACGCCCCTTAAAGCGCGTTATCCAGCAGGAGATTGAAAATCCTCTCTCCATGGCAATTCTTAAAGGTGGGTTCAACCAGGATGATACCATAGAGTTTGAGTTTGATGAAAATGCAAAAAAGTTGATATTAGTTAAAAATGAATTATTTTAATAAGAAGCTGGTTAATATTGAGGTAATTATGGAGACTTCTGATAAAAAACCTGGTAAACAAAATTTATAATTTAACTCATCAATATCAGACAGGGAAAATATTATGATAAAGATTATAAAATCAAAAGAGAGACACTTCAAGGATATGGGATGGCTTCAGACTTACTGGCTGTTCTCATTTTCAAACTACTATGACCCTGACAATTTAAATCATGGGAAGCTGCGGGTGTTCAATGATGATTATGTGCAGCCTGGGCAAGGTTTTCCCACCCATCCCCATGAAGAAATGGAGATCATCACCCTGGTTCTTGACGGAGAGATAACCCATAAAGACAGTATGGGAAATCAGGGTATTATCAAAGCAGGAGAAGTTCAGAGAATGTCTGCCGGTACCGGCCTGACCCATTCTGAATACAATATGTCAGATTCCGGGCTTGCCTTCTATCAAATCTGGATTCTGCCGGACATTAAGGGACTCAAACCTTCCTATGAACAAAAGCAATTCAAAAATGAGGATTATAAAAACATCCTGCTGCCTGTTGCATCGGGCCGGTCCATACCGGATACTGTCAGCTTTCATACAGATGCAACCATCTACAGGTCCATACTTGATGCTGGAAAGATAGTTAAACATTCAACATTAAAGGAGCGTTACCTGTTTATATATGTCTCTTCAGGCAGTTTGCAGATTAACGGCCATCTGTTACAGCAAAAAGATCAGGCCAGGATATCATCTGTATCCTCTCTGGAACTCAAAGCCAGCAAAAAAGCTGATTTTATCCTGATTGACATACCTGAATAGTCAAAAAAGCATTATCAAGCAAAGGAGTCAGTCACGAACTTAAATTCAAACTATACTTATAACCCGGGAGTAAAATTCGGAGATACGATTAATGAAATGTTTTTCATGCCAGTCCGATAATAGAGAGGGTGTAAAATTCTGTGAAGAATGCGGCACCAATATTGCCATAGTATGCTCCGGCTGCGACAGCAGGATACCAGTGGGTAAAAAATATTGCGGTGAATGCGGCCAGAAACTTGTACTAAATGAAATCACTCAGGCGGATCAGGTAATTGATTACAATCGGCCCGACTCCTATACCCCGAAATTTATGGCGGAAAAGATATTGACCACCCGGAGCAGCCTTGAGGGTGAAAGAAAACAGGTAACCGTATTCTTTTCCGATGTCACAGGATTTACCTCACTTTCGGAAAAACAGGACCCGGAAACGGTTCATCAAATCATGGATGGGTGCTTTAAAATATTGATGGAAGAAATTCATAGATATGAGGGAACGATTAATCAGTTCACAGGTGACGGCGTGATGGCGCTATTCGGAGCTCCCCTTGCCCATGAAGACCATGCCCAACGGGCCTGTCATGCAGCACTTTCCATTCAAAAAGTTCTGATGGAATACAGTCGAAAAGTCAAAAAGGAGTTTGGAACGGATTTTAAAATGCGGATCGGTCTCAATTCAGGGCCGGTTGTTGTGGGTGCCATCGGGGATGACCTTCGCATGGATTACACTGCAGTGGGGGATACTACCAATCTTGCCGCAAGAATGGAAAGCCTGGCTGAGCCCGGAGGCATTCTTATTTCAGATACTACCCATGGACTGGTTAAAAAATATTTTCAGCTTGAGAGCCTTGGCAAGGTTACAGTTAAAGGGAAAAAGGATCTACAGAAGATTTACAAACTCACCGGAGTGAGTGATATACGCAGTCGTCTGGATGCATCAAAGGCCCGGGGATTAATTGAATATATCGGCCGTGTGGATGAAATGCATGATCTCCAAAAGGCCTTTGAAAAGGTCAAAACAGGCCGGGGCCAGGTGGTGGGTATTGTGGGGGAGGCTGGTATTGGAAAATCACGATTCGTTTTCGAGATGCATCAAAGAACCGATGACCCATGCAGGTATATTGAAAGCAGATGTTTTCAGTATAGCAGCAATATCCCTTTTTTACCGATGCTGGAGATTTTCAGATCCTATTTTGATATTGGAGAGGGAGAATCAGAGGAGGGAATCAATAAAAAGCTGAAAATCAGGTTGGAAGATCTTGATAAGGATTTGATTCTGTCTCTCCCAACTTTCAGGCATTTTCTATCACTGCCTGTACGAGACAATCAATGGGAGAGTCTTGATCCTGAAGAAAAACGGATAAAAACATTTGAGGCCATTAGAAATTTTTTCATTCTATTAAGCCAGGAAACCCCTCTTGTTCTGGTAGTTGATGATCTTCAGTGGCTTGATAAAACTACGGAAGAATTTATCAGCTATTTTATCGAAAGGATATCAAATACGCGAATTCTGCTGCTGCTGCTCTATCGTCCGGAATATAGTCATTCCTGGGGAAATAAGTCTTTTTATAAACAGATCTGGATATATCCGTTTTCCAGAGATGAAAGCAGACGGTTTATCGGTTGTCTCCTGCACAATGGTGAAATATCCCCGCAAGTTGAGAACCTTGTTCTTGAACGTACATCGGGAAATCCTCTTTTCATGGAAGAGCTTATATACACACTGATTGAAAACAAAACAATTGTGAAAGAGAACAACAGCTATAACTTGGATGAAGCCATGTCTCAGCACCAGGTGCCTGATACGATTCACGGGATAATCGCAGGTAGAATGGATCGCCTTGAAGATAATATCAAAACAACCATGCAGGTGGCCTCGGTGATTGGTAGAAGCTTTGTCTTCAGAGTACTCCAGACACTTCCAGAATTAAATAATGAGATCAAAACCTATTTACTGAAACTCCAGAGTCTGGAACTCATTTATGAAAAAAGGGTTTTCCCGGAATTGGAATACATCTTTAAAAATGTCATTATCCAGGAAGTTGCCTATAACAGCCTTCTTTTCAACCGGAGAAGAAAAATTCACGGCAGTATAGGCATTGTGATCGAAGAGATGCATTCAAACCGGCTGGAGGAGTTTTATGAGGTAATTGCATATCATTTTTCAAAGAGTGATCATCCTGAGAACGCATACAAATACCTGAAGCTGTCAGGGGATAAGGCGATCCGGAGCAATTCGGCCTTTGAAGCCTTTGAGTTTTATAAAAAAGCTTTTGCTGTTCTTGAGCAATATTTTGAGGGGCTTGAACAAAAGAAAAAGGAACTGGAAATCATCCATGCCATGATGAGCCCCATCATCCTACTTAATTTTCCTGAGGAGAGCTTGGGACTCCTTGAAGAGGGTGCAAAAATCTCAACAGAACTCAATGACCAGAAAAGTTTAATTCGCTTTTACAGTAATATGGGCTTTTTTCATTCCGTCAAGGGACGGCATAAGGAGGGTATCAAATTTTCAGGAAAGGCTTTTGAAGAGGCAACCATAATTAATGATCTTAAAGCAATGGCACAGGCAGCGCCTGATCTTTGTGTAGCTAATTTGGCGGTAGGCCGGTACAGCAGGGTTCTTGAGATAACCTCAAGAATGATTCATGCAATTCATAAGGAGGAAAAGGAACGGGATAACTTTGGGGGCCCGGCTATTGTCTATCCGACACTCTTTTCTATATCCGGATTCAGTCAGGCCCATTTGGGACGGTTTAAAGAGGGAATATCCCACTGTTTGTACGGGCTCGAAGAGGCCGTGGAATCTAAAAATCTCTTTACCATAAGCCTGTGCCGCTTCAATTTTGGGATGAGCCTTTTATTGAAGGGTGCCTGGAATGAAGCCAGAGACTATTTCACAAGTTGCCTCAAAGGTCTGGAAAAGGTCGAATTTGTTCAAATCAAAGCTAGGACCAAGAGTGGACTGGGGATTACAGAGGCATTTACCAACGATCCGATACATGGAAGAGCACTGGCTGAAGAAGGCTTGAATGAGTTTCAGGATACCGGAATCAAAGGGCAGGTATCGATCCTTCAATGTTTTGCGGGGATGTGTTGTTATCTATCCGGTGATTTGGAAGATGCCCTTTTGTTTATGAATAAATCACTGGAATCTGCAATAAAAAATGATGAGTCCTATTTCAAAGGGAATGCAATGATTTGGAGAGGACGGATTACAGGGAATCTGCCAGACAGCTCTCAAAAAGAAGCAAAACAGCAAATCTTTGAAGGGCTTGGGATACTGACTGAACTGGATACAAAACCGGATATATCACTGGCACGCCTTTTTTTGGGAGAACTATATACCCGGAACAATCAACAAAAAGAGGCAATAAATCATTTAAAAGAGGCTGAAGCGTCGTTCAAGGAAATGGGCATGGATTACTGGCTTAAAGAGACAAGAAAAATTATGAGTTTTTAATCATAGGTTTTTTAATATATGGCAGGAATAGGTTTGAAACCACCCCTGCTGATGATTTTATATTTAAATCAACCTAATCATGCTGAGACTTTTGAATAATGTTCAATTTTGTTTTAGTGCAAGGAAGATGAAAATTATAACCGGAAGAATACATTAAGTATTTTTAGGATTATCATTTTCATATTCCGTAGCAATTGGGCAAAAGGGGACGTTATTCAAAGGTCTCATGCTGTTTATAAGGCCGATAATCTGTATATCCTTCATGTCCAGGTGTATACCATAAAGACATATCTTCATAAGGATTCAATGGCCAGTCATTTTTAAACCGTTCCGGCAGATCAGGATTGGTAATATAAGGTCTGCCAAAGGCAGTCAGATCTGTATCTCCGTTTGTAATCCTCTCTTCAGCCGATTCCTTTGTGTACCCGCAATTACCCATGATGATACCCTTGTATACCTTTCGAAATTCAGACAAAGTCATGGGTTCGCCTTTCTCATGGAAACCAAAGGCAAGGCCATCCATTATGTGTAGATAACCCAGTTTTAATTTGTTTAATTCTTCTGCAACATACAGGAATGTTTCCCTGAAATCATTGCTGCCCATATCGTTAAAAATACCATTGGGTGATATTCGGACACCAATTTGTTCCGGAGACCAGACTTCCAGTACAGCTTCAAGCACCTCTTTCAAAAATCGAAATTTATTTTCAAGACTTCCGCCGTATTGATCGTCCCTAAGATTTGTTTTTGAATCCAGAAACTGATTGACCAGGTATCCGTTGGCAGCATGCACTTCAACTCCTGAAAAACCTGCTTTTTTTGCATTAACAGATGCTTTCCTGTAATCACCTATAGTGGCTTTAATTTCATCAACAGTCAAAGGACGAGGTTTTTCATACTCTTTTTTTCCTGATGGTGTATGGATGCCGTCACCTTCCAGTCTGACATCTGAAGCGGAAACAGGAGCGTCTCCATTGTGGAAATCACTGTGAGATGCTCTGCCACAGTGCCAGAGCTGTAAAAACAGCGGAGTGCCAGTAGGTTTTAATCTCTTTGTGACTTTTTGCCATCCCTTTATCATTTCACTGTTGTATATTCCCGGAGAGCCAATCCACCCGATGCCCTGCTTTGAAATAACTGTTGCTTCTGTGACCAATAACCCGGCGGAAGCCCTCTGAAAATAATATTCAGCCATCAGGTCATTTGGTATACGCTCAGAGCCGGCACGGCCTCTTGTCATGGGTGCTAATACAATTCTATTTGTTAGTTTAAAACTTCCCATAGAGATGGGATCAAATAATTGTTTCATATTGAGTTTCTCCTTGATTAAGGTTTTTTAAAACTATGATTTTAAATATGATCACTATACAGGTGAATGCAATGCTGGGAAGTAATTTTCAATGGATTTACCAGCAATTCTCGGTGAAAAAATATACTCAATAAGGGCAAAGGGTTTCAGATGATATGGTTTTTATTTTTCGTAATGTTGGAGTTTTGCCCGAAAAGCCAAAAAATATTTTTCAATCAAAAAAACTATTTTATAAGTTATTGATAT
>JAQIBP010000067.1 GCA_027858995.1 Deltaproteobacteria bacterium | reverse complement strand
GTTATAGGAAAATAAAAAAATGGAGGAAAATATGAAACTAAACGTAAAGGCATTTGCTTTGGCTTGCGCTTTGATTTGGGGACTAGGATTGTTTCTTCTTACATGGTGGATAATTGCCTTTGATGGCGCAACAGGCGAAATCACATTTATCGGACGGCTTTATCGCGGGTATAGCATAAGTCCCGTTGGCAGCATTATCGGTTTAGTCTGGGCATCAATAGATGGATTAATCGGCGGAGCAATATTTGCGTGGCTTTATAATTTTATTTCTGGCAGCGCAGCAAAATGAAAATTATAAGAGATAAAAACCTATAACAGGGCAATCCACCGGACCTAACTCGCCGCATCCGGCGGCTCCTTAGGCCGGTGATTTTTGTGTTAAAATTCAAATTTATTTTTATGGGTTTAATTATAATAATTACCAGAAACCCCAGTTTCCAGAGTAATAAACATAAATTGCCAGGGTTAAATTTGTCACTGAATGGGCTACCATGCAGGAGAGTAGATCTTTTCTGATAATCCACAAGCAGGATATCAAGATACTGTATGCCACTGCTGCCGGCCACTCCACCATCAGATGCCCTGCAGTAAAAGCAATGGAAGATATGGCAACAGCCATAACGCTCCAGGCTCCGGGCTTAACATCAAATATGGAGTTATTATCCAGTGTTTCATTTAAAGCAGAAGTTTTTTTCATGGTTTTTCTGTTGATATCCCACTGCAAAGCTGTTCGAAGGATATAACCACGGATAAAAAATTCTTCAAAAACAGGGACAATTAAAACAGCTGAAAAGGTCCGCAAAAAAAAACCAGAATCAGCCCATGCCCCTCCTTTAATATCTATAAAGAGAGCCATTAAAACACACCATATTACAAGACCTGCAATCCCGAAAATAATACCATAAATTACTGAACCCAATGGTTTTTCAGGGCCTGTAATCGGGACATACCATTTCCATGCCCAATACAAAAGCAGAGGAACAATAATAATTTTCATGGCATAGGAGATTTCAACAGGGATTCTGTCCTGACTTAAGGATGCAATTCCAACATAGGCAAGATAGGGGATGCCATAGGGCAGCAGCAAACTCCGGTTGGATATTTTTTCTAATTCTTTATCTTTTTTTATTGTCAAATCTGTTAGTTATTTTCTTTTTTTAAAAATCATGTTTAAAGCAAATTTTAACTAATCTGCATTATTAATTAGCAAAACATCTTTTTTAAAGCAATCAAAAATACAATGAAGGAGGTTCACACCACTCTTTTTATTTGACAAATTAAAACAAAATCTTAAGTTTGAACGGAAGATATGAAAAATAAGAGAAATAAATCTGGCAATCTGTTTCTCATGATTCATATCTTTATTACTTTAATATTAAAGAGGAGAAAAATATGCCTGAATTAAAAGCAATTATGGAAACAAGCAAAGGTACTATCAACATAAATCTGTTTGCAGACCAGACACCTGTCACCTGTGGTAATTTTGCAAACCTTGCAAAAAGAGAATATTATAACGATCTTAAATTTCATCGCGTAATCGCAGATTTCATGATCCAGGGTGGATGCCCACATGGAAATGGCATGGGCGGTCCTGGATATGAATTCAAGGATGAATGCAAAAAAGATCTGAAACATGATAAACCAGGTGTTTTGTCCATGGCCAATGCAGGTCCGGGTACAAACGGAAGTCAATTTTTTATTACCCATGGCCCTACCCCCCATTTAAACGGTATGCATACTGTTTTTGGCGCGGTTGAAAGCGATGAAGATCAGAAAATCGTGGACAGTATTGCCCAGGGAGATACAATTGAATCCATTACGATTAAAGGCAATGTTGGTTCTTTGTTTAAAACGGTCAAATCTGATTTAGATGCATGGAATAAAATTCTGGACAAACAATTTCCTGATTTACAAAAAGCTTAAACAATAACTAATCACCAGGTCGCTATACAATGAAGTTATCACTATAAGAGAGTGATTATTAATCACATGAATGCCATGAAGTTTTTTTCTTCATGGCATTCATGCTTTTCACGGTTACAATGCTTTGATTTTGTAAAAGATGGTTTATCTATTCAAGATCCAGATAAAAAGGAATAGTATGAAGAGAATTATTCACCTCTTTTGTATCACCAAGATACCAGTTTTCTACTTTAACACCTTTTTCTTCAATTTTTTTAATCATATTATTAATATTGATCAGAGGATGACGGGAAAACACATTTGGAAGACCATATGTAAGACTGCATACCATACATTTCCCAAGTCTCTGGAGAAGATTAAACTCCAGAACAATCTGTTCATCGCTGGCAGAAACAAATTGAAGCCTGATATTATATGCACCGTCTGATGCATCTCCATAAAGTGCTTCAAAAAATTTATTGCTGAGATTTAAAGGCAAAAGCTGATCAAGAAAATCTTGTGTAAATATTTGATTGAATTCTGCCCGGTCCATATATTTCATATCCTTTTTATTTAAATTTTCTACGAGTTTAATGCAAAACTTCTTTTATTAAACCTGAAAAAGAAAATCAAGAATAAAAATTTTTGTTTTTCTTGCCTGTATTGCCTCTATATTCATTGAACCCCATAATAATCTATGGTAACTTATTACATATTATTCTTAATGACTGATGGAGAATTTGAAGATTTTAACCCAATGCATAAATTGGATAAATTAACGGTTTTAAGTCAGATAGTAAAATCAACCTTTCATTAAGGGGAGGTAAAGTGGCTATACCATATAAAATGGTGAAATATTGTACAATAAAATAGAGTTGCTCAAGATATGAACAATATACCAGAACCTGTAAACAATCATGCACCAAAGTCTCAGACAATGATCAAATTTGAATCTGTCTGTCTTTCACTTCAGGGCAAAGAGATATTGACCAATTTTGATTTAACCATTCTTAAAAATGAAAAAGTATTGATTCAAGGTAAATCCGGCATTGGAAAAACAACCTTGTTTAAACTGTTATTAGGCTTTGGAACAATAGACAAAGGAAAAGTCATTTTTAACGGGTGCAAAATCAGTAAAGCTCATATCACTGGAATCAGAGAACAGATTTTCTATTTAAGCCAGGATATCGACCTTAGAGATGGCATCATTAACAATCTCATAAATGAAATTCTCAAAGCTAACTCAATAAGTTACAAAAATGACAAATTGAATGAGCTGTTGACTTTTCTGGATCTCAATATTGGGATTCTGGAGCAAAATGTTAAAGATTTATCCGGTGGTGAACGTCAGAGAGTAGGGCTTTTAATCTGTTTTCTTCTGGACCGCCCTGTCTGGCTTTTTGATGAACCCACATCAGCTCTTGATGATGTAATGAAAAAAAAGATTGTAGATTTTATTCTTGATCAGGAGAAAACCATTATCATAATATCCCATGACAGTGTCTGGAAAAAAAACAGAAACATTAAAATAGAAAGGTGGGAATAAATTGGGTGCCCAAGATCTTAATTTTTTATCTCTTGCATCGCTGCTTGTCTTTCTGATTCCGATTATATATTTTAATACTCGCTTAAAACTTGTAATAAATAAAACTCTGATTACCTCCATTATCAGAATGTGTGTTCAACTCGGTTTTGTGGGAGTTTATCTTGAATTTTTGTTCAAACTCAACTCTCCTCTGTTAAACAGTGTTTATCTTTTGATAATGATATCCATTGCCTGTCAGTCAATAATACGTTCATGCAATCTTAAGTTTAAACTCTTTTTTGTTCCTCTGTTTTTCTCCCTGCTGATTCCTTTTGTTGTTATTTTGTTTTTCTTTAATGCTGTTGTGGTAAGAATTGATAATCTCTTTGAAGCAAAATATTTGATTCCCATTGGCGGTATGCTTCTTGGCAACAGTCTTAGAAGTATAATTATCGGTCTGAGTAATTTTTACGCAGGCATTCAAAAAGATGAAAAGGTTTATCTCTATTCAGTTTCACTGTTTAATAATCGTATGCAGGCATTAAAACCCTATTTCCTGCAGAGTTTTTCAGCTGCCATTGCTCCGATAATCGCTTCCATGGCAACCATTGGCCTTGTCTCTCTACCCGGCATGATGACAGGTCAGATTCTTGGAGGATCAATCCCTGCCGTTGCCATAAAATATCAGATTGCCATTATGTTTTCAATTTTCTACATTGAATATTTTTCCACCATGCTTGCGGTTATCTTCTCCTTGAAAGTTGGTTTCAATGAGCTTGATGTGTTGAATCAGGATATATTTGTTGCAAATGAGTAATATTCGACAGCCTGCCGAGAAATTTTTCTTGACACCCTGGTGCAATAAAGCTATTTTGTTTAAAAATTTCAGGTGCTGCATAATGCAGTTAAGAGGGAATCCTGTGTAAATCAGGAGCGGACCCGCCGCTGTAACCGGGAATGAACGTCATAATACCACTGTTGAATTGAGTTCCACATAACGGGAAGGAATGACAAGTAAATTGATCCGGGAGTCAGAAAACCTGCCTGAATGTTTGATCGTGTTGCTTGCGAGGACCATTGCAGATCAATAGATGAGGAAAAAAACGGTTCCCATATCAGAGAGTTTCTGGTATGGGATTTTTTTGTTTATGCTTTAGTCCTTCGCATATTGTAACGCATAATTTATAATAAGCGAGGAGTTATCATGAAAAAAATTAAAATTATTGCACTTGTTGTTATTTTCAGTCTGATTTTCAGCGCACAGCTCTATGCCAAAACTGCTATTATAGTTGCCAGCTTTGGCACTACTGTGCCTGCTGCAGTACAATCCATAGTTAATATAACTTCAAGAGTAAAGGCAGCTTTTCCAGATACCGAAGTCAGGGTTGTGTTTACATCCAATATTATCCGGTCAATCTGGCAGAAAAGAACCAAAACCCCGGAAAAATGGATAAAAAAAGGGATTCCTGAAGAAATCCTCTTTACAAAAAATCTTTTATCCACTTTTGGAGACTTGAAAAGTCAAGGATTTAAGGATGTTATAGTTCAACCAACCCATTTGTTCCACATGGAACAATTTTCTGATTTAAGTCAATATGTAAATGCCATACGCTCCATCAAGACCATAAGAGATAAATGGAAACCATTTAATAAAATAGCCCTTGGCAGACCGGCCCTTGGAACTGTTGGCGATATATATCCTTACCATGATGACATGAAAAAGGCTGTTAAAACATTTGCCAGTGACGTCTCTCTTGCAAAACAGAAAAAAGCTGCTCTTGTATATATGGCTCATGGCAATGAAGTGTGGTCAACAGGGTTGTATGTTGAATTTCAAAAATTAATGCGGCAGACCTACCCCGGGGCTAAAATTTTTATAGGAAGCGTTGAAGGGTATCCCAGCCTTGAAGATGTTCTTGAAGATGTTAAGAAAAACCTTAACCATTTTACTCCCAAAATTGATAATATCCTGTTAAAACCAATGATGATTGTTGCAGGAGATCATGCAACCAATGATATGGCCTCTGATGAAGAAGATTCCTGGAAATCCGTATTAAGCAGTGCTGGTTTTAAAGTTGAAACAATTCTCCTGGGTCTTGGATCAAATAACCTATTCGCAGATCTTTTTGTAGATCATATAAAAGATGCTGCAAAAGCTTCAGGTATCAACCTGTAGATTATGGCAAAACATTGAGTATACCCAATGCCATATCAAAAGGGAGAACGAGATATCTGGTGGTCTTTTTCTCCCTTTTTCTTGTTTTAATGATAATAACTTCTTTATCGCTCGGATATATCAACATTCCAATTAAAGACATCATCACTATTCTATATGGAAAGATCACTGCTGATCTTCAGATATTAAAAAACATAAATGCAACCTGGCTTGCAGTAATTTTTGATGTGAGGCTTCCGAGAATACTTACCTGCGCCGGGGTTGGAGCTGCCCTTGCTGTATCAGGAAGTCTGTTCCAGGGGATACTGTTGAATCCCCTGGCCGATCCTTATACTCTTGGCGTTTCAGCAGGAGCTGCTTTTGGAGCGTGTGTTGCTATTATATTGAATTTAAGTGCTGCATATGTATCTGTTCCGCTGTTTGCTTTTATGGGTGCATGCACAACCCTGTTTGTGGTTATGTTTTTGTCTTACTCTTCAAAAAATCCAATGGCAGGATTGTCATCCAACAATTTGATTCTGTCGGGAATTATTGTTGGAGCAATACTCTCTGCCGGAATCAGTTTTTTAAAATTTATTGCCAATGAACAGGTATCAGTAATAATTTTCTGGCTCATGGGAAGTTTTGCTTCTAAAACCTGGTTTGATTTTCAGATTGTAACTCTTTTTCTTCTAATTGGTTTTTCTGTTTCAATTTTTTATGCCAGGGATTTGAATCTGATTTCACTTGGAGCAAAATCTGCTGCAAGTCTTGGTGTTGACCTGAAAAAAACAAATATAATTCTGCTGGTCACAGGATCAATGCTTGCTGCCGTATGTGTGTCTGTGTCTGGTATCATTGGTTTTGTGGGGCTTTTGGTTCCCCACATGGTCAGGTTTATAACAGGGCCGGATAATCGAAAATTGATTCCTCTCTCCATGCTGGCAGGGGCTTCCCTCCTGTTATTTGCCGATACTATCACCCGTGCAGTTTTACCCTATGAGATACCCATTGGAGTTTTAACAGCCTTAACCGGCGGACCTCTCTTTTGCTGGATCTTTAAAAAGAACAGGTTTAAATAATGTTTGAACGAAAACTCACCCATCTGCTTCGTTGCTTCAACCTTTTGCAATCCTCATGTACTACAGTACACTCCGGTTACAAAAGATTTTGCGCCTCACATATGGGCAACTTTTCATTCAAACATGGGTTTTTGAGCAGGAATAAAAAATCATGGAATTGAGTCTCAATAATATATCTTTTGCCTATGAAGGCGATATGGTGATTCAAAATATCGGCTGTTCTTTTGTATCTGGAAATTTTTACTCAATTATAGGCCCAAACGGTAGTGGTAAAACAACTCTGTTAGATTTGATTTCCGGGTTTTTAAATCCTTGTGCAGGTCATATTGAGATTGATAATAAAACAATTTTATCTCTTACTAAAAAAGAGGTTTCAAAGAAAATTTCCATTGTATCCCAGGATTATAGTATAAATTTCCCTTTCAGCGTCAAAGATGTGGTCATGATGGGACGACATCCTTATATACCAAGATTTTCACATCCCAGCATGGATGATTTTGTAAAAGTGGAAACAATGCTGGAGGTATGCGGGATAAAACATCTGCAGGATAGAAAAATAAATGAGCTGTCCGGAGGAGAAAAGCAAAGGTGTGTGTTTGCAAGGGCTTTATGTCAGGATACGCCAATTCTTTTGTTGGATGAAGCTTTTTCTAATATGGACATTAATCATACCCTGCACATGCTCAAGCTTGTAAAACAATCCATCAAAGAAAAAAATAGACTTGTTATAAGTGTTTTCCACGATTTAAACCTTGCCTCAAGCTGGTCTGATGAATTATTGATGTTAAAGCAGGGTGAAATAAAAGCTTTTGGCAATTCACAGGAAGTTTTAACCCAGCAAAGTATTAAAGATGTTTTTGATGTAAGATCAACTGTTGAATTTAACGAACATGTTCAAGCAAAACAGGTGTATTATTCGACAAATATTTAAAAACCTTGTAACCAGGCTCATGGTTTTTATACTCTTGAGTGTTTCAATCCCGGCATCTGCATTGGAGATTACAGATAAAAAAGGTCGGAAGATTACTTTTGAAAAATCATTCACAAGGATAATCTCCCTCTATGGTGCCCATACGGAAAATCTCTATTATCTGGGGCTTGAGAATAATATAATCGGGGTTTCCATTAATGATACTTTTCCTGAAAAAGTAGATGAAAAGCAAAGATTTTCCTACCATGACGGTCCTGAAAAATTTATGGCGGTTATGCCCGATCTTGTTCTCATACGACCCATGATTGATAATGGTTATCCAAAATTGATTAATCGCCTTGAAAAATCAGGTATTACAATTGTTTCCCTTCAACCTTCCAGAATAAGAGAGATGTATGAGTACTGGTTAAAATTAGGCCTGTTGACAGGCAGAGAACAGCAATCCAAAAAAATGGTCCAGGATTTTAAACAGAAAACAGACAATATCAGACAGAAAACCAGCAGGATTAAAGATAGAAAAAAGGTCTATTTTGAGGCCATTCATACAAGGATGAAAACTTTTACACAAACCGCTATGCCAATCTTTGCCCTTGAAACAGCAGGTGGAATTAATGTGGCTTTTGATGCAAAAGCATCACGAAATACAAATATTGCCATTTATGGTAAAGAGCAAATTCTTGCAAAAGCATCACAGATTGATGTGTTTTTAGCCCAGCATGGTGTAATGAATGCTGTAAATATAGAACAGATAAAACAAGAACCAGGATTCAATATTATAAAAGCTATAAAGAACAATCAAATATATTTAATTGATGAAAGTATAGTGTCAAGGCCTGTTTCCAGGCTTTATAAAGGAATTATAACAATAGGAACAATCCTTTATCCTGATATTTTTAAAGAGGATATACAATGAAAACTACAGGAAAACTTTTTGGTGTAGGTGTAGGCCCGGGCGACCCGGAACTTCTGACAATCAAGGCTGTCAGGATCATCAAGGAGGCTGATATTATTTTTACTGCTGCATCTACAAAAAACAGATACAGCCTTGCTGTTGAAATTGCAACACCTTATATATCGCCTTCAACCAGGATTGAAAAATTGTCTTTCCCCATGACCAAAGATGAAAAAGAGGTTGAGGCTGCGTGGACTTATAATGCAAAACAGATAGCAAAAGAGTTAAAAAAAGGGAAAAATGCAGTTTTTCTTACTCTTGGAGACCCCACAACCTACTCCACCTTTGGTTATATCTTAAAAAAGATGGAGTGTATTATGCCTGAAGCTGATATTGAGACTATCCCGGGTATTACCTCTTTCCATGCTGCCTCTGCAAGATTGAACAAGATCCTTGTTGAAGGTGAAGAATCCCTGCTTATAATCTCCGGAGCCTTTGGAGGTGAACAGATAAGAAAGAACAGTGGTGTTGAAAATGTTGCCATAGTAAAGGCATATAAAAACATAAAAGATATAAACTGTGCTTTAAAAGAGACAGGTTTTGATAATAAAGCCGTGGCTGTATCAAAGTGTGGTCGTGAAAATGAACAGGTTATAAACAATATTAATGAACTTGAAACAAAAAAGCCTGATTACTGGACATTGATACTGGCATCAAAATGAAACCTGGTGAAGTAAAATATAAGGATTTTTGGATTTCAACAGGCTTTACTCTTGCATGTTTGATTTTCAGTGCTATCTATTTTAACAATATCAGCCTTGCTGTCGGTATCAATAAACTTGGTATTCCTTTGCTGCGTCTTGTCATGTTTATCTCACTGGGACTTTTGGCAGGACAGGTAATTGAAGGTTTTGGCTGGACAAAGCATCTTGCCATTCTTGCATGGCCGTTTTTTTCTTTTTCAAATCTTGGAAACAGATGCAGCGCTGCTTTTACAACTGCATTTTTTTCTGGAGCTTCTGCCAATGCCATGCTTCTTGATTTTTATGAAGAGAAGAAAATCAGTAAAATGCAACTGTTTTTATCTAACTATATAAATCAGTTCCCGGCATTTTTTCTGCATCTGCCAACAACTGTCTTTATAGTACTTCCCTTAACCGGTTATGCTGGGGCTTTGTATTTTATTATTACATTTCTTGCAACTCTTTTAAGAACTATCTGTTTTCTTCTCTTTGGTAGAATTTTTCTTAAAAATTATCAGGAAGCTGATAAGGAAAAAGTCCAGTCAAAGGTAGATGAAAAAAATGATAAAAAAGATTTCCCAACCATTATAAAAAAAATAAAATCAAAGCTGCCAGGCCGAATAATCAGAATTATTATCTGGGTGCTGCCAATTTATACCATTGTGTTTATTCTTAATTTAAATGGGTTTTTTGATTATCTTAATAAGTCTTTATCACAATTTGTTACTCTCTCTATAATGCCCATAGAATCACTGTCTGTAGTGATATTGAGCTTTGCTGCAGAATTTACATCAGGGTTTGCAGCTGCCGGGGCATTGCTGGATGCAGGTGTTATCACTGTCAAACAGACTGTAATTGCTCTGCTGCTTGGAAATATTATTGCATTTCCCATACGAGCTCTTCGTCACCAACTTCCAAGATATATGGGAATTTTTTCTCCCAAAATGGGACTGCAACTGCTATTATCAGGACAAGTTTTCAGAGTTTTGAGTATAATATTAATGGGAACCCTTTATTATATGGTGATATAGATGAACCCAATTGACATTATCGGTATGGGGCAGAGCAAGAAAGACCTTACCCAAAATCATTTAGACATAATAAACAGATGTGATGTGCTGGTTGCAGGCAGGCGCTATCTTGAGATGTTTGATCTGCCTGCCATCCAAAAAATTCCCGTCACAGGTTCCATTAAAAAAATAGTGGAGACTATTAAAAAGAAAATAAATACTAATAAAATTGTTGTCCTGGCTTCCGGTGATCCTCTCTTTTATGGTATTGGCTCAACATTGATCCAATATTTTCATAAAGAGCAGATAAATATCCATTCAAATATCTCTTCCATCTCAGCTGCTTTTGTAGCAATTAAAGAACCCTGGCACGATGCAAAAATTATCAGCCTTCACGGAAAACAATCCAAACCTTTTTGTTTTTCAACTCTTGCCGGAGAAAGCAAGGTAGCTTTTTTAACAGATCCGCAAAAAAATCCTCAATATATTGCGGCTGAGCTAATTAAAAACAGTTTTTTTGATTTTACATTTTGTGTTCTGGAAAATCTTGGAGACATGAAAAAAGAAAAAATAAAATGGTTGGACAATCTTGAGGAGGCAGCCACGCAAAAATTTTCTCAACCCAACATTGTTATTTTAAAAAAAATTAAAAAAGAGAATATAGATGTTTCACATGAAACACATATTGGAATGGAAGACTCCCTGTTTAAACATTCAAAAGGATTGATTACAAAATCAGAAGTTCGCAGCATCACACTGTCCAAATTAAAATTGATAAAAAAAAATCATCTGTTGTGGGATATTGGATCAGGTTCCGGCTCTCTTGGTATTGAAGCAGCACTTCAAATACCAGAAGGAAGGGTGTATGCAATAGAAAAAAATCAAAATCGAATTTCTGATATTGTTTACAATATTAAAAAATTCCATTGCGCAAATATAAAAGTGATAAACAAAGAGTTCCCAAAGGGAGTTGGTGAAATAGAAGAAAACCCTGATAGAATTTTTATAGGCGGAGGCGGGAAGAATCTTAAAAAAATTATACAAATATGCTGTGAAAAACTTGTACCATCTGGTGTTATAGTTGTTAACAGCGTACTGCTGCAAAATTTTCATACAGCACTGCGTTTATTAAAGGAATTAAACTTTGATCCTCAAATTGTACAGATCCAGATTGCAAGATCCAGGCCCATGCCATTTGGTGACAGGCTTGAGGCTTTGAATCCTGTATGGATAATATCAGGCACAAAACCCTGAAAGCGAGATATCAAATGTTAATTTTCACTGTTTCAAAATTGGAGAAGATTGTTGCCCTTTAACCATAACCTGAAAATATATAAACTGGAAGCCTGTTTAAAGATTATGAAACAAGAGATGGATAAAAAAACATGAAAAAAGATAAAAACAGAGTGATTTTTGCAGGAGCCGGGCCGGGTGATCCTGATCTTATTACTGTCAAAGCCATGAACGCGCTTAAAAAAGCAGATCTAATAATTTATGCAGGTTCTCTTGTTCCCGAAGCTGTTTTATGCTGGAAGGGTAAAAAAACTGAAACAAAATCAAGTGCAGGCATGGATCTTAATACAATTATTGATACCATCAAAACATATCATAAGAGAGGAAAAAAGATTGTTCGTCTGCACACTGGTGACCCGGCTTTGTATGGAGCTATTTATGAGCAGATGAGAGAACTTGAAAAAATAGACATTCCCTATGAAATGATTCCGGGAGTCACAGCAGCATTTGCAGCATCTTCAAAAATGAATATGGAATACACCCTTCCTGAAATTACGCAGACGTTGATTTTAACAAGAATTTCCGGAAGAACACCTGTTCCAGAATCTGAAGATCTTGAAAAACTTGCAGCACACAAAGCTTCCATGGCAATATATCTCAGCATAGGGCTTATACAAAAAGTACAAAAGGTTTTGGAAAAACATTACGGCAAAGAGTCTTTATGTGCAATTGCATATAAAATGAGTCACCCGGAAGAAAAAATAATTTATACAAAAACTCAAGACCTTGTTAAGAAATGTAAAGAAAACAGAATCACAAAACATGCTCTGATTATTGCAGGAAAATGTGTTGAGGCAGCAGCAGGCAGCAAATCAAAAAATATTTTAAAATCAAAACTGTATGATGCAGGGTTTTCCCATGGATATAGAGATGCAAAAAAATAGAATAGATTCAATTGCCATCTGGAGTATTACACCCAATGGAAAACTGCTTGGCCGAAAAATTCACAATGCAGTTAAAGGCTCGACTTTTTTTGTTTCAGAAAAACTCTGGCAGGAGCAGGACAAGCAACACCCATTTAGTAAAAATATTTCTGTTTTTAAAAAATTATCCAAAGAGATAGAACGGCAGTTTAATAATTTTTCTGGTCATGTTTTTATTTTTTCCACAGGAATTGCAATCCGCATCATAGCACCTTTGCTGCAATCAAAAATTTTTGATCCGGCAGTTGTTGTGGTGGAGGATAAGGCTAATTACGCAATAAGTTTTTTATCCGGACATCTTGGCGGGGCAAACGCACTGACCAAAAAAATTGCTGCTATTATTAAAGCAGAGCCTGTGATTACTACGGCAACAGACACCAACAATCTCCCCTCCATTGATATGATAGCAAAAAAAAAGAGCATTATGATTGAAACACCACAAAATATTAAGCATATTAACATGGCGTTTTTAGCTGGCCGGCCTGTAAGCCTGTATGATCCTTGTGGCATTATTAAAAATGTTCTGCCTGAAAATTTTTGGACTGATGCAAGTGAGATAGGTATAGAAGCAGACGATAAAAATATTGAAAACAAAAAAATACTCTGCTCCCATGAAATTAAAAAAGTTTCACGTGAAACTTTGATTTTAAGACCGCCTGTGTTAAGTGTGGGAATAGGGTGCAATAGAGGAACAAAATATAAAGCCCTTAAAGAATTTTTATTATCTGTTTTAAAAGAACAAGGTTTGTCCATCAACAGTGTTTACAGATTTGGAACAACACAAGTAAAAAAAGATGAAACAGGTTTGTTAAAACTCTCCGATGAGATGCAGATCAAGATCGATTTTTATAATAACCAGGAATTAAACTCAGTTAAAACAATTAAAACTCCGTCAAAGATGGTGGAAAAACATCTTGGTGTAAAAAGTGTTTGTGAAGCAGCAGCAATTTTATCAGCTGCCTCATCCAGGGACAAATCGGATGAATCAGGAGGGAATTTAATTGTTACAAAACAGAAAAACAGGGATGTCACAATCGCAGTGGCAATAAAAAAATGACACTTTATGTAATCGGGACAGGGCCGGGAGATATCTCTTATATGCCTTTAAGAGCCATTGAAATTATCAAACAGGTTGATTGTATAGCAGGTTATACAACCTATATTGACTTGATTAAAGATCTTATCCCGGGCAAGGAAATCATCTCTACCGGCATGACAAAAGAGGTGGAAAGAGTTGAAAAAGCAATTGATATGGCTTTAATCGGCAAGTCATGTGCTCTTGTTTCAGGGGGTGATCCAGGTATTTATGCCATGGCAGGCCTTGTTTTTGAAATTTGTAAAAAACGGGATATAAAACTTATAAGAGCCAGGGATAAATCTGAGTCTTCCAACAGCAATAGAGGACTGCCTCTTGAAATCATTCCCGGGATTCCTGCCCTTGCATCGGGAGCCGCTTTAGCCGGAGCTCCTCTGACCCATGATTTTGCTGCCATCTCCCTGAGCGATCTTTTAACCCCATGGGAGAAAATTGAGAAACGGTTGACATATGCTGCCATGGCAGACTTTGTCATTGTTATCTATAATCCAAAAAGTAAAAAACGAGACTGGCAAATCACAAAAGCCCAGGAACTTATACTGGAACATAGAGAAGGGTCCACGCCTGTTGCGATTGTCACAGGGGCAATGAGAGAAAATCAAAATATATCATTTACAACTCTTGACCAGATGGACACAGCTGATATAGGTATGCAGACCGTAGTATTTATTGGTTCAAGCACCTCTTTAAGATATCTTGATTTCCTCTTTACACCCAGGGGTTATGGAAAAAAATATAAGATATGAACACAGTTTTATAAAGCCATCCTGGAACGGGTAAATGCAACGGACTAACAAGAGACAGCATAACAGATATCTGAAAGGAAAATTATGAAAGGATATATCCAGGTTTATACAGGAAATGGTAAAGGCAAAACAACAGCAAGCCTTGGCCTTGCGCTACGGGCAGCAGGAGCAGGCCTCAATGTTTATATTATCCAGTTTTTAAAAAAAGGTGATTATTCTGAAATCAAGGCTTTATCGAGATTTGATAATATCACCATTGAACAATATGGTCTTGGACGGTTTGTTAAAGGAAAACCATCTGAAGATGATATGGCAGCAGGTGCTGCAGGTTATCTAAAGTTGTGTGAAATTTTAAAGCAGAACAGATACGATGTAGTTATTGCTGAAGAAGCTAATGTTGCAGTTATGTGCAACTTGTTTACAGAAAAAGCACTTTTAGAGCTTATGGATATGAAGCCTGAAAATGTTGAACTTGTCATTACAGGGCGCAATGCAAGTCAAAAAGTGATTGAGAGAGCAGATCTTGTCACCGAAATGAAAGAGATCAAGCACTATTATAAACAGGGTATCAAGGCAAGGGTTGGAATAGAAAAATAATGAAAAAAAATATTGCTATTCTTGGAACCGGCTCTGATGTGGGCAAATCAATTATTGCAGCAGCCGTATGCAGAATTCTTGCAGATAAAAAAGAGAGTGTTGCACCCTTTAAATCACAGAATATGTCCAATAATTCAGGAATCACCCCGGAAGGCCTTGAGATGGGACGGGCACAGATTGTCCAGGCAGAAGCTGCAAGACTCTCTCCCCATGTTGATATGAATCCCATTCTTTTAAAACCAACAGGAGAAAAGCAGTCTCAGGTAATTCTCAATGGGAAAGTTCACGGCAATCATACAGCCATGGATTACCATAAAAATAAAGAGTTTTATTTTAAAGAGGCCTGCAAAGCCTTTGACCGCCTTGAAAAAAAATATGAGAGGATTGTTCTTGAAGGTGCCGGATCTTGTGCTGAAGTCAATCTCATGCCCAATGATATTGTGAATTTTGCCATGGCTGAATATGCCGGGGCAGATGTTATTCTTGTTGCTGATATTCACAGGGGCGGGGTGTTTGCACAGATTATCGGTACTCTTAAATGTCTCCCTGTCAAGTATCAGGATATGATAAAAGGTTTTATTATCAATCGTTTCAGAGGTGATATTGCCTTGTTTAATGATGGCATAGAATACATTGAAAAACGAACCGGGAAAAAGGTTCTTGGTGTTCTTCCCTGGTACACACACTTTAAAATTGATGCAGAAGATTCTGTTGAAATTGAGCAGTGCACCAGTTTTAAAGATTTTCAAGCAGACAAGCCTGCTATTGCTGTTATCAGACTGCCCCATATTGCAAATTTTACAGATTTTCATGCTTTATCAAAAATTGATAAGCTTCAGACAATTTTTATTGATCAACCTGATCATCTGTCAAAATTTAAAGCTGTAATTATTCCAGGTTCAAAAAACACCCGAAAAGATCTTGAATGGTTATTGAAGAATTTTAAAAATCCTCTTGAAAAATATAAAAAAACAGGAGGTTGTATTTTCGGTATTTGCGGTGGTTTTCAAATGCTTGGTGAATTTGTTGATGACCCGGAAGGTCTTGAAGGGAATCCCGGTATTTCAAAAGCGCTTGGACTTCTGCCGGTTCAAACCATATTAAAATCACCCAAAACAACAACCATCAGTGAATTTACCTGGGCAAAAGCAAAAGGCAAAGGCTATGAAATCCATATGGGAGCTACCAAAATAATTGATGGCACCCCTCTGCTTGAAATTAATTCAAGAAACAGCCTTTCCTGCACTGATTCAGACGGCTGTCTGGCAGATAACAATCAGGTTGCAGGAACATATATTCATGGATTTTTTGATTCAAGCCAGGTGTTATCAAAATGGCTTGGTTGGGCTGGAATAACCATTAAAAACTCCTTTGAAGATATGAATTCCACTAAAGAGAAAGATTATACTCTTCTAAAAGAGCACTTTGAAAACTATATTGATATTGCTCCCCTGCTTTAAAAAGAGGCTGTTAATCAGACAAATAGTATTCCACCGTTGATACAACCCGCACTTTTTTGATATGTGGATTATTTTTATCACGCGATTTTATGCTGAATTGTCCCTGAGATGCCCTTTTAATTTTGCCCAACCTGCTTTTTGAATCAGCTGCAAACTTTAAAGCAATTTCCCTTGCTTTTCTGGTAGCCTCCTCAACCATTTCCGGTTTAACCTGGTTTAGCCGGGTGAATATATACTCTATCCGTGATTGATAATTATCCACTGTAAAAACAATACCTTTTTTTCCCAGTTCAGACAGTTTGCCCATGACTTTTCGCACAATATCTATATTTTTTGAGTAAACAGTGACAGTTTGCAGGGCAGTGTATCTGAACTCAGCCTTTGTATTATTGCCATACCGCTGGGCAGATTTGTCTGTGATTGCAGGTATAGAAAAAGTAATTTCAGCAGGGGTAATTCCATTTTTTCCCAGAAAGTTATTAATCAAATCAGAGCTGGCTTCTATTGAACCATAGAGCTGTTCAAGACTGTTATCAGCCATGGTAAACTGAATGGGCCAGAGAACTATATCAGCTTTATTTTCCTGCTCTGACAGACCTTTCACTGTCACTGTACGTTCGTATTCTTTAAACTTTATGGCAGTATTTCCAAGCAAGTATCCTGAAACAATTAATCCAAAAGCTAAAAATGCACCTAAAATAAATGCGCTTGCCTTATTATTTCCCTGCATCTGATTCTCCTTTCTTAGTTTTTTAATCTGCTTTTTATTCACACGGTTTTTTTATTGAGCACTTAATTTCTTTATCGCATCTTTATCACCCAGTTCAGCTGCTTTTTTATAATACTCTTTTGCCTTAGACATGTTTTTGGGTGTGCCAAATCCAAATTCATGGCACTGACCAACAACGTATAAGGCTTTTGGGACGTTTTCGTCAGCGGCTTTTTTAAACCACTTAAGAGCGATTGATTTATCTTTTTTGACTGCCATACCATTATAGTACAGAACTGCAAGGTTGAATTGTGCTTCAGGATATCCCAGATTTGCAGACTGTAAAAACAATTCATGGGCTTTTGTCATGTCTTTTTTTACACCATTACCATTTGCGTACATCACACCAAGATTATATATGGCATTGGAATTATTTTGTCGGGCAGATTCTTCATAAAATTCACGAGCCCTGTTAAAATCTTTTTCAACACCGAAACCTTTATTATAAAAATGTCCCAGCATTTTCTGGCACCCGGCATCACCCATCCTGGCACATTGTTCATATTCTTTTAAGGCCATTTTGTAGTTCTTCTTAAAATAATACCTGTCCCCTTCAGTTGCATACTTTTTGGCGGATTTTTCAGGAAAGGGGATTCCAAGCAATTTCCCTTTAGGTTCTTTACCACGAATTACAGGTACTATTTCAGGGTAGGGATTTTCCTTGGATGTGTCCATGACTACCTTATTACTTGGAGTGCTTGAAGTTATGACAGGGGCTTTTTTGTCTGAATATGATATCTTTGCTGTCATTCCCTTCTGTGGAGGACCGATCATATCAACAGGCATGGCAAATATCACTCCCTTACCCCTGCCTGAAACTTTCCACTGGCCAATCTCTATGCTGTTGCCCTCTGAAATCTCAAAAAAAAGATCAACTCTGCTGCCTTCAGGAATGGTTTCAGCCTGGATGGTTTCTATGGTAATGGTATTATTATTAGCTTTTGTAACCCTGCCGGTTATTGATACCTGACCACTGAAACCTTGATTAGCTATTGTCATTAATGCTGTAATAATGAAAATAATTTTTATCTTTTTTATGAATTTCATAGGACTCCTTTATATTTTCAAACTTACTCTTTTTAAATTATTAAAATATCTACCTGCGTTTAAATACAATCTTTCCAGAAAGGCCACCAGCCCAATGCCCGTTCAAAACAAAATTATTGGTGTCCCCCTTGACCTGTCCGCTGAAACGGCCCAAGCCTTTGAGCCGTCCTTTGCAAGTATAGTCTACTGTAAAGATTTGGCCCTGGTATGACCAGGTGAGTGGAATAAAGCCTCTGGCATCCATGGTTTCAGTATAATGTGGTTTTATTACTTTACCATCTGCCCATTCTTTGGCTCTGCCTGTTCCATTATTCTCTAGAGAAATAGCTGCATGATATTGTTGATAGCTTCTTGCAGGATCAGTGGCGACATAATGACCCACAAAATCATTTTGATAAGCATTTTCAACTCTAACGGGTGGATTATGCTGTGAAGTTGAGTTTCCAGGACCATTTGGTGGTGAAAATCCATCCCATATATCCATCATGTTGTTAAAAAATTGCTGGTTCTGTTCCTGATCCCTGCGCCGTCGATCTGCCATCTCCTTATCAAACGCCTGCCGATCTCTTTCCATTTCCTGGTTAAATTCACGATTATCCTGCTCAAGCTGTGCCATAAAATCAACACATTTACCTGTCATAGGATCCTGAGAATAGGGTAACTCACATTCACAGTCAACCTGATTCGTCATATAATTCCACCTTGGCACACTTCCGGGCTTGTGGGAACAATCAGCATTTGCCAGGGCAATTTCTTGTTGATCCACACACCTATTCATGTTTTGAATCCATTGGGTGCCACCGGGACAGGCACAGCCAAGATTTCCGTTATTGTCATAGTTTGGTATGGTACCAGGATATTGTGAACAATTATAATTATTCAAGGCTGCCTGTCTTGAATCTATACATGCGCTGTTATCATTATTCCAGACAGTTCCGGGGATACAATCACATACAACCCGATTCTGGCTCTGATTCCATACTGGATATGAATTGGGATACCCGCAGTTTGCATTTGCAAGCGCAGCATCAATCCGGCTGATACATTTTGAATTATCCTGGTTCCACACCATCTCACCTGTGCAGCCGCAGGCAGGCCTGTCATTTTGTGTATCCCAGACAGGCTGGGACCCTGGCCATTGTCTGCAGTCATAGTTTGCAAGCTGGCTATTTCTATCCGGACGTTCATCATAGTATGACAGAGTAACATTTGTTCCTTTTTGAACCCTTTTCGTGATTCCCGGGATTATGTTTTCCACCATTCCTGATTTTGCCTCAGAAGGAGAGTAACCAATCTCTGATCTTGTTACATTTAAGCCTTTTTGCTTCACCCTTGCTTCAGCTTTGTTAATCTCAATACCTCGGACATCAGGGATAAAGACTTTTTTCATGATATTTTCAGCCAGCACAGTGCAGAAAGCTCCTTTGGTTGCAGCATCAGTGGCATGTTCAACATAGCCCTTTGAAAGGTCAACAAGATATGCAATCTTTTCATAAACCTGATCAAGATTTTCAGCCTCCTTTATATTTTCATCAAAATCTGATTGTATATCCTTGTATAAACCTGTGAGTTTTTTAATCCTCTCCTGCCTTGCATTAAAGGTTTGAGTAGTTTTGGCAAGAGCCTGGGTAAGTTTTTCAGGGCATTGGCTGATATCTATTGTTTCAGCATCTTTATTCAGCTTATCTATTCGATCTTTTATCTTCTTACCGGATTTTGTGTTTAAAAATTGAGTCAGTTCATTTTCAAAAGCCTTCAACCCTTTGTTTGATAAATCCTTTAAGGCCGTCGCACTTTCGACATTGTTCTTTCCTGCCAGCAGATTGGAACCTGCCTTGCCCAGATTTTTTTTGTTCTCAAGAGATGATGAGCCGGCATGACTGACTTTTTGATCCAGCTCTTTTTTGGTTTTCAGATTAAACAGATCAATATAGTCTTCTGGTTTTTTAATGCTTTTAAAAAGGCTCTCAATCTGTTTTGTTTTATTTTTGCTTGAATCTAACATCTCTTTAAGGGTTGTCTGCCTTGCTTTAATCCATGCAAAACTGGTGTTGTGGTCAGTTTCAGATATGGTGTAATCGTTTAATGCCTTTGTTCTCTGGCACAGTTCCAGGCTCAGTTTTTCAATGTCATGGGCGATTTCTACCACTTTGGTGGCTTTTTTTTCAACTTTTTTATGGTTATCTTTTATTACAGATTTACTCTTTTGAAATTTTTTGGTTTTTTGAGAGACAGCTTTTATTTTTTCTTCAAGCAGTTGCAGGTTTTTTTCTTCTTTCTGCATTGCTGTAGAAAGGTCTAAAATTGCCTGTCGGGTTTTTGTACAATGTTCCTGGGCCTTTAGTGAGAGTTGGTTTGCATCGTTTAAATCTTTTTGAATCTTATCAAGTTTTTTTGTATCCATGACCCTATAATAATCTTCAAAGCGTTTAATCAAGCCTTCTTTTTTTGCCTCCAAAGCCTTTGATTTGTCTTGATACAGAGTCCTTCTTTGTTGAAACTCTTCCTGGGGCTTTTTAAAATGCTTTGCCCACCACCCTTTTTTCATATGCCTGAAAGACCAGATATATATCTTTTTTAAAATTTCCGCTGAACCAGCTGCCTTGAGTGTATTATAGTCAAAGCTTCCCTGGCTTAAATCCAGTTTCTCCTGAACATATTTTGATTTAATGGTTTCAAGCTTGTTACCAATTTCCTTATAAATAGTTTTAATGTTCTCCTGCCATTCATTTACAATGACTTTATCTTTGTCTGGATTTCCCGTTAAAAATTCAGGGCCGGTAAGAAGACGAACCTGTGTTTTATCTTCTTCGCTCATTGTAAAATAGGTTTCAAGATTTTTTCTGGTTTCCCAGATACCTTTATATGTTTCAAGATAGTTGTTAATAATTTTAATTTTTTCTTTGTATTCTTCCCAGAGTTCAGGGTCCCATAAAAGTTCGCGTTTAATTCCGTGGAGCCAGTCCCTCGCTGCTGCGAAATATTCCCATACATCGCCTCCCACCACAGCTTCAAGATTCTCTTCGACCTGATCCTTGATACCAAGCTTGGATGCAATGCTCATCAATTCATCCCGGATTTTCTGATCATTACCGTCAAGTATAACCTTATCTGCTGTTCTTCTCTCTTCCAACTGTTCTTTTAAATGATGCAGAAACTGCAGTTTGACCTTTGCCCACCGAATCTGGCGCATATAAACATAATACAATTCTGTGATCTCTCCAAGTTTATAGGCTTTCTGCACTTCGTCAAGATACATCAGGACATTATCCCGCGCTCTTATATTCATCCAGAGCATATCATTGACCTTCATCCAGTTTAACAAATTATCTTGATACTTGTGGGAGGGGAAAGGGGGTCTTTTGTTCGGATCAACTTTTCCATATTTTGACCACCACTGATCCATGTCTTGTACCTCTTTTTCCATGTTTGCAATCTCTTGGGTCAGATCTATATCAACATGTTTATATTCAGCGCTGACAAGGCTCCATCTTGTAATTTCAAGGTCATATCCATGCTTTACCACATCCTTTACAGAAAATTTGGCATCCTCGTAAAGTTCGTCTAAAAACATATCAAGCTCTTCAGTCCAAGTTGCTTTCCATGCTGTTGTTCCAATATCATTACTTATGGCATAGACTGCATCAATAAGGGCGGCATGGGGGATAAGAGTGGTAACAGCACCCCATGCTGCGTTATAATACTGACCCATGACTATATTTTCCACAGTGCCGCCGAAAGGAACACGCCGTCGAAAAAATTCAACCGCAAGTTTTTCCCACTCTCCTTCACTGAATGCATTATAGTAAACCGGGAGTTCATCTTTTAAACTGAGTACAGCCATGGCAGCCATGGCACCCTGAGTAGCTTTGCTGCCGGCAACAGCTTCGCTGAAGTGTTTATTTATGGTGGTCACGCCATTTGCCGCAAAATTATCAAGCAGCATCTTGTTTAATCTTTGTTCCGCTTTTACATATTGTGTGCCGCTGAAATCTAAAAAAACTTTAAACGTGCCCTGATTTGTTTTTTTCCAGGTCTTTTCAAACCCTGTGCCCTGTAAAAAAATTTCAACTTTTTTACCAAAAGTCACTCTTCGGGCTTCTTCAAGGTAGTGTTTCCACTCCCCTGTATGGAGATCATTCATTAAGGTATTGTCCAGGACATCCAGATAGTCATTAAACTTTATTGGTGCCTCGGCAAGGGAAGATAAAGAGGCCATGGCAAGGTCAATATTATGATTTTTTGGCTGGTCAATGCTGACCTTTATATTTTCTTTGACAAATTTCATCTGAGCTTTGCCGGCATCATCCAAAAGCTCAATCCCCCACTTGGATGTATAAGTCTTATATTCAGAATCAAATTTTTTCATTATTTTTTCAAATTGAGGCGGGATTTTTTTAACCCCGATGTTTGAATCATGCATGATCACATTTTCTATCTCCATCATCTCATACATTTTTTTTATTGTCTGGTTATGTTTTTTGGCATAGAAGGCATCTTTGGGACGCATGAATTTTTTAACTTTCTTATATTCAATCTCAAAACCTCTGGCCACATTATCCCACATCACTTTATTGCAGTCATCCCAAAAGCCCTTGATGATTGTCTCTTTGGTATCAATCTTTACTTTGGAAAGGCCCTGATGATTTTCAGGACCAAGCTTGATGTCAAAGGGGATCTCCTGGTTTATATCTTTAAAATACTGTTTTATCAGTTCAACCTGATCTATGGGAGCGATATTGCCATCTTTAGCCGCAATAAGCTGGTCAGCAAATTTTGCAAGCTTTGAGGTGTTTACTTTTGTACTGCCGGAAATCTTCTGCAGGGAATCCATACTTCTTTTTAAATACTTGGCAGCTTTTACAAATGAATCAACATCTCCTGTAATATTTTGATAAACAATATCATGGTTAAAATGCCTGATCATTTCAAGTGAGATGCCAGGCTCCCGCGGATGTTTTATATTGATCAAGTCGGTAACTTTCACATCTGCAAACCTCCTGTCAAGGACGATATCCTTTAAGGCTTGCTTGCCATTTATGCCCTCGCCTTTACCATTTTTAAGCTGCCCGTCTTTTATCTCATAAACATCTTTGGATTTGATGTAATCCTCGGCAAAACCCTGACCATGCTTGCCAAGATAGACCTCATGTTCAGCCATTCCATGTGCTGTTACAGGCGCATCAATCTGTTCTGCAGTCAGATGGGTACGCTCTTTAATTTTGGCTTCAAACGCTTTTTTCATTTCCCAGGCAAGATTTAAATTCCCGGACATGAAACTGAAATCTATATCAGCGGCAAAGGTCAGGTGTTTAGCTGCCTTTGTTGACCATGAGCCGATTTCAGCCATAAAAACCTTGAATTTATGTCCATTAATAACATTCCGGCCATTGAAATCCAGGCATACCTCTTTGACAGCCTGCATCACAACCTCCTGGCGGTATTCAAGCAGTTTACCCTCCACCAGAGAGCCTCCCTGTGGATTCTTTGGACCTAAAATATAATCAAGTCCCTCCTGACCGTAACCGTTATGAAGCTCTTTTTTGATTTTCTGCAGCATATGTCTTGCCTGTTTACCCTTTGGGAGTTCAAGGTCTGCCATTTGATGGAAAAAGGCTTCAGGCGCCATTTTGCCTCTTTTAACATTGAAAAGATTTCTTGTGATAATTGCTTCAACACTGTCCGTGCTGATGAATTTTTGAACTGTTGATACAAGATTATGGTATGAGGGTTTCTCAGTTAGTTTTTTCTCTTCTTTTTCTGTGTTATCTGCAACACAAATCTCTATGCCGGTTAAACAAAGCAACAAAATAATAAACAAGAATTTTATACTTACTTTTTTAACTCTATCCATTACTTTTCCTCCTGATCAACTTCAAAATCATCATAATAAAAAGATACAATCCATAATAGCAAAACACAAAAAAAAGCAATGAAATCATTTCAAGGCCAGCCAGTACATTATACCTGTGCCAGTTTTTTGCAAGATCTTTAATCTGTTGATCCACATGGTCAAATGAGACTTTTTTTACATTCCCCTGCACAAAGTCCAGATAGTATTTTGCCCGCGCATGCCATACAATAATCTCATTTTCAGGGTCATTATCAACCTGAGCTGCACGAACAAATCCACCGCCAAACATGTCTCTATCAATTGTCTCCTCTGTTTTAAAAACTTCTTTGCTTCCAGGACCGATAATCTTAATCTGTATATGGAGCAGCTCTCCATCTTCTCTCTGAATAATAAGGGTCTTAAATTGTTTTTCGTTTGTTTCCCAGACCAGTCCGTCAGCTTCCAGCAGTTTTTTATCAATTTGCTGCCGTTCATAGGAATAATACCAGTACATCCCAATCAACAAAATAATGGGCCATACAAGTAATATAATTTTAAATTTGTTTTTTATCACTAAATTCGTTCCTTTCAATGGCCAAAATCTGCAAGTAAATTAAATACCATCAGCAATATTTACATCAGCACCCTTTGATATCAACATCCTGGCAATGTCGATGCTTTGCGTCACATGCAGGGGAGACCGGACATTATCCATTAAATTTTGACTATATGTAGGCTCATCAATTAAGCTGACTTTATAATTATTGATTTTTACGGTCATAATTTTTTTTAAATATTTTTTCATTACGGCCATTCATTTTTTTTCCCTGATTTTAACCAGATTTCAAACCGGGCAGATTCCAGATATTCCACCACCTTTAAATGGCCAAATTTTTCTGCAATATCAGAGGCAGTTTGATTATATTTATTTTTTACCTTTATATCTGCTCCTTGGGAAACAAGGTATCTGATACCATCTAAATACCCGGAATAGGCAAACCACATTACTGCAGTATTACCTTCGCGACTTTGCAGGTTGATATCTGCTCCTGCTTTAACCAGAAGTATTATCTGATTAATTGCCTTGTTGAATATGGGTGTCATGCCCTGGTCATCTCTTGCATTTACATCTGCTCCCTTTGAGATAAGCAGTTTTATGATTTTTTCATTCAGGGCTATGTGCAATGGGGTTTGTCCTATCTCATTGCGTGAATTCGCATCAACTTGCAGGTCAAGCAGTTTTTTTACCATCGGCATATTATTTTCATATAATGCATTGAAAAGTTTTTTTGTTTCCGGGGAAGTGGTTGATTTTTCCATATTCATGTCAATTTCATTTTGGTCCAGATCTCTCAATTTTCTTCCCGCATCCAAGTATCCAAGGCCAGCAGCTTTTTTATAATACTCTTTTGCCTTATTTATATTTTTGGAAAGACCGTTTCCGGATTCATAGGCTCTGCCAACTTCATATACCGCTTTGGGGATATTATTATCAGCAGCTTTTTGAAACCATTTAAGAGCGATTGATTCATCCTTGTCCACCCCAAATCCATTATAATACATGGTACCAAGATTAAATTGAGCTCTGGAATATCCCAGCTCTGCCGATTTTAAAAATAGAGCAAAGGCTTTTTTATAACTTTGTTTTACTCCTTTACCATTGGCATACATCACTCCAAGACTGTACATGCTACTGAAATTGTTCTGTTCGGCAGATTTTTCATGCCATTCAAGCGCTTTTTGAAAATTCTGCTCTACCCCGAGCCCGTTAAAATACATATCTCCCAGATGATTTTGTGAATAAGCATGCCCAAACCGGGCTGCTTCTTTAAATTTATGGAATGCCTTTTGATAATTTTTTGCAGTATAATAATACCATCTGCCAAGTGATGCACATGCTTCAACTCTCTGCTCTCTTTTGCTGGCAGGGCTCATGGCACTCTCTTTGATTGAAGCAGACCCCATACCGAACTCAATATTTTTAAGACCGTTTTGATTAAGCTCTTCTTCAAACGCCGGAGAAAGAGTGGTATAACTGGTGATAGAACCTCCATCACTGGACACTGTTACAAGCACCTTTTTTCCTTTTATGGGGTAATAATGAATGGTCCCTCCCATACCCGGGTCCTGCCATTTATGATCAACTGAATAACATAAACCGCTGAATTCCTGGGGCACCTCTTTATGAAATGTTTTCCCGGGAAAAGATTTTTCCAGCTTAAACAAGACTTTTTTAAAAGTGGAACTGTTAGTTTCACTTATAATTTTCACCTTTTTAACAACCGCAATGGCCTTGATTTTTGAAGATCGGATAGCTTTTTTATAATATTCAGGCGGCATGACCCCAAAAGCCACCGGGCATATTAAAAAGGTCAGAATAAAAAAAGTGATGGCAGAAAAAAGAGTCTGCCTGTAATTATTATTATTTGAATCTAAGGCCATAACACTCCTTTGATTTCATTAAATTGATTCAGATCCTCAGGAATCTGCCATTCAAGCCTTACAGCATCGGAAAACGGCTCTTCAGTAACAACCAACTGTCCATCCAGGAAAGATTCAGGCTGAAAATAACAGGCAGTCTTTTTTGACTCCTTCACACACCCATCAACAACATCAATTAATATCAGATGCTGTCGGCGAAAGAGACCAAAACGACTGAAATATTGGGGAATAACAAGATAGCGTGAATCATCCGACCAGATAAAACTGGGATTGCACCTGTCAAGTTTAAAGCCATTGGACAGTTCAAGGGTACCGATTGTGGGGTTTCCCATTGATACCTCTGATGCCCGAAAAATTTTTGCAGCCCATTTCCCATCCGGCGAGTCCAATTGAAATTTGTCTCTCCAGATGGGAAGGTTATAGGGAAAATCCACTTGTTCCATCAGACTTCCAATTATTTTATGGTTAAGGTTATGCTTTTATTGTCAGAAATATTCTTATACTTTACAAAGGCTTTGAATATATAAGCTCTTTTTTTGGAAAATGGATTCATATGCTGTACCCATTTTGCCACCTTATTGTTCCTGGCATTTACAGTGTAATGTTTCGAAGTGAACACCACTTTTGAGCCTCGGTAAACCTTAAAATAAAATGTTACCGGGATTATATTATTACCCATTTTGGGAATATCAGGTTTAAATCTGCATATGACACCAAAGGCTGTATTGACCGGTAGTGGGATAGGTTCATAATTGAGATCTGTAATTTTTAAGCTTGGAGATCTGTTTATATCATTACCGGCTGCTACCGGATTCCCTTCTTTTAGATACAGTTGTGCAGTTTTGTATTCCTGCTGATAAAAGGTATAGGTGGGTGAGGCTTTTGGCGGTCGTTTTAAGAATTGAGAACGGAGTTTAAGAATATTGGACTTGAGTTGTTCAGCCTTTTGAAAATTTGCAAGTGCCTGTGCTCTGTTTCCCATTAAATGGTGAAAATAGGCGAGATGATAATACATGTGAGCGTTAGGTTTCTTTTTTATTGCACCTCCCAAAGCTTCCAGGGCTGAGTTTTTTTCTCCCTTAATCCATAAGGCAATTGCTGAATTAGCAAGTGCGCCATTGTATCTTTCAGGATTGATTTTAACCGCTTTATTAAAGTTGGTAATAGCCCGATCATAGCTGCCCCTATAAAGATCTATCGCTCCCATGACAAGCCAGACCTTCCCCTTTTCAGGGTCTAGTTCAACAGCTTTTTTAAAATCGGTGTAGGCAAGGGAATACTCAGTTTTTAAAAAATTAATATCACCCCTGGTCTCAAAATGAGAAGAGCTTTGATATGGTGAAAGTGAGATAGCAGTGTTAATATCACTGAGAGCATTGTTCAAATGCCCCAATGATTTATTAATCACAGCCCTCATGAAAAACAGGGCTGCCCTTCGTCCTCCAACGGTCCAAGTGCCTTTAAATCTTAACTGCTCCTGCTTCACCAACTGCAAAGCTGCATTTTTATTGTTTATAGCTGTATTAATTGCATCCAGGGCAATCTTTGGTTTGTTCAACTTGGTAAGAACCATAGCTTTGTAAAAAAAGGCATCTCCTCTGTTGCTGTTCATTGAGGTCGTTTTCTCAAAATAGTGTAAAGCTTTTGAAAATTCTGTCTTTTCAAAATATGCAATACCCTGAAGATAAAAGATATCTTCGTCCCCGGGGTGGATGGTTCTTAATTTTTCAGCCTGGTTTATGGCACTATTGTACTGCTTGTTTTGTAAAGCTGAATAAATCGGCAGAAGATATTGTTTATCAGTTCTGCCCGTCTCTTTCATTGTTTTTTTGCCAGGATACGAATGTATATCATCTTTGATCTTTTGTTGTGCTGTCCTTTGATCATTGGAACTTACACAGCCACAGATAAAAATCAGGGCCAGTAATATCAATATGTTTATGGTCTGTTTAAATTTAATCATTGCTCTTCTCATTATATTGTTAAGTTTACATCTGTTCGCCATATTTTTTTCTGATTTTTGTAGTTTCAAGTATGAACAAACAGGCATTACTATTCTATTTTAATGTTAATGCTTTGATTATCAGAAATATCATTATACTTTACAAAGGCTTTGAATTTATAAGTTCCTTTTTTAGAAATTGCATTCATATGCTGTACCCATTTTTTCACCTTATTGTTCTTGGTATTTACAGTGTAATGTTTTGAGGTGAAAAGGACTTTTGAACCGCGGTAAACTTTAAAATAAAATATTACCGGGATTGTATTATTGTCTGTTTGGGGGATATCAGGTTTAAACCTGCATATGATATCAAAGGCTGTATTGACCGGTAGTGGGTTGGGTTCATAATTGAGGTCTGTAATTTTTAAGCTTGGAGATCTGTTTTTGTTGGTATCTGCAGCTTCATTGTTCCCTGAACCGGGAGGCTGGTTTGTAATGGATTTTTTTGTTGACTGAGGAACATCCTTTGTCACATAAACGGTTTTAACATTTTTCTTTGGAACATAGGGTTTCAGTTCCGGCGCTTCTAAACAAGAGCTTATGAATAGTACCATGAAGCTGAAAAGCAAAATATGATTTAATTTCATCTGTTATCCTTTAAAATAAATGGGGCCCTGCCATAAAACGTACATCCGGCATTCTTCCAGGTATATAATTTGCCAAAGTCGTCATAGCCAAAGAGAGAATAATTATCATATACAAATTGCCCATTGGGATAGACAACAAAACCTGCTTTATAGTCTTCCTGCAGTTTTATAAAAAGAGCATCAGCAGGCAATGTATGATGATTGGCACCTGTTGTCATTGAGTACAAATCTTCAAAAAGACTGTTGCTGGCCATTTTGTATTCATGCCCGCCTATCTCTTTTACTATAAAAATAGTACCTTTACTAATTTTAGAATGAGCGCAGTTGATATCAGAATCTGCAATCATCACAACCGGATAATGTTGCGCCTCTTCCTGTGTTAAATAGCGAGGTTCTCTTTTGGCACTGCATCCAGTTAAGCTAAATATAAGTATTAATACTATGACTACTTTTTTTATCATTATTGGCTCCTCTGTTTTGCAAAGTATCCATCTATTTAAGTTGAATACAAAAAATATAGTATTTGTTATTTTTTGCCATTACCAGGGTGCTGTTCGGCAATTATAGTTTTCATCGTAAGTGTTTCAAAGAGTGTCTTATAGAAATTTCTGTAGGGTTTACCACAAAAATCACAACCCATGTCTGTATACTCAAACTTCTGGGCATATTTTTTCTCCTGGTCTTTAAGGGCTGCACCTTGTGAGTTTGCATTTTCTCACACAGTTCTTAAACTGGCGGTAAACATGATCCGGGATATTAGTACCCTTGGGATATGCGGAAACACAGCCATCAACACAATTGACCGCTTTTTTCCAGCTTTCCACATTTTTTTCATACTTGTCCTCTGCCAGATAGATATTCAGGTAGTGGATCCAACCGGAAGGGCCGTACATATAATCATAACCGGCCACATGGCTCCAGTTCTTTGCCTTTATCTTATAGGCATTTCTCAATTTGGTAAGTTTTTCCTTTGGTACTATCCTGCCGCACTTGTTGGATTCTTCCGTATTTGTTGTCTGACTGCCTGCGCCCCAACCCCCTCCGCTTCCGGTTCCGGTTCCAGGATAATACGTTGGGGTGCTGTCTGTTGGAATGGGTGGAAAAGTGGTTCCGGAAGAGGGAAAAGGATCCGAGGTGGTGGATAGCGTCGGAGTTTTTTTTGGAGGTTTTTTGTGTCCCTGTTGAATATCCTGCACTCCCTTGATAATCGTACCCATCACATCCATCCAGTTTGTCTGATTCTGTGACTGCTGCGGCCTTTGGGCTTGTCCCTGCGGCTGGTGGTTCTGGGCCGTACGCTCTTGCTCTTGATTTGTTTTATTTATATTTGCAATTTCACCTGCCACAGCACTGGCATTGACATTGCAACCAAGGGCAAGAGCTCTGTTGGTATAATTTCTTGCTGCATCTGTATCATTGCGGTTAAGGGACCAGACAATCAGATCGATTAGCTCACTGCATTGCTGCGAAAGCTGATTATTCTGATCAACGTCACCGCCTGATGTCCCAATCTTGTCATCATTGGCATCACTGTCATCAACTTCACCGCCGGATGTACCGATGAGGTCATCATCAGACTGGTTTGAAGCTGAATTCTCTTTTTCTATTATTTTAATATCCCTGTAGGCTGTCATCCCTTCATATTTCAGAATAATTGTAGCACTTCCTGGTTTAAATCCAAGAGCGTGGGCTGAGGTGCCTGATTTAGACAGCACCATGATATCCTCTCTGGTGTTAATCCATGCAAAACTCCCCTTGGCTGGATAAGGATCGCCACCCCCATCAAGGGCGGTAAATTGCGCACCCTGACCAACAGATATTTTCGAAGGCCCCCCAATGATCAGACCACCAAAAACTGATTTTGGTGGTGTATCATCAGGGGTTGTATCAGCGATATTGGGTGATGGCGTTCCTCCTATCTTTGATGTATCTGACTTTTTAGAAGGTTTTTTCTTTGGCGGCACGGACGAGACCGACCGGCAACCTGTACTGAGGTGTTCATTTGCTTTTATCGCAAACAACCCACCTAAAAAAGTTTCATCTATTTTATCCATTATTTTTTTCGATTCTGCATTGGTAAAGCAGTTGACTAAAGGCGGGGCACCCATAAAAAGCCGGGAATCGTTCCTAGTGGGAGTGTCCAATGCTGTTTGTGCTGTTTGATATTCTTGGGAAAGGTCAGACAGGCCTGCAAGATCGATGACATAATATAACCTGATAGAGTTTACTTTGTTGATAAGCTTGTCAAACTCTGCCTCTGCCCCGGGAAAATACTGGATATAATGCTGTTTACTGCCTTCTATCTTGTTTTTAAGCTCCTGCACTTTTCCTGGAAATCCTTTTGCATCTTGCAGGCCTGTTCTCAATTGATCTAAATATTGTGGTATCTCTTCTAAAAGTTCTTCATGTTTACGTCTTGTCTCCTTCCACGCATCACTGTCATGCTTGCTTAACTCAACATCAATTTTTTTGATTTGTTCAAGCTTGATATTAATCTCCACAAGACGTTCAAATGCACCCTCTTTAGCTTTTTTCATTATTGCCAAGGCATCCTGTGCCGCCTGATAATTATTTTTTATGAAAACGCCATCCTCATCTGTCTTGCAATTTGCTTTCCTGTCTTTGGCAAGGTTGATCTTTGTATTGACAAGGGTTTCCCCATCCTCCATGGCAGCAGACAGAGCTATTATTTTTTGATGCAGCAACCTTGCTTCATCACAAAAGTTTTTTCCCTGATCAACAAGGGATAAAATCAAAGCTTCCTGTTCTTGCAGGTAACGTTGTATAGAAACGGCTTCCCACATATTAGATTGTATTTTTTCAAGGTCAGATTTTCCTTTTTGCAGGATTTGTTCTTTTAATGCTTTAAGTTTGTTAATTTCTTTTTGGTATTGAGCAAGCATAGATTTCATGGTTTTTTCATGCTCCACTATTTCCTCAGCTTCAGTGTCAGATTCACCGTGCAGCCATTTCCGGTATTCAACAGGGTTCTTTTTACACCAGGTCAGCCATTTATTATATTGGCTCATGTAATATCCATAACTAACTTCGTCTACTCTATTACCTTGACCGTGTTGAAACCAATCAAAAAAACTTAAGTCTTTAGTTGAAAAGGATTTGCCATCCCACGGGTCGACAATATAAGTATCATCCAGCTTGCGCAGGTCATCCGGGGAAAAAGGATTCGGTATATCTTTGATATCACCTAAAATAACAAAACGATGGTCACCCTTGTTTAAAATGAGGATCTCATTAATTGATTCATAGGCCATAACCAGTATGTGGAACGCTGTATTGGCACCTTCGTTACACTGCCCTATACGATTTACCCATACCCATGTAGCAGCGGAGAATTCATCTGAAGCTAAATTACCTTTATCCCAAAAAGCATCAAACCGTTTTAATTGTTTTTTTATCTCGGCGTCACCCATAACGCTATCAATTTTTTTGGAATTGTGATTTAGAAATGTAACCCGATTAGCAACTGTTCGGGTCACATAAGCTGCAATATCTTTCTTGGAAGCGCCTGAACGTTTCATATTTTTTACACGTTCAATTGCAGATTGCAGTCCGGCTGGTACTGGGCTGGCTGCTTCAACGCTTTGACTATTCGCTATTGAAATCAGAAAACATAATCCTAGAAACCAATGGAACACCTTCATAAACCACTCCTTATAGATGATGAACTTTTGTATCGTCACTGGGCGTACTGCCAGTCGCATGAACCCCGGAGCTATTAACCGTCAAGGCAAAAAACGACACAGTCAGAATCTTCAATAGAAAACCAGCCACCACAAATTATTTTACTATATTCAGAATATAGCAACTACCATACCAGCATTAAAAACCTGGTATCAGCAGGGATATGGGGTAAACTCGGAGGTGGTTTTTATGCTCATGATCAGATTATTGGCTGATAACAGCCATTTTTGGCTGCACGATAACAACCACCCGACATTAACTCAAGTCTGCTTTATCGGGTTGGTTTTTTCAAAAGTATTAACAGTAAAGCATCTTTATTTAGATTAACACTGTGGTACATGTCTTGCTGTTTATGAGAGACGAAAGACCAAAAGAAAACAATAATTTTATCTGTTTAATTCAGGGTGCCTGCACGATTATGCAGGCACGATACAAGCAATTATGCCATTAAATTCTACTGAACAACGACAGCACAGCAGACGCATTCTCAAGATGCCGGTTACCTTTTTTTTAAAAGAAAAAAACTGCAATATGGCAGATTATCTTTTTGGCTGGACCAAAGATGTCAGTGCGGATGGCACCTGTATTCATGCAAAACTCAGCCATATCCCCCTTGTCGACAGTCAGTTAACATTATTGGTGGCATCTGAAATTCAAAATAGATTTACAGCTTCAGACATCTCAGTTCAGATTAAAGGGCAAGTTGTCTGGAATGACAATGAGAATCAAAATTTTGGTGTCAGGTTTATATAAAAACATTTGCAAGCCTTATTTTTTAATGCCGTATTTTTGAAGCCTGTATCGAAGGGCACTTCTGGTAATCCCCAGTTCTTTTGACGCATTGGACTGATTCCAGCCGCAACGTTCCAATGCAGCAATCATCAGATTCTGTTCCTGGGTGGCCATATCAAGATCATTTGTCTCAATATTTTGGGATATTGGTTGTGGCTCTGCAGCTTTTATATTTTCAGGCAAATGATCACATGTTATGGTATCTTGAGTGCAGGTGAGCGCTGTACGTTCCATCACATTTTTCAATTGCCTTACATTACCTGGCCATGAATGACTTTCTAAAGCCTGCATGGCGTTATCTGTGATGTTAAGAACAGGTTTTTTAAATTCCTGGCAGAATTTTTTTATAAAAAACAAGGTCAGTTTACCGATATCTTCAGATTTATTTCTTAATGCAGGCATATGAAGGCTCACAGTATTCAACCGGTAGTAAAGATCTGCCCTGAAATTGGATTCATTGATCATGGTTTCAAGATTAAGGTTTGTGGCAGATAGAATCTTAACTGAAACAGGTATTGGGTTGTTTGCACCGACTGGCATAACCGTTTTTTCTTCTACAGCATGTAATAATTTTGCTTGAAGCTCGATGGGAAGATCCCCTATTTCATCTAAGAAGAGGACTCCTTTATCTGCCTGCCTGAATGCTCCTTTACGATCCTTGAATGCACCTGTAAAAGCACCTTTTATATGACCAAACAATTCACTTTCAATCAATTCTTTCGGGATCGCAGCACAGTTGATTTTTATAAACGGTCCTTTTTGTCTTTCTGATGCTTCATGAATTGCCCTGGCAGCTATTTCCTTGCCTGTACCCGATTCTCCATTAATTAAAACCGAGCTGCTGGTTGACGCAAATAAAATGATATCCTTTTTGATTTGTTCCATTTGAGCTGATGAGCCAATCAGGTCTTCCAATGATTTAGGCTCTTTTTTATTTGTCACAAGTGCTTGTTCAATGATTTCCAGCAATTGTTTATGATCAACCGGTTTGGAAAGAAAATCAAAGGCCCCGGTTTTCATAGCAGTTACAGCCGTTTCTATTGATCCGAATGCTGTCAGGATAATCAAGGGTATCTTGGGGAAATTAAGCCTGCCAAATTTTAGAACAGCCATGCCTCCCACCGGCTTCATTTGTAAATCGGTCATAACAACATCCGGGCTCCATTGAGTCCAGACATCTATTCCCTGTTGTCCATCCCGGGCAGTTTTGACCTGATATCCATTGTCTTCAAGGACTAATTTCAAAATTCTAAGAAGTCTTTTCTCATCTTCAATTATAAGGATTTTATGTTTCATAAAGTGTTTCCAAAAATTATGCAGGAATAAGGATTTTTTCAAAATCGGGTTTGTCAATCGTAGCCAACGGTTTTACAGGCAGTCTGATGCAAGTGACTGTTCCGTTTTCACCGCCTTGGGTTCTGTTCCTGATTGATATTTTGCCGTTATGAGCATTAATAATCTGCCTGCAAACAGCAAGGCCCAAGCCCAGACCCTGGTTTTTAGTTGTAAAGAAATTTTGAAATACTTTGTCAAGGTTCTCGTCAGGAATACCTGGTCCATCATCAATGACTTGAATTTGAACAAAATCATTGTCCTGCTTGATTTCAAGTATGATCTTCCCCCCGGCATCCATCATCTCTTCGCCGTTGCGGACCAAATTGAGCAATACCTGGCTTAATTGTCTGAAATCAGCATATATTGAAGGCAGTGGTTCAAAAATATTTATATTAATCTGGACAGCAGGTCTGTGATCCTTAGAAAGTTGCCATTGATCAATTAATTGATGAATTTGTTTTGAAAGATCCACCTTTAAAAAATCGGGTGCTTTTTGCTTTGCAAGCTTTAATATACTGTTGATGGATAGGTTTAAATGGTCTACTTCGTTTGTAATATAATGGAGCATTTCTTGAGTAACTGCTTTTGACTGTTTCCCTTCTGAAAGATATTGTGCAGAGCTGTGGATGATGCCCAGTGGATTTTTTAATTCATGTGCCAGAATGGATGTCATCTCTCCTATGGCCGCCATTTTTTCTGATTGAACATTTTGATTAAAAATTGTTTCAAGCTGTTTTTTGCTTTCAATTAAGGCTTCATGCGCAATGGCATTCTCAAGCGCAATGGCAGCCTGGTTGGCGAAGCTTGCCAGCAGATGAATGTCTTCTTCGTGGAAGTGTCCACCACTATTTTTGGGGCCAATAAATAAAACGGCAGAAAGAGATTGTGAGCCTCGAAGTGGTATAACAAGAGAAAATTCGGTTTTTTGAATTTCTTTGAGTTCTTCTTTAAGCTTAATGTCGTCTGTCACTAAATCGGTGGAAAAGTACTCCACTGATTTATCTTTAAATAATGTTATAAGCCGACTTTTTGGCCAGGGGGTTGTTCCAAAACGAATATTTTCAGGGAAAAGTCGGGATCTTTTTTTTTCAAGTATCATGACAGCGGTGGATTTGATGTCTATTGCCCGGGGAAGATCCTCTATGACCATGCGGATAAGATCAGGAAGATAAAGCGTTGCAGATATCATGTTGCTGAGCTGATGCATGGTTTTGATGGCGATTGACTCATGCTTGAAAAACGATTTTCGGATCAGGCGGTCTAATCTTAAAATTACAGGATGAAAGACAACATTCACAAGGATAAGAAAAAGAAGAAACAATTCCTTTGAAAGTACATGTTCACCAAAAAACCATTTTTGCAGGACTGTAAAAAATAATGAATATATTATTGAAAGACCCATAATGGTTGCAAAATAAGCGATTGCCCGACTGATAATTTGATCAACGTCAAAGAGTTTATATTGTATAATTCCAGCGAAATAGGCCATGGGGAGAATAAAAAAAGCAAACACAGCCGTTCTAAACGAAATAAAAGGGGTGTCTACCAAGATATTGGGCAAAAGGTAAAAGAACAGATAAGGTGCAAACGTGAGCCAGTATGCAATTAGAGGCAGTTTGATCTGATTTTTTTCCTGTTGGTTTTGTATGAATTTGTAGTCAATGGCATGTTTAACAAAAACCCCGATAATGATGAAAGGCAGATACAGGTTTCTTAACCGCTGAACCCAGCCCCAGAATTCCGGTGTCAGTCCTGCGGCATATAAAGAACCGCCAAACGTTGTCACAGCTGGTATAAGGTATATGCAAAGAGGAATCCACCACCTGTGCCGGATAAGATCTCTTGAGGCAGGAAACCTGAGTGCAAAATGAAGCCATAGACCAAAAGCTATCCAGTTAAAAAAAGCATGGAGTATAAAGGCGGACGAAAATATAATAGGTGATAAAAAAATGATTGATGAAGGGATGGTTGCAGCTAAAGCCGTCGACATACTGCATAACATGAGAAAAAAGAGCGTTGGCGGATGGCTATGGGAAGCCTTGTAAAGTACTATGGAACCAAGCGTAAGGCATACAACAATTAACATCAACCTGGGCCAGATAAGCTCAAACAAAGACAGGGCCGAAAATGGAATGGTTTTCAAAGAAAAATTTATTTCTTTTGAATCTCTGAGTACCGTTATTGTCCCCGGACTTTTTGCATGGGGTATGGTCAGGCAAAACCCGAGGATTTCATGATAGGGAATACCATGGGCAGATATAATCAAATCGTTCAATTCAAGCTGATTGACAGGTTTGGTGATTTTTGAAATTAACATGCCTTTTTGGGTTTTATCTATTTTAAACCCTGTATTCCCATACATGAAAGCTGAAGTAATAAAAAAAATAACAGCCATAATCGGAATAGCAAAAAAAATGCTGAGAAAAAGTCGGCGCATACTGTTTTGTCTTGTTCTTTGAAACCTAAGTTTAATATATTTGTGACTATTGTAAATATATGGGGTATCAAATATGCAGGGATTGTCAAGAAATATATGTTGTTTGGGGCTATTCAGTATTTTAAAAAATTTATCGAAGCAGGAATAATCTATAAATTTTTATTTTTAAATCCCAGCAGCACCCTGTATGGTCCTGGTGTGCCATGGGGTACCAGGGCAACACGGTCGTTGTCCTGAATGATAGTATCAAGGGATGCTACTTTTCCGTTTATAAATACAACTTCAACATCTTCCCTGCTCAATTGAACCTGGCTGATTAGATCTTGAGCACAACTTCCCTGTTTTATCGTCATGTTTACATTGGAATATTCAATTTGTTTTGCCTTGAGTTTTTTTTGTAAGAAAGAAAAGGCATTAAATGTGATTTCAGGCATAGGCAACCTCCTGTTTTGTTGTTGCAGAGAGTTAATTGTTCAATTGGTCAATATTGGAAAATATCTTATTTAAAGTGCTTTTGCAACGAGCCATTTCATCTTGCGAAATATCCTGTTCTGCCTCTACCAGCAATTCTTTGACAACAGCAATTAAATCAAGTTTAAAATCTTTAGCTTTATTGGTTAAATAGATAAGTTTGCTTCGTTTGTCATTGCGGTCTGGAATTCTCAGCACAATATTCTTTCTTTCCAGAATATTTAAAAGCCTTGTAACAGCAGCTTTATCCTTGACTGCAGTCCTTGCAAGTTCCTGCTGGGTCTGCCCGTCTTTCCTGTATAGATGAACAAGGATGCTCCATTGTTCATAACTTACATCAAAACCGGAATCTGAAAATTTTTTACTAAGTCTTTTGACAATTGATCTGGATGTTCTTCCCACGAGATATGCAATGGATGAATCAATGATTTGTTCAAATGTTTCCATATTATTATTTATAGCCTGCCATATTCAAAAGTTTTCCCGTCTTGTACTTGAACAAATTACGTGTGACCTTTAACCTAAAGGTCAGAAACCAGGTTATCAGGTTTTCATTCAGGTATTAAATAGATAATATTATATAAAATCGTTGATTATGCAACTATTTTTTCTGCAATCTGAATATTTGCTGTAACATCCTGGAACGGGTTGAAGCAGAGAACCTTATGACAAATATCCAGATGTAATTATTCCATGATCAGGTGTTCAAGTCCTCTTTCTTTTAAATAATCCGGGTATAATTCAAAGGCTGGTTTCAGTATGGGCAGCAGTTTTAAAGTTTTGGGCACATTTCCTTTTGCTGTAACCTTTCTTCTGGTAAGGGCAGTAACAAGGTTGACCTTGCCATGCCAGAATTTATGGGCAAAATCAGCTGTCATGCTCATTGTGACTTGAGGCTCTCCTTTGAAATCCCCTTTAATGATCTTTGTATTTTTACCGGTGGCATCAATGGTTATTGCAGCATCAGGGTTTTTATATTGAAATTGAACGCATAAATCACTCTTCTGAATAGACGGGCCAATTTTAGGATCTTTTTTCAATATCTCATAAAAATCACCCAGCACATCGTAGAGCATTTTGCTTGATGAAAACACATTTGAGATTGTTTTGGCTTTATGGTGTTTTTTATCAGCAGGTTTCAGGTCTTCTCCTGATACCTCAAGTGGTTTGTCTTTTGAGTAAAAGACTTTTTTGATAATTTTAATAACAGCATCCCTGTCTGGTTCTACAGGGTTATAAAGCATGGAACCATCTTCCATTGCAGTATCAGCAAGCTGTTCAATTTTTTCTAAACCGTCATCTATGCCTGCATCCTTCAGGTTCAGTGGCATCTTTGTTAAAAAAGCAAGCTGCCGGTTCAAAGTTCTTATTTTTTCAATACCTGCCAGAGCTGCCTGTTTGCGAATCCATCCATCTACAAATCCGAGGTTTTCAAGCTTTTTTATTGTGAAATCTCTTACCTTGTGAGCTTTGGAGTCAACCAGATCTTTCAAGGAGTCAATATTAGTTTTATGAATCGCTCTGGTAAACAAATCCAGAGCTCCTGATTTAATAACACTCTGGCTGTCACTGATAATATTTGGAAAAGAGATACCCATGGCAAGAGCAATATCTGCATATCGTTCGAGACGGGAGTCAAGATTATACTCCATCACTTCAGGCAGGATAAGAGTATTGGCAAGACCGTGGGGAATATGGTAAACACCGCCGAGAGCATGTGCAATGCCGTGTACCATGCCAACCATAGAGTGAGAAAAAGCTACTCCGGCAAGAAAGCTGCCAACCTGCATTGCACCTCTTGCCTGAAGATCTTCAGGTTTGTCACAGGCCTGCAGGATGTTTTCACTGATAAGTTTAATGGCATGCATAGCCAGAGCATCTGATGCAGGAGACCACTCTTTATCCACATAGGCTTCAATGGCATGGACAAGGGCATCCATTCCAGTATAAGCTGTCAGTCTGCCTGGCATGGTAACAGTCATTTCAGGATCAAGTATGGCAAGATCAGGAAGGAATTGTTCTTCAGCAAAGGGCAGTTTTACATCATTGTCAGGATCAGCAATCACTGCAACCTTTGTTACTTCCGAACCAGTTCCTGCCGTGGTTGGAATAACAATAAACGGCAAAAGAGTGTCGCTGGCATCAAGAAGATATGCACCCATATGATCCTGCAATTTTCCTTTTTTTACCATCAATAAATTAGCCACCTTGGCTGTATCAATAACACTGCCTCCTCCAACAGCAATAATCATGTCGCATTTTTTCTTTTGCCCGAGAGCGGCACAATCCTGGACTGTTTTTATTGTGGAATTGGGAGGAACTTTATCAAATGTGGCTGTTATATTGATCCCGGCTTTTTTAAAGCCTTTTTTAACTTTTCCCACAGGCCCTGCTTTAACAAGTATTTTATCGGTTACCAGCAAGATTTTTCTATTTTTAAATTTTGCAACGGCATCTTCAATGGAGTCAAGAATACCGATACCATAGATCAATTTAGTAGGGAGTGTAAATTCAAAATAATCAGGTAACATTTTTCTATTCCTTTATATTTAATCTGTCTCCGGCAGGTTGTTACAAATAAGTTAGTTTTATAACTCACCGCCAAGTTGGGTGCGCGCTGTATTATATCCCTCTTCAATAAGCTGTTTGGCCTGGGCTTTAGAAAAACTTAATAGAGATTTGAACCCCAGCATTTTTGAAGGTGCAAGCGTGATCAGTTTAGGCCGGGTTTCAAAATTATAGTTTTTTCCTGTCATTACCGCCAGGCTGTTATTTGACAAATATCCTCTGTTTTGAAATCCGTAATTCATGAGGTTAGCCTGGTAAGAGCCGGAAAGAAAATGCTCAAACAGATATTCTCCGGCCTTTAAAACAGTATCGGGTTTTACAAGTTTTTTATGACTCACAGGCGAAAGCAGAACAACAATAATTTCATTAGCTCCAAAATCAAGGGCAGGGGCAATTGGAGTATTAACCATAACACCTCCATCCCAATAGGGTGTACCATTTATCTCCTGATATGGAAAAAGCAGGGGCATGGCGCTTGAGGCAAGAATATGTTCAAGCTGAATCTCTTTTTGAGTAAAAAATTCAGGATGTCCTGTAAGCATATTAACTGCTGTTATAATAATTTGGGTTTTGCTCTTTTTTAAAGCCGTAAGATCCAGATTGTCATGGAGTATTTTTTTCAGTGGTTTTGTATCAAGCAGAGGTTTTATTGCACGTTTCGAGAAAAGATATGCAGTAAATTGTAAAAGATTGAGATGGTACATCCTGCGGCGGTTATATGTTGTCCATAGATGTATCATAGTTGTTACATCCATTCCTGAACCAATGGCGGCAGCATTAATGGCTCCTGTGGAGGTGCCGCATATAATATCAGGTTCCCAGCCAATCTGAACCAGATATTTCCATACTCCAGCTTGAAAAGAGCCACGAGCTCCACCGCCGGCAAGGATCAACGCTCTTTTCATAAAACAATCACCTTAAAATTTTCAACTTTCCCAGATTTTATTGTGCCATGCAATTTCACGCTCAAGAACCGTATCTATAAAATAATCAATATTTTTAATTTTTTTAAAAGATGTATAGCCCTCATAAACAAAATCAATAACAGGTTTGATGTTTAATACCATGGATGCGGTTTTAACAGTTTTAAGGGATATTCCCACAATCCATTTGCGACTTAATTTATGAAAAATTCTGGTTACCTCAGCACCCAGATTAATTTGATAAATTCGTTGATCATAATTATCAAGAGTTTTATAAATTTTCTGGTATTCTTCCATTGTCATCTCTTCATTAATACCAGATTCAATCATTTTATGCACCATTAAATCATCAAGAGAATCACTTAGTTCGTGGAGTTCAATAACCTTGGTAATCCCTTTAACCATTCCCTTGTAAATTTTTCCGTCCAGGGCTGCATGCAGTTTTTTAATACTGGTATCTCTGAAGGTAAAATCTTCCGGAGCATACAATTTATTAAAAAAGAAATCTCCAATTAATGAATACTCAGGATCCTGCTTGATATCTTCATAGGTGCTGCTGAGTCTTTTGGCTTGAAAAGCCTGCAGTGAGCGTTTTAATGACTGAAACAAATCAGTTTGCGCCTGCTTGCTTTGCGTTTTTGTTTCATGCATTTTTGTGTTGTCTTCCATTAATTGTCTTCTCTATTTGATTTTTGCATAAGCTCAAAGGTTTTAAGTTTTTCTTCCAACAAGGTAATTCTGTTATCTAATTGAGTAATATTATCCTTAGTGGCAAGGTTCATAACGCCCATAACTTCAGTAATCCGCCTGTCAATGGTGCTGGAGATCCATGTTTTCATGGCTTTTGTAAATCCAATTATATCTCTTCTGATCCTGCTGCCTTCGGATTTTGAAATCTCTTTCTCTTTGATAAGTTTTTTTACAAAGGAGTCAAGTTCATCTTCAGCCATGGTAAAGGATTTTTGCCACAAAGAGGTGTATTTTTTTGTGTAATCAGTCAGTGTGGCCCCTCCTTTTCGAAAAAATCGGATAAGCATTCCTGAAGAGACTGTCTCTTCTGCCTGATCTTTTGTTCTGGCAATAAGGCTTGAAACAATGGATGCTGTCAGATCCTTGCCTGTCTCATTATCAATAATAATAACGTCCTCTCCATTTTTGATCAGATCAGAAAGTTTGTTCATGGAAATATATTTTTTATCAGTGCTGTCATATAATTTCCGGTTTGCATATTTTTTAATATGGTGCATTGATTCCTCTTTAAAAAGCCTCTAAAACCTGCCAGTGAAAATTTATACTGGCAGGTTATTTTTTTTGTCACTGTTTTACAGCAGCATCAGCTGTCTCTTTCTATTTTGCTGGTTTTGATTCAGGTGCAGCAGCTTTTTTGGCAGATTTTATTTTGGAAGCTTTCGTGTTCTGGAGTGCTTCAAGTTTATCAATTTTTTTATTCAAAGCTTTAATATTGGCATCAAGCTGTTCAATCTGGTTTCTGTTGGGCAGTTTAATTGTCTCTAACACTTGGGTTATTCGTTTGTCAATAATCTTGCCTGCCCATTTTTTAAGACCGTCAGTATTGAGAAAAGGAGTTTTTTTGGTTTTTTCGCTCTTTTTTCCCTCCTCTTTTTTTGAAAACTGTTCAACAACAGAATCTGTAATATCTTTACCTGTTTTTGCTAAAGTGACTTTTATTTTTTCTCCTTTTTGAAGCAACTCTTTTAATTTTTCCACTTTAATATATTTTTTATTAATGGTATCGAAAAATTGTCCGTTTGCATATTTTTTAATGTTAAGCATTGTTCTCTCCTTTATAAAGCTAATAGTTAGTATTTAAAATAAATAACGCAATGCGTCATGAGAATAATATGATGCATTGCGTCATGGTTGTCAAGGCAAAAATTAATTTTTTATTTTTTATGAAGGTTTTTCCTTTGAAGTCATGCCAAGGTATATAGCCGTAACCACAATCATAACCCCTGCCCATCCTGCCGTTCCTGTCTGTCTGTTAAAAAAGAGGACATCCCATATAAAGGAAAGCGTCGGCTGCAGCAAAAGAATCAAACCAGCGTGGGATGCCTTCACTTTTGGCAGGGCATTGGAAATCATTATCCATGCAACACACTGTATAAAAAACCCCAAACAGAGCAAGGCTGAAAAAGTTGTGATATCAGGGATTTGAAAAGACTGGTTGGAAGCGTATATCCAGCATCCCAGAAAAAATAAACAGCTCACAGAGATCAGCATAAGATAAAAAACCAGGGAAAAATCATTTTTATCAGATTGAAGCTTCCTTAAAATTAATAAAAACATACTGTAAAATACTGCGGTCACCAGTCCTAACATAACCCCGATACTATAGCTTCGGCTTAAATGGTCTATGTCAATGCCCAAGATGAGAAACAAACCCAAAAATGCCAGGGGCAGGGATAAAACAAAGGTCATGGTGATTTTTTCTTTAAAGATCATAAACCCCACAATGGAAAGGACAAATACCTGAAAATTACCCAGAATGGTTGCAAGTCCCGGGCCGACATAGCCAATGCTCGAGTGCCATGCCAAGAGATCAAAGGTAAATACAAGGCCGCATGCAATTGCCAGCAGGTTCTTTTTTAGCTTCCTTATTTTAAATTCTTTTTTGACAAAACAGATGCAAATAAGAAACAAACTGCCGAAAAACATCCTGTAAAAGGCTGACACCGAAGAATGAACATTGGATATATTTACCAGGATACTGGAAAAACTAATGATAACAGCACCCATTATAATTGCAGGAACAGGCCTTGAAAATATTTCTTTAATCAATATATTGCATCCCTTTTTCCACACCTGTAAATATTGTTAATCTTGTTAATCAAGCATCTGGCGAATCACATACGGCAAAATGCCTCCATGATGATAATATCCGACCTCAGCAGCTGAATCTATACGGGTTTTAACCCTGAATTTTATGTGTTTCCTCTCCTTCTTGTAGGCTGTAATGGTTAACATCTGGTTGGGAGACAGCCCCCTGCTTATGCCTTCAATATCAAATGCTTCCTCACCGCTTAAACCGAGGGACTCGATGTCCTGCCCATCTTCAAACTGGAGGGGTAACACACCCATGGCAACCAGGTTACTGCGGTGAATCCTTTCAAAGCTTTTTGCAATCACTGCTCTAACACCCAATAGAAGAGTTCCCTTGGCTGCCCAGTCCCTGGAACTGCCGGTGCCGTATTCTTTGCCGGCGATTACAATAAGAGGTATGTTTTCATCTTTATATCTCATGGCCGCATGGTATATGGAAAGTGTTTTTCCGGTCGGTAAATGCCTTGTCCAGCCGCCCTCTTTGTCAGGTACCAGCCGGTTTCTCAGCCTGACATTTCCAAAGGTCCCTCTCATCATGACGTCATGGTTTCCTCTGCGTGACCCATAAGAGTTAAAACTCTCTTCCTCTACGCCCTTTTCAATCAAATACTCACCAGCCGGACTATTAACGGGAATAGCGCCTGCCGGTGAAATGTGATCCGTAGTAATTGAGTCTCCCAGCAATGCCAGTACCCTCGCTGATTCAATATCCTCAAGGTCTGGAATTGTTAACTTCATATTTTGTAAAAAGGGAGGCTCTTTAATATAAGTCGATTTTTTTTCCCACTTATACCGGGCACTCGGTTTAACCGTTAGTTCTTTCCAGTTATCATTCCCTTCAAAAACATTGCAATATTGTTTTTCAAACATATTTGGCGATAAAAAGTTCATGCTCTGCTGAATTTCTTCCCTGGTCGGCCATATATCCCTTAAAAAGACAGGTTCGTTATTGGGATCATGCCCGATGGGTTCTTTTTCCATGTCAATGTTGACTGTACCTGCAAGGGCATAGGCAACGACCAGCATGGGAGACGTCAGATAGTTGGCACGGGTCAATGGATTTATTCGACCTTCAAAATTCCGATTACCACTAAGGACTGATGCCACTACAAGGTCGGTTTCCTGAACCATCTTTGCAACATCTGAATATAGAGAGCCGCTGTTACCTATACAAGTGGTGCATCCAAAAGCAACCGGATGAAAACGGAGGGCTTTCAAATAGTGCAAGAGTCCTGAAGCCTCCAAATACTCGATTACAACTTTTGAACCCGGAGCCAAACTTGTTTTAACCCAGGGCCTTACCTGCAGGCCGGACTCAACAGCCTTTTTGGCAATAAGTCCTGCCCCAATCAAAACAGAGGGGTTAGATGTGTTGGTGCAGCTTGTAATAGCTGCAATCACCACAGATCCATGATCCAAAGTAAAACTCATATATGGCCGGTTGATCCGGGGGCCTTTTTCATTAGACGGCTCACGAAATATAACCTTTTGGTTCAACTTCATGGGATTAACTAATGCGCCGCCCTCTCCTTCCCACATTTCATCCTTTACAGCACTGCATCCCGTCTTGCAGTATATAGTACTTAAATCATCCACAAATGATTGCTTAACACGCTTCAAAGGTATTCTGTCCTGTGGCCGCAGAGGGCCTGCCAGAGCAGGCTCAACATGGCTGAGGTCCAGTTGAAGGGTGTCTGTAAAGCCGGGTATTGCCGATGTGTCAGGAAGAAACATCATTTGTTTTTTGAGATAATACTCTATGAGATTGATCTGTTCATCAGACCTGCCTGTGAACCTTAAATAATTCAGTGTTTCCCCATCTACCGGGAAAAAGCTCATGGTGGCACCGAATTCAGGTGTCATATTTGCAATTGTAGCCCGATCAGGCAGAGAAAGGCTATCCAGACCATTGCCGAAAAACTCGACAAATTTGCCGACAACCCCTTTCTCTCTCATCATCTGTGTTATGAATAAAACCAGGTCGGTAGCAGTTGTCCCTTGGGGCAGTCGTCCCATAAGTTCAAACCCGATGACTTGAGGGATCAGCATATAATAGGGTTGTCGCAGCATAACAGCCTCTGCTTCAATACCCCCTACACCCCACCCGACCACTCCTATGCCGTTGATCATTGTTGTGTGTGAATCAAGTCCCACAAGAGTGTCGGGAAACGCCAATGTTTCACCTTCCTGTGTTATGCTCATTACAACCTGTGCCAGATACTCCAGGTTTATCTGGTGGCATATTCCGGTTGCCGGAGGAACAACGTTGAAGTTTGAGAAGCTTTCTTGTCCCCACTTTAAAAAGGAATACCGTTCCTTGTTTCGCTGAAATTCTTTCCTGGAATTAAAAGCAAAGGAGTCCTCGGTACCGAAGTGATCCACCTGAACAGAATGATCAATCACGAGATGGGCCGATATGTCAGGATTGATTAATGCAGGATCGCCGCCTAAACGCGCAATCGCATCGCGCATAGCGGCAAGATCTGTAATAGCAGGGACACCGGTAAAATCCTGCATTAATACTCTTGCCGGCATGAACGGAACCTCTTTTTTAATGTCAGTATCCGGTAACCAACTGCTTAATGCTTCAATGTGATCTCTATGTATACGTTTCCCGTCTTCATGGCGAAGCAGATTTTCCAGCAGAATCTTTATACTGACAGGAAGTTTTTTTAAATCAAAATTTAACTTCTTTGCCAGTTTCACCAGACTGAAATAGCTGTACGTCTTGTTTCCAATACTGAAATCAGACTTTGTTTTAAAGGTATCAATGCTCTTCATGATAACACTCCTTTTTTATTCAAACACTTACAAGCAGGTTTTTTCTGCCGGGACAGAGATATTTGGCTATACAAAAAATAATTCTTAATCATATTTCCATAAAGCAACAGGCTTAATCCAGGTTTCCATAAAGAATCGATAGAAGCCGGTCTTTTGGAAGGATGTTTTCCCTCATGACGATTTCTTCTATGGAAAGATCCTCCTCATAGGCTTTTTTTGCTATCTTTGCAGCCCGGTCGTATCCTATGTCCGGCACAAGATTGGTAACGATTGCCAGGCTCTTTTTAATGTTTTTCTCACACTTTTTTTCATTGGCGGTAATGCCTGATACGCATTTTTTTGCCATCATCTCTGCTGAATTAGATATCAGTTCGATTGACTGAAGTGAGTTATAGGCAATCAGGGGCAGCATTGTATTAAGCTCTAAATAACCTCCCTGTCCACCAAAGGTGACTGCTATATCATTTCCGATTACCTGGACACAGGCTTGAATAACAGCTTCAGGAATTACAGGATTAATTTTGCCCGGCATGATTGATGACCCTGGCTGAAGGGCAGGAATGTTAATCTCTCCCAAGCCGCATCGCGGGCCTGATGCCAGGAACCTGATGTCGTTTGCTATCTTAATCATGCTGACAGCAATGGTCTTGAGTATGCTGCTTGTCTCCACCGCAGTATCGCAGGATGCCTGGGATTCAAAATGATTCAAAGATTCGGAAAACTTAATTTGGGTATCGTCGGCAATCATGGATATGACATTTTTGGCAAATTCCTTATGAGCGTTTATGCCGGTTCCAACCGCTGTCCCCCCAAGAGCCAGAACAAGCAGTCGTTCCTGCACAGTTGCAATCCGCAGGACAGCCTGATCAACTTGCCGTGTATATCCAGAAAATTCATCTCCCAGGGTCATTATGACAGCATCCTGAAGGTGTGTTCTGCCAATTTTATGGATATGCTTAAAACCTTTTGCTTTTTTATCCAGTTCATTCCTTAGAAGATTCAGGGAAGGCACCAGTTTGTTTTTTATGAGTTTTGAGGCTGATATATGAATGACAGTAGGTATTACATCATTACTGGACTGACATAGATTAACATGATCGTTTGGATGGATTAACCCTTTGCTTTGCAGCAGCCCGGTAAGGATTTCATTGCCACGCGCAGAAATTACTTCATTCATGTTCATATTTGTAGAAGTGCCTGATCCGGTTTGGAAAACATCCACCACGAACTGCTCTTTAAGCTTGCCCGCCATAATTTCATCGGCTGCGGTCATAATAGCCTCAGCCTTATTATTTTCCAGGAGACCCAGTTGTTCATTCACCTTTGCCGCATATTTTTTGACAAGCGCCAGAGAATTAATAAATACAGGATGAAATCTAAGGTCGCTGATGGTAAAATTTTCGATAGCACGCTGAGTCTGGGCTCCAAAATAAGCATCTTTTGGGACATTCACATCACCCATACTGTCTGTTTCTTTTCTGAATTTCATCTATACTCCTGAAATTTTTATTAATATGATAATATATATATAACAATTGAAAAGGCAAGATTTTTTTATCTGGATATTTGCTGGTACATTTCAGGATAATTGATGTCATTAACCTGGGGAGGATTGCTTTGAGAATATTTGCTTTTGATATCGTAAATACTCAAAATTTTTAAATAGTTGATTTTTCATTGTATCAAAGTTAAAATTTTCTATGATTTTTAAAAAAGACTTTTAAATAATGCTTTAAGGATGTGTAAATTGCCCAAAACAATGACACAGGCGGATAATTTCTGGTACAGCATGGATGATCCTGTTAATTTAATGGTTATCACAGGGTTTTGGGAATTTGAATCAACACTTGATTATAACCGGCTGTTTGCAACCCTGGAAGCAACTCTGGCATCCTTTCCCAGGTTCAGACAAAAAGTTGTAATGCCTGCATCCGGCCTTGGACTGCCAAAATGGGTAACAGATAAACATTATGATCTGAAATCTCATCTGCACAGACTTGCATTGCCTGAGCCCGGGGATAAAAATGAACTTCAGAATATGATCAGTCAACTTATGACCACTGGTCTTGATCACAACAAACCATTATGGGATGTGCATCTTATTGAAAATTATCAAAAAGGGTGTGTACTCTTTTTCAGACTCCACCACTGTATTGCAGACGGTATTGCTCTTATGCATGTCCTTCATTCAATGGCAGATACCGATCCTGATGCACCCTGGCCTGAACCCAGGGCATTTGAGAAAAAAAATATAAAACAACAAACTCCTTTCTTCTCGTTTAACACCATGATTTCATCTGCAAAGCAGGCTGTTGAAAAAGGTCAGAAAATCAATCAAACTGTTGTTAAAGAGATAAAAAACATTTCATCCAATCCAGAATCATTAAAGTTCATGATCAAGCTTGCATCAAAGCTGCCTTCAGATGTTGGAGCAGTACTCTCAAAATATACAATCATGAAAGCTGATCCCAATACTGCTTTTAAAGGGAAACTCGGGGTGCAGAAAAAAGTTGTCTGGACAGATCCTATTCCCCTTGACAGGATTAAAGCTCTTGGTAAGGCAATCAGCTCCTCCACATTAAACGATGTGCTCATTGCAACTGTGACCGGATCCATGCGCAGATATTTAAAAACACGCAACACGCCAATTAATGAACTGGATCTTCGAGTAACGGTTCCGGTCAATCTTAGAAAGCCGGGAAGCGAGTTTGAACTTGGCAACAAATTCAGCCTTGTGTTTCTCTCTCTGCCCGTCTTTTTAAAAGATCCGGTACTTCGCCTCAAAGAGGTCAAACGGCGTATGGACAAACTTAAAACCTCTGCAGATCCCTATGTGAATTTTGGTCTGCTCAGTGCCATAGGATACCTTCCGGGCAGACTTGCACAAAAAGCTGCCAGGATTTTTGGCAATAAAGCTTCCTGTGTGTTAACAAATGTGCCAGGCCCTAAAAAATCGCTCTATTTTGCAGGTGAAAAAATTTCCAATATTATGTTCTGGGTCCCCAGATCCGGCGCCATTGGTCTTGGGATAAGTATTTTGAGCTATAATGGCAGGGTAACCATTGGTGTGGCATCTGATAACAGCCTTATGCCTGATCCTGAAACACTGCTTCAAGGATTTGAAGAAGAATTTAACCATCTTATTGATATTGTTCAATCCGGAAAAATAGATCAGGATCCCCTGGTTCTACATGACCGTTTTGAAGAGAAAAAATCACAGCAGCCAGATTTTGAATCAAGCAGGCAGTCCAAAGAATTTCAGCCTGGATTTTGCAGGGCTTTGACCCAATCCAAAAAACAATGCCGCAATAAGGCAGTCAAAGGAGAATCCTTTTGCCGCATACATAAAAAGCCATCCCAAAAAGAGAGTCTTCTTAATGATGTTACACAGATCATGAAAGATCTTATAGATTAAAAGGAGACAAACCATGGCTCATAAAATTAATTGGAGGAGATAGTGAAGCAGATTGTCAGTATAAACCTTGGGGCCAGTAAAGATGATTATGAATTTGAAACTGAATTTTTGGGCCAGCAGTTTAATATTAAACGGTTCGGTGTTAATGCTGATATGGAAAAAGCGGCCTCATTAGTTCTAAAATGGGATAAAAAAGCCGATGCAATTGGTATTGGTAATATAAAATTCCCCTATGGTATCGGTCCAAAATCACTTGTCAGCAAACATGATAATACCATAAAAATTCTTGGAGAAAAAATCCAGACACCTGTAACTTCCGGCAATGCATTAAGGGATGTCTCTTTTGAATGGGCTTTAAGATTTATTAACCATAGATTTACAGACTATTTTAAGAATTCCAAAGCTTTGTTTCTTTCAGGCATGATTAATTATAAAATTGCCAAGGTCATGGAAGAATATACAGATAACCTGACCTTTGCAGATCCTTTGTTGGAAAATGGTATCTCCAAATTTATACACTCTGTTAAAAGCCTTGAAACATATGCCAGGGGTACAAATGAAATCCTCCAGTGGCTTCCCACAAAAAGACTTACATCCTCTTTTGTTTCTATTAAAACATGGAACAGATATCTCTTGAGAAAAGCCATGCAGAAGGCATCCATTATTGTTGTTCCCTTTTATAATTTTTATGAATATCTTAAAGAGACTACCCTGGAAGAACTTGGCGGTAAAACCATTATTACATCCACAGCCTATGATGAAAGGGTGGAATTTTTAAAAGAGAGGGGAGTGGATGTAATAATTGATACCACTCCTAAAATTCTGCAGCAGGTAGTGGGAGCCAATGTAATAGAAGCATTAATCATTGCAGCCCTCGGGAAAAGGCAAAATAGTATCCATGATGATGATCTTCTGGAAATCATCAGTCTTCAGAAAATGGACCCGAGAATTGTATATCCTTCCGGCAAAGAGAAACGGGTAAACCGGTTCGCCTTTGTGATACACCCTCTCTCCCAGGAGTTTTTAAAAAAAGATAAAACAGTGGATTTTCTTTCAGGATTTACACCCCCTAAATTTATGGATGCTGTTGAAAAGATTATTGCCTATGCACCTCCCTGGGTTTATTCAAAAGTTACAGGGATAAAATCTCCCACCGGGGTTGAGGCAGAAGGGTGGCTGATTTCCGTGGGTGGCACACCCAAACAGATGCTGTCTCACAAGCCTGAATTTACATACACAAGACTTCTGCAGGCTGCAAGAATGGCCAAAAGAATGGGAGCCCAGATAATGGGCCTTGGCGCATTTACCAAGGTTGTTGGAGATGCAGGAGTAACCGTTGCTAAAAAAGCAGATATCCCCATTACCACAGGTAACAGCTACAGTGCTTCAGGTGCACTGTGGGCTGCAGCAGATGCAGTTCGCAGGATGGGACTTATCAAGGTTGAAAAAGGCAGAAAAATTGCCGGAAAAACCATGGTTCTCGGTGCAACCGGAGCCATTGGATCTGTCTGCTGCCGACTTCTGGCAAAAGCCTTTCAGGAAGTTATTCTTGCCGGCAGGAATACAGCAAAACTTCTGGCTTTGCAGCAATCCATTCTTGATGAGACTCCAGATGTAACATTAAAGGTCACAACAAAGCCGGACAGATATCTGTCAGACATGGATGCAATTGTGACAGCTACATCAGGGCAGGGAAAAAAGGTTCTGGATATTATGAAAGTCAAGCCGGGATGTGTTATTACAGATGTTGCAAGACCCCTTGATTTGTCTGCAAAAGATGTTGCAAAACGGCCCGATGTACTGGTTATTGAATCAGGAGAGATAGAACTTCCAGGCAACCCTGAAATGAAGAATATCGGCCTGCCCCACAAGGTTGCCTATGCCTGTCTTGCTGAAACCATTGTACTTGCACTTGAAGGCAGGTATGAAGTCTTTACAATCGGCAGAGAAATTGAGTGGGAAAAGGTTCGTACAATATATAAACTCGGGCTCAAGCATGGAATGAAACTTGCCGCCATCTCCGGTGTGAACGGTGTATTCAGTGATGAGGATATATTAAAGGTAAAAGATCTTGCACTTAAGGCAAGAGCAAAACCCGGAGAAGAGCAGAGAGCATGAAAAATCAGCTCTGACCCTGCATGTCACTTTAATCGCCATTTTCTGCAACCCTTGATCGAGATTCTTTTACCGCATTAAGAATATCTTTCGTTGTTGCTTTTGTTTTTATGCCTGCAACATCAAAAGGTGATTTCGGTGATTTGGTAAATATAATTTTGAATGTTTCACCGCCTCGACGTTTAATAATAACATCTTCATATTTTGCAATGTCGAGAACTGTAGAAAACTTTTGACGGGCTTCTGAATATGTATAGACTTTCATCAGATCACCTCCATAATATGAATTCCCAAACTCTTAGCAACTTCATTCATGCGTCGGTCAAGAGTAATTAATGGGCTGTGTAAAAAAATAGCACACACTAAAAAATATGCATCATATGCATAAATGTTAAATTTAGATGCTATTTTCAATGCTTCACGAATATCAACGCTACGCAAATCGACAGGTATTTGCTGTGTTGCATCCCAAACAGATAGCAAATTATCAGGCTCAAGCCTGCGTCTTTTAAGCATTGCGGATAATGCATTTCCAATTTCAAAGGGTAATATGTCCGGTGCAACCAGATCATGACCTGAGGTAAGTTGGATAATCTTATCTCTTTCTGGTTCATAAAGAGTGACAGCGAGAAATGTATTTGTGTCTGCAATAATTTTCATAAGTACAATTGTACTTATATTTATTTTTTTTGTCAAGCTGAATTTAAGTTCACTGGTTGCAGGGGTTTCCAAAAAACTTATTCGTGATGATAATGTTTATTAAACCAAGACATTTCAACGCGGTTCAGCCCCCTGCAATCCAGTGAATAGTCATGTTGGGCTATTTAATTTTTTTATTTGTGGCTGATTATCAGGGGGTGAGAAGACATCAACAGCATCCACCCGGAAAAGTACCGGTACAATGTTAGTGTTTGCAAATACAGTATTTGGTTTCCCCCAAAAGACCGTGAATATGCTATTAGCCTCATCATTCGTACTAGATTTTCTTGGTTCCCCCATTCCTGTATAAATGAACAGCCAGTCTCCTTTCTCTATGAAACCATCACCAAACCAAAACAAATTGTCCCTAAACGGGACAGCGCTTTTTGATTGCGCATACATTCCAAGCATAATACCATATTGCCCTATATTAATTCTTTCATTTGCTTGGATTGCAATACATTCCTCATTTGGAACTCCTCGCCCAAGAACGGCCATTACCGTGAGTTCTGTAATATCGGAGACAATCATTCTTTCACCTCCTTCGGTCCGGAGAACCAACCCAGTAAAAGAAGGACTGCTCCAAATCCATATGCACCATATGAATATTTATCGAGTCCGGAGCGCATTAAAACTATACCTGTGCCGATTAAGCTTGTTCCAATTGTAATGCTTAGGTTTCTTAAGTGTTTGTTTCGTCCCGCTGAACTTATGCGCTCAACTAAAACTGCCTTTTGTGTGCGGGTTTTCTCTAACTCGTCTCTTTGGGAATCAAATTTATCTGAAAGATCCACATGTCTTTCTTTAAGTTCTCGGTAATCACAAGCTAACTGGGTTGTTGCACCAGCAATTAACGCAGAAGTAACTTCTCCGCCTAGTGATCGGGAATGGGTAGAGGCGAGACCACTAATAGTCCTTGCCATATGCAAACCTTCAAGTGGATTTGCCTCCTGGAAATCAGATCTTAAGTCTCCAGCCTTCTGCTTTCCACTACCACCAGATTTATCTGGTATTGGAATCCTCTGATTTTCAACCATTTGATACCTTTCACTGAGCCCAACAGTATTAATAAATGGAAAATTTTCCATGATATTGACTGTTATAGGTGTAATTATTTTCCATTTATTCCGATATCCTTTTTTAAACAAGGATATTCTATCTATATTAAATTTTCATTTTTCATTTTATAGTAATTACTGCCCTATTCAATTTATTATGGAAAGTCAATTTAAAAATTGCAATTCAACTGAATGAAATTATAAGCATAACCAAATCTAAAAGCAGATATTCAACATAATTGTGGACAAAAAATATTATAAGAACTGTAACCTGAATTATTATTTCAACGGTTGGTGAAGGGGATTTTGCGTTTGTTCTTCAGGTGAAAAATTTTTGAAATGTTTCTTGACACTCGACGTAACTTGTCACCATCATGAATCCATGATAAAAGTTGAATAATACTTAAACTGGCAAACCATTGGATGTTTTGAGGAGGAAAATTTTGAAACAGATCATTAATATCAGTCTTGGACCTGAAAATGAAAATTATCAAATTAAAACACAATTCTCAGGTAAAAAATTTTCAATAAAGCGGTTTGGAACAGATAATAACCTTGAGCATGCTGAAGATCTCCTGCTCAAATGGAATAAAAAAGCAGATATCCTCTGCATAAGTGGAATTAAATATCCATCAACTTTTGGCAAAGGTGATGTAACAGACCGGAAAACCAGAGAACTTCTTGATCTGTGCCAGCGGTTACAGACACTGGTTGCCACCGGAGAAACTCTCTACAGAGTAAGCCAGGAGTGGAGCCTGCGCCATATTCAGTTCCAATTGGGAGACAGCTATTTTACCAATGCCAGGGTTTTCTTTTTTTCCGGAATGACAAGCTCTACAATTGCATCGGTCATGTCAGAATATACCGATAATATGGTTTTTGCAGACTCTATTCTTGAAGACGGTATTCCAAAGTTATTAAAATCCATGAATGAACTTAAGCTTTATGCGCAAAAAGCCCATGGATTTTTAAAGGCAATTCCAGTGGGCAGGCTTGTTTCAAAGAAAAAACAGGTACACTCGTTGAATATATTCTTGATAAAAAAAGCAGTCAACAAAGCCACTGTTCTGGTTGTTCCCCATGAAAATTTTTTTGAATACCTTGAAATTTTTTCAGGCCAGGAACTTGCAGGAAAAACTATAATCACCACCACTGCCTATGATGACAGGGTAGAATTTTTAACTGATATGGAAGTGAGTATGATTATTGACACCACACCCAAACTCATTGACAGGGTAGTGGAAGGAGTTGTGATTGAAGCATTGATGCTTGCAGCCATGGAGATTTCAAAAAGCAGCAAAGAGGATCTCCTGGAAATTATCAGCGAGCAGAGGCTTGACCCCACTATTATTTATCCATTTGAGCCTGATAAACGTGTGAACCGGTTTGCCTATCTTGTATATCCTCTCTCCAGAGAGTATTTGAAAAAAATTAAGGCTGTGGAAATACTGTCTGAGATTTCTCCTGTCTCTCTGGAAACTGTGGAAAAAGCAATGGCCTATGCACCTCCCTTTATCTATTCAAAAATCAGCGGCATAAAATCCAAAACAGGTGTGGAAGCTGAAGGCTGGCTGATTTCCCTTGGTGAAACCCCTGAACAGATGCAGGCCCACCCACCTGAATTCACGGGCAAAAAAATATTAAAAGCTGCTGTTAAGGCAAAAAAACTCGGTGCCCAGGTAATGGGACTTGCCATGCTTTCCAAATCTCTGCATAAAGCAAGTATTGATGTGGGCAAACATGCAGTACTTCCAATTACCACAGGCAATAGTTATACTGCATCAACTGCATTGTGGGCAACAGCAGAAGCAGTAAGGCAGATGGGCTTAACCAGATTGAAAAAAAGAAAAATTCTCAAGGCAAAAGCCATGGTGATCGGAGCCACAGGCGATGTCGGTTCCATCTGTTCCCACCTGGTCGCAACAGCTTTTGATGAGGTGGTCCTGGTCAGCAGGAATATGGCAAAACTACTGACACTTCAAGATATAATTAAAACAGAAAAACCAGAAGTTAAAGTAGTAGTTGCAACAAGGGCAGCAAGATATCTTGAATCCATGGATGTAATTGTCATGGCAAGTTCAAACGCCAGAGACAGTGTTGATATCATGCGTGTTAAACCAGGCTGTGTTATTACTGATATAACAAGACCCATGATTTTTACTTCACAGGAAGTTGCAAAACGTCAGGATGTTCTGGTAATCACTGGTGGTGAAATCCTTCTGCCTGGAAATAATATTGAAATGAAAGATATTGACCTGCCGAAAAACATTGTGTATGCAGGTCTTGCTGAAACAATTATTCTGTCCCTTGAAGGAAGATTTGAACAATTTTCGCAGGGCAGCAAAACCCAGTGGGACAAGGTAAAAGAGATTTATAAACTCGGGCTAAAACATGGTATGAAGCTTGCCTCTATTTCAGGAGTTGATGGAGTTTTAAACTCTGAAGATATTATAAGGGTAAGGGATCATGCTTTAAAACAGATAAAATAGAAGATCACAAATAAAATGTTAAGCTTAAAAGATCTGGGTATTGTTGGGCGGACTTATCGAAATATAAATCGATACCGTCAAATATTGACTATCCTTTTTAAATATGGATTCGGCAATATTATTGATGTTTTGAAAATAGATCAATACCTTGAAATCGGCTTGAAAATGATTTCCAGAACCCGGCAGGAGCGTGTTGAGAAATTATCTCCTGCAGAGCGGGTCAGACTCCTTTTTGAAGAGCTTGGTCCCACCTTTATCAAATTTGGTCAGATCCTTTCAACAAGGCCGGATCTTATTCCTCTGCACTATATTTTTGAACTTGAAAAACTCCAGGACAGTGTTCCGGTTTTCTCTTTTAAAGAGGTTGAACAGATTCTAACTGATGAATTTGGTTCTGATGATCAACCATTTGAATTTATAGAAAAGAAACCTCTGGCTTCAGCTTCCCTTGGTCAGGTTCACCTGGCAAAATTAAAAAATGGTAAAAAAGCAGCTGTAAAAATTCAGCGCCCCGGCATTAGAAAGCTTGTCAAGGTTGATCTTGAAATCATGAACCATATGGCCACTTTAATGGAGCGTCACATTGAAGATCTCTCTTTTTTCCAGCCAATAAAAATTGTAGAGGAGTTTGCTGCAACCCTTGAAAGAGAGCTTGATTATACCCTGGAAGCCTCCAATATGGAGAGAGTTGCAAGGCAGTTTGTATTTGATCAGAATATCTATATTCCAAAGGTTTTTCTGGATTACTCAACTTCAAAAGTTTTAACAATGGAATATATCCAGGGGATTAAAATTTCTAAGATTGAAAAACTTGATGCCCAGGGCATGGACAGAAAATTGTTGACCATCCATGGGGCAGATATGGTTTTAACTCAGGTATTTGAATATGGTTTTTTCCATGCAGATCTTCATCCCGGGAATATGTTTGTTCTTCCAGGTGATGTGCTGTGTCCTGTGGATTACGGTATGATGGGGTTTATTGATCTTAAAGCCAGGCATAGTTTTATTGATCTGATTGCAAGTGTTGTTACTAAAAATTCTGCCCAGGCCTGCAGGTTTTTGCTGGAACTTACAGAATACGATGAAGAACCTGACATGAGGCTGCTTGAAAGGGATCTTGCTGATTTTATCGGCCAGTATCTCACAAAATCACTGAAATATATAAATATGGGAAGGCTTTTACAGGATCTTTTAAAGATTGTATTAAGGCATAAACTTCGGCTTTACCCGGATACGTTCTTAATGATGAAATCCTTTGCTGCCCTGGAAGGAATTGCACATACCCTTGATCCTGATTTTGATATGGTAGGCCATGCAGCTCCATTTATAAAAAAGATCAAAATGGCACGCATATCACCAAAGAAAATTGCTGAAGATCTTGGCAGGGTAGGCCTGGAGTCTCTTGAGTTTCTTCAGGAAGTACCCCATGAATCCCTGACCATTATCCGGCAGATCCGAAAGGGCAGGTTTGTTCTTGGCTTTAATATTCAAAAACTTGATAAAATACTTGCTGCCCACGTAAATTCATATACCAAACTCTCTTTTTCCATCATCATAGCAGCCCTGATAATCGGATCTTCCATGCTATTGAGTTTTAAAGTTCCACCCCAGATGTTTGGGCTTTCGATTTTAGGCATTGGCGGTTTTGTTTTTTCAGTGCTTTTGGTCCTCTGGTTGTTTGTCAGGACAAAGGAGTAATTTTACAATAATATATTTATGATTGCTCTGAGGACTTTTCAATTTTTTTCACTATGTCATGGGCAATCTCAACCACTTCCCGTGGTGCATGAAAAGTAATTCCAGCTACAATTTTTAAAGCCACAACTAATGGTTCCATTTGGGTTTCAACCAGAGTACCTTTAATTATTTCTAAAGCATATTTAGAATGACCTGCCACAGCAGCATCAATAAAAAAAGAAATTACATCTTTAGATGCATTTTCCATGAATTCTTTATCATTTATGAAAAAATCAGATTCCTTAAAAGCGTTTTCCCATTGATCTCTCATACCCAGTAAAGAGGCCAGGGTATGACGGAAACCACAATTCTCTGGATTAAGTCTAATAGCCTGTTTTGCATGATCAATGCCCAGGTCAAGCTTCTTGAAATTCTTAAAGCGCGATATGACATCATCATAGATTTTAAGTTGTTCCTCGGGCTTTCCAGTCTTCCCAAGAGTGACACCTTTGCTAACTAATGCTCTGGCAACCTGTTTCAAAATATCATTATCTTCTGAATCCTTAAAGCGTGATATGACATCATCATAGACTTTCAGTTGTTCCTCGGGCTTTCCAGTCTGCCTAAGAGTGATACCTTTGCCAACTAATGCCATGGCAACCAGTTTCAAAATAAAATTATCTTTTGAATCCTTAAAGCGTGCTATGAAATCATCATAGATTTTCATGGCTTCTTCATTTTTGCCTTTGGAATTTAAAGAAAAAGCCTTTTCCAATAACTCAATTGCACTGCTGCTTTTTTTTATTTTATTGTTGTTTTGAATATTATTAGAGAGGGAATGAATTGATGCTGAATTGAGATTCAGCTTTGCTGCTTCAGGCAGTTGGAAGAATTTTTCAGGTGTGTTTTTAATGATTTGTTCAACCATGTTTTCATCATGTCTACTTTGATTTATAATAGTTTGATAACCTTCAATAAATGAGTCGCGCGATTCACCAATCATTTGGCAAGCATCCTTAGCCTGGGCATTTGCTATGGCTGGTTCTCCATAAAGTGGAACCATAAAATTCACCAGAGCTTTAACCCTGTCGGCAGTTCTTCCTGAAAGACGCATGAGATGGTAAATATTATATAATCTTTCAGAAATTTGGTAATAAATTTTTCGACCCACCTTATCCACCTGGATGACAGCTCCTTTTTCAACCAGGCGTTTTAAAAGTGCACTGGTCATATTGATTTGAAGGCGGCAGCGCTCTGCCACATCTTTTGATCGGGATGGCTGCCAAAGCTCGGCCAGGGTTACAAATACTCTGCGCTCTTTTGGCGGCAGGGCTTCAACATTAGCTTTAAAATAGGTCGTATGGTCATCAATGAGTATAACTAAATTGTCGAGCAGCTCTTTTAAAGATCTCCCCATGGCAAAATCTGCTAAAATTGTTAAAAGGCGCGGACTGCCACCAGTTAGAATTTCCATTGGTCGGATACGCTCATTCTCAAGATTTTCCCGGGTTACTGATTGCCAGAGGGTTCTGCTCTCATTACTAGATAATGGGGACAAAACTATTTCCCGGAAAAGTTCAAAATTGGCTTTTTCCGGTTTCAGTATCTGGCCAAAATGGGTAGTTGCTGTTGTCACCAGCATGATTCCCGGATTATTTAACAAAGTCCGACGAAGATCCCAGGCATCATCATCACTTGACTGGCTGCCTAAAAGCATTTGAAGATTTTCAACAACAATCATTAATTTTTTTTTGCCGGCAAATTCAGTTAAAGCACTTAGTGTCTGGATCCTAAGATTTTTTTCATCCACCTCGGTCAGCAGTGCGGCATGTTTTGACAATAATCTTCCATTGTCACTCTTTTTTTCCTGATCGCCAATATTCTGAAGCACTCTCAGCCACAATTCGCCTTCAGTTGAAACATCGTAAAGCTCTTCGGGTAAAATTACCGGATACCAATTCTTGTTCAAGGATTCAGCTGTCTTAACTTCAAGTTCCAGACGTCTTATCAGCATTGTTTTTCCCATGCCTCTCGGTGCAATAATGATGATATGCTGATTAACCTCTCCTGTGTTATCCAGAATTATTTTTGTGATAAGGTTTAGTTCCCGGTTTCGTACAACAAATGAATTTAAAAGCTCTTTTTTTGTTAGAAAAGCAGGATTGTGCTTGATGATTCGTTTTGGTGCCATTTTTTAACCTTCCTTAAAATTATCAAGTTTTATTGGTCACTCTTTATCTATTGTTACATAGCTTTGGGAAAATCGTCTTTTCCACCAGTCTCGTATAAGATAAGAAGAGAATTTCCATCCATCGCTGTCTTCATCCCATAAAAGATAACCATCATGTTCAAGCACATCCGTTACTTCCCGAAGTGTTGTGTCTTTATCAGACAATTGTGACCGATCTGCCAGCAAACGGCTGTTTTTTATTGTCAGAAATCTTGATACGGCTGTTTCTGTTAAAAGCTCCAATGCCAGAGGGATGGTCTTTTTTGATAAAACCCTGAGCAGCCTTTCCTCATAGTCAGCTAATTCTGCATGACCACGGGTGCTTAACATGGAATTTTTGTAAACAGTATCAATATCTTCAATATTGGGTTTGGTCCTGTCCTGTTTAAACAGCATTTCATAAAGATGACCAAAAAACATTTGCACATGATGGGGGACATATACCCCCAAATAGTCAAGCATTTTTTCTGCCATGGTTTGCTCTAATTGGAGCTTTGACGTTTCTGCCAATAGAGTCAGACATCTAATGGCGGTTTTTCGATCCCAGGCATCTAAGGGAAATGGTTGCAAATGAGCAATAGTGTGGCTTAAACCATAGCGTTTTAATATCGGCTCAAGTCCGATTGACCCGCAAATGATAAAACTAAGCCGTTCCTGATACATTCCCATAACTTGACGCAGCCATGAAAGAAAAATTTGTGTATCCTGACTGGAGGTTTTTAGCAGGCGCGAAACCATAATCGGCAGTTCATCAAGACATATGACAATAGGCCGGTCAGCCTTTGTAAGATTTTCAAGTAACTGCTTTCCTTTCACTTGCCAGTCCCCTTTGAAACCTTCACGGAGCCTGATTTCTAAAAATTCCGGCGCTCCTATTGTCTCAACAGAATGTTTGAGCTGTTCCCATAAGGATTTAAAAACATCCATTACCTTTTTTTGCAGGGTTTGATACTGATATGCTCCCATTGACAATGCTACCATAACCTCCTCGGGTGAGCTGCAATCTTGAATATCTAAAAAAATAAAATAGTGAGAATTCTTTTTTCCCATCTGCCTGAAGGTTTCTCTAATCAGGCTTGTTTTACCCACTCTGCGTGGGGCTACAACAAGTAGATTCCTCCCGGTTGCATCATTTGTCCCATTATCACCCCCGAGTAATTTTGTCAGAAGACGGATTTCCGCCTTACGATTGAAAAAATCATCACCAGTTACCCAGGGACCGTATTTATTTTTTAATTTTCTGGACATATGTTACTCCTTTTTTATCCAACAAATTTGTTGCCAACAAATAAGTTGGTAACAAATTAACTATTCCTTGTCAATTTTTTTTACAACAAATTTGTTGGCAACTTTTAAGTTGGCAACAAAAATCAAAAATCGTGGTTTTGCAAAAAATAGAAAGATCAGGTACAGGAGACCAATAGATTGACAGTCGTCAGGCTGTTAAATAATACCAAGCCTCTCTAATGTCTCTGGCAATGGAATGCCATCTTCATCATATCCCCTGAGTTTATAATATTGGGGGAGCATTTTGTCCAAAGGTACAACCTTTTTATCAGGGTCAGAATCTCGTCCCTGTTTTAGAAGCCTGTCCGGCAGAGTATCGTCATGATGATTGATTCCCTCACGTGTATTCATATAGCGCTCTAAAACATGTGCTCTCTCTCCTGCCTTGATAAATTCGGCATTGGAAAGGTTTAAGCCTGTAACTGAATTCCACAATTTAGTGTAGAGTGAAAAATCAATCAGGGAGGTGGCCACAGAGGGAAGGTACTGCATCAGTTTACTCAAAATAAAGTCAGGTGTATATTTTGATAGAGGAGATTCCATAAGAAAGGCATATGCAGTGAAATAACAGATTTGTATGGAATTGATGCAACAGGTAAAATCCTCAAGAAATTTCACCCAGCTGGCTTTACCATAACATGAATCCGGGTTTAAAAGGTTGAAATAGATCTCATGAGCTATAAGATAAGCGGAGAGATGGCAGCCTCCCCTGTTTGCAACAGCATAAGCAAGGCCCTGGCCAAAAGATCCACGCGGATCATAGGCTGATATTTCCATACCTTTTACATGCATGGCAAAGTCCGCTCCTCCAAACTCTTTGGATAAAGCTTTTGAACCCATTGCCATTTTTGCTCCAAAATCTTTCATTGAAGCAATCTCTTCAAGTGCATTTATTATTCCATCAGAAGATCCAAACTTTAAATCACTTTTAATAAGACCTTTGGATGCGGCCTCCATGACCCAGGCAAGGGTGCCGCCGGCAGATATTGTATCAAGCCCCAGCCTGGTACAAACCTGGTTGAATTGGGCAATTATATCTATATCAAAAATTCCAAGGCTGGTACCCATAAGTCCGATTGTCTCATATTCAGGCACAGGCATATCTCCTGCTTTGAAACTGCCCTTATGGCCGCAGCGAATAGAGCATGGTTTACAGGTATGATATTTTGTATCATGATTTTGAGCAATGTTTTCACCTGTTACCTGATGGGCTTTGTCATGTCTGTCTATTTGAAAATTGTTAATTGGCAGAATACCGGCATCAAGGCATGGCTGAACATTGGCGCTGGTACCGAAATTGCGGTATTTGTCTCCAGTGATAATGTTTTGATTGATATATGCTGCAGCCTTTGTTTTCAATTTTTTAAAAAGTTCCGGATCATGTGGTTTTATGGCATAAGCCCCGCCTGTAACTCTTACAGCTTTAAGGTTTTTAGATCCCATGACAGCACCAAGACCGCCTCTGCCCAGAAAACGGTGGCCTGAAGCCATATTGGCATAGCGTACAAGATTTTCTCCAGCAGGACCGATTACAACAGATTTGGTTTTTTTACCTGCGACCTTGAGGTTATCATCAAGTACTGCCTGTGCATCAGGTATCTCCATACCCTTAAGATCTCCTGCATCTTCGTATTCCACTCCATGCTCAGTAATATCAAGATATAAGAAAGAGTCTGCTTTTCCTTTGATAATAAGCCCGTCCCATCCAGACGTTTTTAAAGCAATACCAAATGGCCCGCCACATGAAGATGTAACCATGATACCTGTTAAAGGAGACTTTGTAATTGCTGCAAACCTGCCGGAACAAGGCCCGCCAGTTGCCATGAAAACCCCGGGCATAAAAGCAATGATATTATCCGGACCAAGAGGATCTGTTCCAGAAGCCATCCTATCATACAATAGTTTTAACCCAAGGCCTTTAGCACCAAGATAATGACGGCGTTCTTGAGGTGTAACTTCATATATCTCATGGCTTTGAGCCGCAAGATCAATTTCCAGTATTTTATTGCTTGTTCCTATAATCTGTTTCATCTTTTTTCCCCAAGAGTAAATCAGTAACTCCCCAGAGTTTTTCTGCCTTTAGAAAATTAATTCTTTTTAATTTTTGAACTGGAATAAATGACATTGCCCTCTCAGACAGTGCTGTGATGGAGAGAGCAGGGTTTACTCCGAGATTTGCCGGAATCATGGAGCCGTCAACAATAAGCATATTTTTATAGCCATTAACCCTGTTTTGTTCATCAATCACATTTTTTTCTGCACTGCAGCCACCCATTATATGTGCTGTAAGAGGTGCATTCATATATACTTCACTGAAAATACTGCATGGTATGCCATCCATTCGTTTTGCAAGGCGGCGGCTGAAGTCATTTGCTATTGGGATAAAAACCGGATTTTTTTTATCACTTGCCTGTTCAGAGCTGAGGGTTTTTATAAAAGGCCATATCCAGCGGCGTTTTGGCATTACATTAATATAATTATCATGGGTCTGCATAACAAGCAGAATTAATGATCTATATGCAAATCCAATTGGATTCAGGATTTTGAAAAATCTGACTGGATGGGAGAGGACATTACCGATATATCGCAGCAGTCTTGGCATCTTACCTCCACCATCCGTGAGCATCACAGGCACTAATCCCATGGCATCATTGCCTTTTGCATAACGTACAACTTCTATATGAGTATTATCATCTGGATGCACACTGGATGTTATTGCAACACCCTTGGAAAAATCCACATTTTTTTTATTGGATTTTACGCCGATTAAAGCTTCACTATTTGTCCTGACAATTTTTCCAAGATTATCAGAAAGATGCGGCAGAGTCCCACGGTTCTTCATTTTTAAAAGCAGGGAGAGTGTACCCAGGACTCCGGCTGAGAAAACAACTGCTTTTGTCCGCAAAACTGTTGTTGAGCCAAAGTATTCAGTGGAACATGCACAAGTAACCTCATATCCTTTAGAACCATCATCGGACAGAGGTTTTACATCTACTACTCTGTTTTCAGCAATTATTCTGGTACCAAATTTTTGTGCAAAATAGAGATAATTTTTATCCAGTGTGTTTTTAGCATCTTTTCGGCAGCCTGTCATACATGCTCCACACAACTCGCAACCCACTCTATCCGGACCTTCTCCTGCAAAATACGGGTCTTTGGCTTTCTTACCCTCCTCGCCAAAATAGACACCAACTTGAGTTTTATGAAAAGTATCTTCACGACCAATTTCAGCTGCTGTTTCACGCATTAAACGGTCAGAGTCACCAAGATATGGGTTTTCAACTGCTCCCAGCATTTTTTTTGCAAGTTCAAAATATGGTAAAAGTGATTTTTTACCACCAAGTCTCTGTACTGTTTTATTCTCAAAAAATTTATCCGGCGGAATATACAAAGTATTGGCATAATTCAAGCTGCCTCCTCCAACACCGGCTCCGCTTAAAATAAAAATATCATTAAGCAGATTCATCCTCTGTATTCCATGGAAGAATATTTTTGGCATCCATAAGAATTTATGAAGATTCCAGTTTTTTTTTGCAAAATCCTCACTATTCCATTTTTTTCCGGATTCAATTATACAAACCTTATAGCCTTTTTGCGAAAGCCGCATGGCAGATACGCTGCCTCCAAAGCCAGAACCAACAACAATATAATCAAAGTCATAATCAGATTTGCTCATATAGATTTCCTTAAAAGAGTCAAATTTAATATTTTAACATAGCATAATATCAATACAGTAAAATCCAGAAATATGGGAATCATCTCTCTCCCTCTTTTAATTTTAGTATATTTTAATCATATAACAAATAGAATACAAGCATTCAACCGGTAAATATTAAACAGGTAAAAAGAGCTTGCGCAGGAATATCTTTGCCCCGAACCACTATTTAATGTACTGTATTTTCGATGTAGGCATATTAAAGGATCGACCTCATAAATTTTTTGGCACGAAGTGAAGCTTTAGCGCTATTAGCCGTGCCCAATTCTGTTTTGCTTCTTTGGAAGACATCTCATTTTGTTGATGATAGTTCTTTACTTGCACTAACATACCATCTGCTTGGACCTATCAAGAGCAACCAGGTTTATTATTTTTTTTATGGCGAATTCGGTCCGTATTTAAAAAAGGATTTCTTTTTACTTTAAAAAATGATAAAGTCCTTCAACTTTTGAACCACAGGATTTTGCTCCTGTGGTTTTTCTTATTTTAAATGAAAAGGAAATAAAATAGCAATGATTTGTGCATCCAGCGTCACCCTTGCTTACGGTAAAAGGGTTTTATTCAAAGACGTTAATATAAAGTTTACACCGGGCAATCGTTACGGACTCATTGGCGCCAACGGCGCAGGAAAGTCCACATTTTTGAAAATTCTTGCCGGGGATATCGAATCGGATTCTGGAAGTGTCTTAGTGGGCCCCAGGGAGCGGATCGCAGTTTTAAGGCAGGACCATTTTGCTTTTGATGAAAAAACTATTTTAAACACGGTGATTATGGGCCATGAAAAATTGTATGAAATTATGATACAGCGGGATACGCTTTATGCCAAGCCTGATTTTTCCGAGGCAGATGGCATCCGGTCCGGTGAACTTGAGATTGAATTTGCAGAGATGAACGGGTATGAAGCAGAATCTGAAGCAGCGGTTCTCTTAAACAGCCTGGGAATTTCTGAAGAGCTGCACAAGAAAAAGATGAAGGAACTTGAGGGCGGTGAAAAGGTGCGCGTCCTCCTTGCCCAGGCTTTATTCGGGAATCCGGATGTCCTGCTCCTGGATGAGCCCACCAATAATCTGGACATCAAATCTATTGTCTGGCTTGAACAATTCCTTTATCGGTTCAAAAATACGGTAATCGTGGTGTCGCATGACCGTCATTTCATGAACCAGGTGTGCACCCACATTGCAGATATTGATTTTAATAAGATCTCAGTATATGTAGGCAATTACGATTTCTGGTACCAGGCCAGCCAACTGAATCTGAGACAAAAACAGGCGGAAAATAAGAAGATTAATGACCGGGCTGATGAGCTTAAGTCTTTTATTCAGCGGTTCAGTTCCAACGCTTCCAAATCAAAACAGGCCACCTCCCGGAAAAAACTCCTGGAAAAACTCACCATTGAAGATATGCCGGTGTCGTCAAGGAAATACCCGTTTATCAATTTCAAGCCGGAACGATCCTGCGGAAATGTCATCCTTGAAGTGGAAAATCTCACCAAGACCATTGATGGTGAGAAAGTGTTGAATAATGTGAGTTTTGTTGTGAACGGTTCAGATAAAATCGCCTTTATGAGCAGCAGCAGCCTGGCCAAGACCACTCTTTTCCAAATTCTTGCCGGGGAATTGGAACCGGACAGCGGCACTTTCCGATGGGGGATCACCATTACCCATTCTTATTTTCCCAAAGAACACAGCGCTTATTTCAAGGGCGATCAAAACCTGATTGAGTGGCTTCTTCAGTTTGCCCCCCCCAAAGAAAATGAAAATTTTGCCCGTACCTTTTTGGGACGAATGCTTTTTTCCGGGGATGATGCCACAAAAAAAATCAGTATGCTTTCCGGCGGGGAAAAAGTACGTTGTATGCTCTCAAGGATGATGCTTGCCCAGTCCAATGTCCTGATTCTGGATGAACCCACCAACCACCTTGATCTGGAATCAATCACATCCTTAAATGAGAGCCTTTTCAAATTTCCGGAAGTGATTCTTTTTACCTCCCATGACCATGAGTTTGTGAATACCGTGGTAAACCGAATTATCGAGATTACCCCCGGTGGTGTCATCGATCGGGTCATGATGTTTGATGATTATATTAAAAGCAGGGAAGTTGCACAAACCCGGGAATCCATGACCTTAGTTCAGCCGTGAAATAGCGTATTGAAAGATTCAAGTGTTGATTGATTGCAGAGAGGGTCTCCACAATTTGAAACTATAAAAATTTACCATAATCTGAATGAAAAGGGGTAAAGAGTTTTGAATCCTTTTTATTGTCCTTTAAAAAAGAAAAATCTTTAAAATCAAATCCAGGCGCCACGGTACATCCCACAAGCGTGTAATCTCCAGTGGATTCTGCTGCCTGATAACAACCGCCTTTAACAATTGAAACAAATTCATTGCAATTTGAGCCGATAGGTTCTTCGGTTAGAGTTTTTTTGTCATATTGGATTAACCGGATGGGTGCACCATCGTAAAAATTCCAGATTTCATCGTGCACTACTTTATGAAATCTGGAGATATCTCCTTTTCCAAGCAAAAAATAGATATGGGTGACTGCATTTCTTTTCTGATCATGAATGAGGGAATTTAAAAGGGTATGAGACCTGAAGACTTCTTTATAATAGCCACCCTCTTTTAATTTTAGTATATTTTAATCATATAACAAATAGAATACAAGTATTAAACCGGTAAATATTAAACAGGTAAAAAGAGCTTGAGCAGGAATATTCTTTGCCCCGCACCACTATTTAATGTACTGTATTTTTCAATGTGGGGATTTTAATGAGGAGAGTATTTTTCAAAATTTTGGATAGAATTTTCAGAAAATATATTCGGGGCTTTGACTCATATAAGTCTGTATGCACTGATGTCCTTGAATTAAAAAAATTATTAGCTTCAATAATTATTACATCAAAAAATAAAAAGGAATAATTATGAATGACGCAACAATTTATAATTTATCATTCACAATTCACAATTAATGAAAATGGAACAGAATTCTGAAATAATTATTTATACTGATTCGGATGGCACAACAAAGCTTCAGGTGCAGTTGGAAGATGAAACTGTCTGGCTGAGTCAAGAGCAAATGGCAATGCTGTTTGGAAAAGGAAGAACAACTATAACCGAACATATCGGGAATGTATTTAATGAGGGGGAGCTGAACGAAAAGGAGGTGTGTCGGCTTTTCCGACATACCACAAAACACGGTGCAATTGAGGGTAAAACTCAAAATAAACAGGTCAAATATTACAATCTGGATGTTATAATTTCAGTTGGCTATCGTGTAAAATCTCCTCAAGGCACAAAGTTTCGTCAGTGGGCGACAAAACGGATTCATGAATCCATTGTAAAAGGCTTTACAATGGATGATGACCGATTGAAACAGGAAGGAGCTAGATCAAGATATTTTGAAGAACTTCTCCAAAGAATCCGGGATATCAGAAGCAGTGAAAGAAATTTTTACCAGAAAGTAACCGATATTTATGCAACCAGCATTGATTATAAAAATGATGACGCTATAACCAAGGAATTTTTTGCAACCGTTCAAAATAAAATACACTATGCCATCCACAGCCAGACAGCTGCAGAGATGATAAGCCAAAGAGTTGACGCAGACAAACCATTTTTAGGACTTACCAGTTTTCAAGGTAAATATATAACCACAAGAGATATTTCAATCGCAAAAAATTATCTTTCAGAAGATGAACTCAAACAGCTCAATCTCATCGTCTCCATGTATCTTGATTTTGCTGAACTCCAGGCAACAAACGGCAGGTTAATGAAAATGAACGACTGGATTCAAAAACTTGATGATTTTCTGCGAATCAGTGAGAAAGAACTTTTAACAGATGCCGAAAAAGTCAGTCATAAAAAAGCGGTCGAAAAAGCAAAAATTGAATATAAGAAATACAGAAAAGCAGAGGATAAAAAATATACCTCTGATTTTGACCGTGAGATGAAAAAACTATTGAAAGATGAGAAAAAAATATAACAAAAAAATGCTGCGGATAAACCCTACAAGATTTTAAAAAGGGTAAACACTATGACAGCTGAAACAGAACATCAAAAATGATAAATTTCTTGACTATCGGAATTATATTGGGCTTATCCGCAGGTTTTGCCCCTGGTCCACTGTTGATGGACTCGTAAAAAGTATGGATTCATAACCCATTGTATTTATATAATAATTTTAAAATATGTGCTTGCTTTTTTGAACTAAATATTGTATATATTGCCTATATTATCAATAGTTT
>JAQIBP010000165.1 GCA_027858995.1 Deltaproteobacteria bacterium | reverse complement strand
CAGAAGCAGGCTGACTCTTTAATACGCCTTGATAATGAATTTTCCAGGGCAATTACTAAAGGTTTTTTTGAAGAGCTCAAAAGTTTTTCCACAAAAAAAACCAGCCGGCTTTTACCCTTGGATGATGTAAAGAAAAAACTTGGACTCTGGTTTGCAACTGATATGGGTATAAAATCAGTATTGCTTGATTCCATAATTGGAAGTCAGGGAAGATACAGGAGTTTTACCAGACGTTTTTTTCCTTTGGATGAAAGTCTCAGAAACAGGTGGAAAAATGTAGGGAAAATCATATTGTCAAAAAAAGATATTCCTCCTGTAGAGCTTTATAAAATTTGTGATGCATATTTTGTAAAAGACGGGCATCACAGGATTTCAGTTGCCAGGTCTCAAAACAGAAAATATATTAATGCAAAAGTGTTTGAATATGATTGTGATCTGGGGTTGGATAAAGATACAGATATTGAAAAACTTACAATCCTTGAAACATATCATAAATTTCTGCAGGAAACTGACCTGCAAAAACAAAGAAACCCTGATTTGGAATTGACACGTCTTGGTGGATATTCCATACTTATGAAACATATTTTGTCACATCAGCACTATCTTAAAATTAAGCATGGCAAAGAAGATATTTCGATTCAAACGGCTGCGGTTTCATGGTATGACAGAGTATATCTGCCTTTTAACCAGATTATAAAAACCAGCAAAATAATGAAACATTTCCCCCACAGGACAACAACTGATTTTTATATATGGATAATTCAATCCAGAGACAAATTGACTTCCGAGGTAATAAAAGCTTTTGACAAGGATGAAGCAGAAAACCTTGTAGCAGAGTATGCAAAAAAATTTGCAACTCCATTTAGAAAAGTCATAGGAAAGATAAGAGATATTCTGGGGATTGTCAGATACTGAGTGAGCTACTTACACAAAACAGATTGAGGTGTTGTTAAAGATTATTATGATTAACAACACCTCAGTCAGATTAATTTTATAGAAAATATACGTTACTATTTTATTTTCTGGTTTTCATTATCAAGCCAACACCCTCAAGCCAGGATTTAGCAACGGCAGAAGGTTTTTCCTTGTTTGCATTAACTCTGAAATTAAGTCTCTGCATGGTTTTTGTGTCAAGGGAACTGCCTATCTCGCTGAGAATAAATTTTATTTTGGGATTATCTTTTATAACAGAAGCACGAATTACCGGCGCAGGGTTATAAATTGGGAAATAATTTTTATCATCTGCAAGCACTTTTAAACCATAATCAATGATTGCACTGTCTGTTGCAAACGCCATGGCGCATAGAACCTGACCATCACGGACTGCTTTTTTAGTAAGAGCGGTCTGCATTTTTTTCACACTTGAGTCAGGAATGTCCTTGCCAAAAGCAAGACCATAATGTCCCATCATTCCTTTAAAACCATCAGCTCTTGAATAAAATTCCGAATTAACTGAAACAGTCATTTTACCTGGATTCTTTTTTATATAAGCTGCCCAGTCTGAAAGCGAGTTAATACCTAATTTGTCAGCAGTTTTATCTTTCATGACGATTGCATAGGTATTGTTGAATTTACAAGGGTCAAGCCAGACTAGGTCATTATTCTTTTTGTCAAAAGCTTTTATTTTTTCAAACAGAGCCATTGGATCACGCACAACTTCTTCTTTTTTGAAAAAAGTAAGCCATGCAGTACCGGTGTATTCCATATAAACATCTATCTGACCCTGTTTCAGCGCTTCACGATTTACATTTGTTCCGCCAAGATTTGTTTTGTCAACTACAGGAATGCCTTTACTTTTTAGTAGCTGAAGCATAATTTGACCCAGAACAAGTTGTTCTGTAAAATTCTTTGAAGCTACTTTTACAGGAGCTCCGGCAAATGAGCTGATGGGGATAATCAAAAATGCCAATAGTGTTAAAAAGGTAATAATTTTTTTCATTTTAAATCTCTCCTTTAATTTTAGTTATTAAAAAAAATAAAAATCCAGACCAGGGGTTTTAGAATGCCATCTTCCCCTCATCTGCTTGAACACCTCTGCTTACAATTGTCTTTTCGCCAATTTCTAAAAGATAATCAAAAAACATTGCTATTACGGCTACAGGAACAGCTCCTGCCATCATTATGCCGGTATCAACAAGAGCAATACCTGTAAAAATCCAGAAGCCAAGGCCTCCGCCCCCTATAAGGAATGCAAGAGGTGCGGTACCAACAATAATCGCTGTTGAAGTTCTTACGCCACCCATAATTACCGGCAGAGCATTGGGCAGTTCAATTCTGAAAAGTATTTGTTTTTTAGTCATTCCCATACCGGTTGCAGCTTCGATAATATCATCGCTGACAGATTCAATCCCGGCATATGTGTTTCTTACAATCGGAGCTACAGTATGCAGAAAAATTGCAATTAATGCCGGAACCATACCAATGCCTGAAAAACCAATCAATGGCAGAAAACCATAGGCAAGTGCGATTACTCCAAGCGATGGAACCGACTGCCAAATATTCACAACATTCATAATCACAGGTGAAATATCTTCCCATCCTTTTCTGGTCATAATTGTGCCTAAAAAGACTCCCACACTGGTTGAGGCTATCATGACTATAATTACAATCTCAAAATGCTCCAGGGTAAGCTTGAAAAATTCAGGCAGATTTTTTATGGTATAATCCCAGGCACCATATGTTTTATAGAGCAGGGTTAATACCACTATAGTAACAATAACAGGTAAGAGTTTTCTTAAAAGCCCGGATAAAATTGTAGAATTCATATGATATTCCTTTATTTATAGAATATTAGTCTCTTAACGCGTTTTTAATTTCTTCGGTATGAAGCCAGCCTATGACTTTTTTTTCATCATCCACCACAATAAGAAATCCCAGGTCATGGGTATATATTTCCGAAAGCCCGTCTTTTAAACTGGATCTGCCAGAAAGCCAGGCATCAGTTCTGTTTATAAGCTCAAGAACAGACTCACCTTCTTTTTTAAGATCATTTCTTGTAATTATACCTGCAAGTTTACCATCCTGATCTATAACAATGAGATTGTCTTCTTTTGTTTCATTAAATATT
>JAQIBP010000083.1 GCA_027858995.1 Deltaproteobacteria bacterium | reverse complement strand
ATATAATTGGGTTAATTTTGAATCGGGACCACCTGAAAGAAGATATTTAATATCAGGATTTCCATATTTTGAAGATGACAGGGAAAAACGTAATGATATTATGGCAAATATTTTATTCGACCCTGAAGTAAAAAATATGAGAGGAAGTCTTGTTATTGGTGTCAATCTAAAACAAGGACATTATCCATACAGTGTTTTGTCAGGAAGAGTTGATACGAATTTATTTAAAATATAACTTTATTCTAAAAAGATTTAAATGGACCGGAAAAAAATCATGATCCTCCCCCAAAAATTGGATACAGGGTTAAGCCATTTTTTAGCAGATGTAAAACAACAAAAATGCTACGGACTACGCCGCAGATTTTTCATGTTCGAAGTATAAATAATGAAAATGAAAATTGTAGAATGCCCAAAATGTGCTGTTAAAAATCGGATTAATTCATACTCCGATGATTTGAAACCTGTTTGTGGTCGCTGTGGTGCAAGTTTGTTTCAAGAAAGACAAGAACCGCCCATAAACTTATCTCCACAAAAAAATAGATTCGGAACATTTCTAACTTATTTTTTAATTGTCCTAACTGTGGCTGTTGCGTATGGAATATTGGTAACTCCAGATTTAATGCGGAAAGATTTTTCATCTCTTATTGCCGCCGAAGCCGAGCAAACGGGCCTAATTAAAAAGCGTTATGAAGATAAACTTTCAGCTAAAAAAGCCTCCCTTGAGAAAGAGTTAGCTGCCATAAATGCACAAAATTTAAGGAAAAGAGCCACAAAGAGTTACAATGAATTGTCTGAAGCACGTAAGTCGTTCGATAAAAGGTTCGCACTCAGTCCCCGAGAAAAGACACAACTACGGATGCGTAATCTTGCTACTGACTCTACGAGATCATTTCATGATGCAATTAGTTCTGTTGCAAAAGAGGCGTCGCCTATTGGGGCCGATATTAGCGTACATGAATTTGCGAAAGGCATTGCTCAACAAATAGATATTGATATGTCCAGTATGACCTCTGGGGAACATGGCACGCAAACTAAACACCACACAAAAGATTCTTTGCGGAAAGAAGTTATTTCTCTCATTTCTCGTGTAACCAATGATATATTCCAGTTTTGCAGGGGGTTGAACATCAATACAATTCATGTAGGTTGTCGTCACTTTGTAACAACCTCGTATTCTAATGGTTCTGAAAGAGAAGAGAATATAGTCTTGTTTAAGATAAAAATTGAGGCGGACCAAATTCCACTGCTAACCAATGATCCGTTTCTCGATATTTATTCAACAACGGAACACTTAAAAGTAGATGAAGACAACTTTGGAGAAATAGAAATTAAATCATCCCGCATATGAAATTATTAAAACTTATATCAGTAATTTTCATTTTCGCTTTGCTTGTTTGGGCTGGCGAGGCTATCTATTTTTCGCAACAGAATACAGCAACACCTGATCGCGTAAAAACAGAAGAAAATCAAAAAAGAAAACGAGCGGAGGTTCAATACCAGAAGAAGATCAGAGAATTTGAACAGGAATACGATAAAAAGAAACACCTTGCTACCGGCGAGACCGTCTTCGACCGAATTTACAATTCTCAAGGTCAGAGTATAATTGAACTAATTCAACGTCTATCGAATGAAGCATTGCCGACCTCATGGTCATCTGATGTCAAAGTTGAAGAATTTACTCATTTTATCTTGCTTATATCGGACATTCCGCTTGAATCGGAAAGAGTTTTAAAAATTAATAAATTGTAAATAAATAAATTTTTCTAAAAGGGTAGACATTTTTATCAAAATAGTCAATAATAATCTGGTTTATTCTGGAAAATCATAAAAAAAGGATCAGATTATGGAAAAAATGGATACCAAAATTAAGCACGTGGATGTTATCCCAATGGTTAAACACTACATGACTGAACTGGGCCTGCACGAACTTTTTGATAAGTATGTACCCAATGATAACGGTTTTGAAATCAAGCCAGCTCAGGTTCTATGCATGATGGTAATGAACATCGTGGTGGCACCTAAACCGTTGTACAAAGTTGATGACTGGTTGATTGAATATATGGATGGCAAGGCAGAAAACATGGATATAGCAGGCAAATACAATGATGATCGCCTGGGGCGTTGTCTTCAAGCGCTGTTTGGTTCAGATCGCCATAGTTTTATGTCTGAAGCATCGGCAGCGGCCATTAGAGTTCATGATCTGGAAACGAAACGGATTCATAACGACTCTACTACAGTTAGCTTTGCCGGAGCATATAATCATCAAAGTCCAGAAGCAGTTCAACTTAAATTTGGTCATAATAAAGATAATCGACCAGACTATAAGCAGATTGTATTTGGGCTGAATATCACAGAGGATGGGCATGTTCCGATAAGTTACCAGGCATTTGATGGCAACCAGGCAGATGTCAGCACCCATAGACCTAACTGGGACAGTTTACGAGAATTTTTGGCAAGTGAAGATTTTTTTTATATAGCAGACTCAAAACTCTGTAGCGAAGACAACATGCATCATATCGAAAAAAACAACGGCAAGTTTATCACAATCATGCCAAAAAACCGCAAGGAAGTCAGTGAATTTCATGAACGACTTCGACAAGGAGAGAAGATTGAGTGGCAACCAGCGTATTCTACAGAGCATAGCCGTAAAAAAGGGCAGCAAATAATCTATCAGACCTATTCTGATGAGAGAAGCCGGGAAGGTTATCATATCATTTGGGTACATTCCAGCAGCAAGGAAAAAGTAGATCTCAATACCCGAGAAAGACGAATTGCCAAAGCAGAAGAGAATTTAAAGGAATTGTTACCCAAGCTCAACCGATATTACCTGAAGAGCAAAGATCAAATTGAAAAAGCAATAACCAAAGCAAGCAAAGGGGTCGGCAATTTTGTAAAGGTTGAAATAATAGAAGAGAAGACAACTCAGGAAGTGAAAAAAGGTCCAGGCCGACCAGGATCGAACACTCAATATGCAGACAAAGAACAGATTACCTATCATATCCAGTGGCACCGTGATGAAAAAGCGATTGAACAGGCATCAAAAGCTGATGGGATCTTCCCACTGATTACCAATGCAACTTTACCGGCAGCAGACGTTCTGCGAATATATAAAAAGCAACCTTTTTTAGAGAAACGTTTTTATACAAAAAAATCGATCCTTGAAGTCGCACCTGTGTTTTTGAAAAACAACCAACGCATTGAAGCGATGCTGTTTCTATACTTTATAGCATTGATGCTCGTAAGCTTAATCGAAAGAAACATCCGCAGGCAGATGTTAGAAGAGGAGATTGAAAGTCTTCCTATTCTACCGGCAAGGATGAAAACAAAGGCCCCGACCTGGAATAATATCCGCTTCTTCTTTCGGAATGTTCATTTGGCTCTAATCACAAAAGGTGAAAAAATTTTACAATCTACGGTGAAGGGAGTAACAGAATTACATTATTTGCTATTAAAATTACTGAAAGTCCCATTCAGTGTGTATGATAATCTACAAGATGGTTGGTGGAATTTTGAATTTATAAAAGAAACAGGATAAATTGATACCCTTAAAAA
>JAQIBP010000079.1 GCA_027858995.1 Deltaproteobacteria bacterium | reverse complement strand
TGAATATTAGCGAAGAGCCCGTTGCGGGAAAACCGCACGGCGGGTTCTGTGAGGGGTGTCATTTCCTCACGAATAATACGTTTAAGTATAGGAGGAAATAGATGTCTACTCGACAAAAATGGGTTAAAACAATCTTGCTTACAGGTGTACTCCTGTTTTTTTTAGGATGCGGACACATGGCATATCTTGGCATGCACGGCAGTTCCATTAAATCATATCCGGATGTGCATGATTCTGTTGAAAAAGAAGACACCCAATGTCTTGAATGCCACCATCCAGATAATGCCGAGGGACCTGTCAGCCCTCATCCTGAATTTACCGGCTGTATTAATTGTCATAATGATTAGAAGTGTTTAAAAAAGCAAATTTCAGAAGATATTCAACCAGCTAAATGCACCGGACAAGCCGGTGATTTTTTAGTTCATGGCGGCTTTGTCGGGATTAAAATTTCCTTGACAGTTTTCAATTTATTGTTTAAAAGATATCCATTAAGTCCAATTTATTAGACATATTGGTTGAAATATTATGAAGAGTTTAATCCAGCTTCCTGCGGAATTTGATTACAATTTACTGCTGCACGCTTTAAACGACTACAAAAAGCCAAGAGATAAGATCCGAGGTCTCATCAAGAATAAGGATATCGTAAGGGTTAAAAAGGGTCTTTATGTGTTGGGCAGGGAATATAATAAGCCTTACAACAAGTTTGTCCTGGCGAATCTGATCTACGGGCCTTCTTACATCACAGGTCAAACCGCCTTAGCATTTTGGAACATGATACCGGAACGTGTTGAACTCATTATCAGCATGACAACGAAAAGAAAGAAGCAGTTTGAAACTCCGGTTGGCAGATTTTCTTATTTGTATTGCCCCAAAAAGGTATTCAGCATTGGGATTCAGCTTGAAGATGCCGGAGATCAAAAAAAATTCTAATTGCTTCCCCTGAGAAGGCGCTGTGCGACATTACAGCAGCACAAACCCATATTTCAACGGAAAAGGAAATGAAGGAATTCCTAGAATTAATGAGATTGGATTTTAGTGTTAATAGGAGCCTTGATTTATCTTTATTAGAAGAAATCAAGACCGGATATCGAAGGCGAAGTATAAAACTGCTGTTCAATTGTTTAAAGGAAGATTATGTTTGATAAAAAAATTGAAAAAATGATAGACAGGTATAAATTACATACGGTTCATGATCATGAGAATGCGCTCAAAGAGATCATACAGGAAATCGTTTTACTTGGATTATGGCGGTCAAAATTCTATGAAAAGGCTGTTTTTTATGGTGGGAGCGCATTACGAATTCTGCACAAGCTGGACCGCTTCTCTGAGGATTTGGATTTTTCATTAATTCAGCCGGGAACCTCTTTAGATATTAAAAAATATCTTGGCGCGGTAAAATCAGAATTGGAACTATGGGGTTTTGAGGTTTCTATAAAAAAAAAAGACAAGAAGAATAAAAGTGCGATTAATTCGGCTTTCATCAAAGCAAATACATTGATCTATTTAATAAAAATTGATTCGAGTTTGAAGACCCGTAAAAATGCTATGATGAAGATAAAATTGGAAATTGATCAGGAACCGGCAATCGGGTTTACCAGTGATCTCAAATACCACCTCCATCCGATTCCGTTTACCATTAAAACGATGACATTGCCAAGTTTATTTGCAGGCAAAATGCATGCTTTGTTATGCCGAACAATAAGAACCAATATTAAAGGACGGGACTGGTATGATTTAATCTGGTTTGTGAAGAATAATATTCCATGTGATTTGCACTATCTAAAGAATAAAATGGTACAAACAGGCCATATTGATTTATCAGAGGTGTTAACCAAAGAAAAACTTGTTAAATTGATATCCAAAAAGATTAATAAGATTGATTTTTCCCTGGCAAAAAGCGATGTAGAACCATTTTTAAAAACTTCAGGGCAAAAAGATGAGTTGAGCCTTTGGTCTAATGCTTTTTTTAATGATTATTTAATTCAAGAAATTGATATCCTGGCAAGTCATTAATCAGAAGTCCCTTTAATATCAGCAAACAACATACTGCGGGTAAACCGCAGATGTTCAAAATTCATGGATTTACAAGCTCTAATAGTTAGAATGCCTCCTTTTACGGTTATAAAATATTTCAATATATTGATCCAATCACTAAAAAAACACAGCCTTTATCTGGTATAAATTTCACTCAATTCCTAAATATAGATGGACTTAAGGGAGTACATATTGGTATTATGAAATATCGATATTATGATGGGGAAGATGGAAAGTTGGTACAGCAAGGAAAAACATTGACTCAAAATTACATACGAAAGATACTAAAAGACGGGCAGTTTGATTTTCTGATGCTTATGCTTTTGAGCAAAGAGCGCAACTTATAAAACCACCGAAACTTAAATAATTATTATTGCAAAAAAAGGTAATCAACACATTTAACCCGAAGAGGATATTATGAAATATTTTTACACCCTAATTATGTGTATGGCATTCTTCGCTGCCGGATGTGGCAGCAATAATAACCAGACCCTGACATTTTCTGAAAAAACAAATATTGATCTACAGGAGCACAGGGGGGCGCGAGGACTTTTCCCGGAAAACACTATTCCTGCTTTCAAGTATGCCATTGAAAATAAAATGACTACTTTGAAACTGGACACGAACCTGACTAAAGATGGAAATTTAATTGTTTACCATGACTCCATCATAAATTCGGATTTATGCATAGATTCTAAAGGGCACCCTGCCCAATCAATTCGTATTCTCGATATGACCGTTGAGGATTTAAAAAAACTTGATTGTGGAAGTTTAGTCAATGAAAAATTTCCTGAACAGACTCCGGTTCCCGGTACAAAGCTGATATCACTTCCAGAGTTTTTCGATTTCGTGAAACAATATGAAGCCAATCATCCTGATATCCCCAAACTCCGTTTTAATGTAGAAACAAAATTTGAACCCGCACCTAATCAGGAGTATTTGGAAAAATTTGCAGATACCATGGTAAAATTTATCGAAGATGCTGATGTCGTTGATAGAACTACAGTTCAATCTTTTGTTCTTGAAGTGCTGCCTATGATCAAAAAAAGGAATCCGAAATTGCAAACCTCTTTTTCATTCAAACCTGCCATCAAAAAAACATCAGTGTTATTCCATGGACAGTGAATAAAAAAAAGAAAATAGTAACTCTCCTCAACAATGGCGTAGACGGTATCATCTCAGATTACCCGAATCGGCTTTTCAATATTTATCAGGAGTAGTTTATTTCAAAACAAAAGGAGTAATTAGAGATATGAACATTTTTCATGGTAAAATATTATCTTTGGATAAAAACAACAATATTTATAATTATCTTGTTGAAGATAAAGGACGAATTATCTATCTGGGAGATGATCTACCAGTAGAATACTCAAAAAATGATTCATTGGTGGAATTAGGGAGTCGTGCTTTGCTGCCCTCTTTTGGGGATGGACACATGCATTTCTCAAATTGGGCACTGATTGCTGTCTCTTATTTTGATGTGAGAGAAGCCAGCGATATTCAAGAAATCCAGGAAATTATCCAAAAACAGATTACCCGGAATAGAAAATCAAAAGCGATTATCGCCTTTGGAGTGTCTAAACACAGTGTTAAAGAAAAACGTTTGATTGTAAGAGAGGAGCTGGATGAGGTCTGCCCTGATATACCATTGATAATTATCTGTTATGATGGACACTCAGCGGTTTGTAATACAAAAATGGTGGAAAAATTTCCAGACAAGATTAAAAATTTACGAGGTTTTCAAGAGGATAAGGGCCACTTGTTTAATGAAGCATACTATGCAGGAACTGATTATGCAGCATCCCTGGTCCCTCCGCTTGACCTTGTAAAAAGTATAGTCAAAAGTTTTGACCTGTTGGCAGAAAAAGGAATTGGATTAATTCACGCAACAGAAGGGATCGGTTTTCCCAAAGATCTTGATATTACTATGGTGAGTCTTATTGCTAAAGCCCGGGCAAGGAAAAATCAATTTCAAACACGACTCTTTTTCCAAACCATGGAAACTGAGAAGGTAGTAAAACGCAAACTGCCCCGTATTGGCGGATGTTTTGCTACTGCTATTGATGGTTGCTTTGGTGCCTGTGATGCTGCATTACATGAGCCATACTCTAATGACCAGGATAATAGTGGCATTTTTTTCCAAAAAGAAGAAGATGTGTTTGAATTTGTTAGAAAGGCGAATCGTGCTGGTTTGCAGATTGAGATGCATGCCATTGGAGATGCAGCTGTTTCCAGGGCGGTAAAAGCAATTGAAAAAGCACTGCTGGACTATCCTCGAGAAGATCATAGGCATACAATTATTCATGCCTGCCTGATTCTTCCCGATGATTTAAAAAAAATTGCCAAATTAGGAATTGGGATTACTATGCAACCCGGGTTTTTGATCAGCCCCTTAGAACCAGTGGAATATTTAAATGAAATCCTTGGTCCCCGTGTCAAAGAGAGTTCGCCCCTGCAATCTATTTTGAATGCAGGAATACATCTCAGCGGTGGCTCTGATGCACCCGTAACCCATCCTGATCCTATTGAGGGGATCTATGGGGCCTGCAATCACCCTTATGATCCAGATCAATCTATTTCCATTACAGATGCTTTAAAAATGTTTACATACGAAGTGGCCTGGACATCCTTTGATGAAAAAGAACGCGGAAGTTTAGAAAAAGGAAAAATTGCTGATATGGTAATTTTAAACCAGGATCCCTTAAAACTTGAGCCTGAAGAGCTTCGTTCCTTAAAAGTTGAGAACCTGTTTTTAAATGGGAAAGAGTATGAAACCGGCATTGGACTCATGGGAATGCTATGGAATATTTTTACAGGAAGAGAGGAAAAGATTTAAGAGCTTGAATCTCATAATAGATCATGACTAAGCAGAAACATCATGTGCCTACTCAGTCAACACAAAATCCATCAATTTATCTATCTCCTTCATCACTGCTGACAATATTAACTTCTGCCTCCCTTTTGTTTATAGCTCTGAATTGTATTGTTTTATACAATTCAACCCATGCTTACAAAAAAGGTAGGTCATATTTCAATTACGTGGCAACCATAATATCTCATTATGATGTTTGAGCCAATTATTTGCAAATAAGAAAAAAGCCCTGTATAACTGATTTGCTAAAAGCCACAGCGTTATGCCGACAAAAAAACATGCTTATGATTAACCAATAGGAAAAACAGTCTCATGATCGTCTGAATACGGTAAAGGATAATATGCAGTGAAATTGATCCGTTTAATTCTAATTGTTTTTTTATTTTCAGGTCTCCATCCGGCAATCGCCATTGAAACAGACCCGTTCCAATCCTGGGTTGAGAAGATGAAAAGCGACCCCCGGGGTCCCTTTGCCCGCATCCGGTGGTTTTGCAGTGACGGGACTGTTCAGGCACCAACCGCATATGGCTGCAGGGAACACGGCGGCGGGGTTCAGCATGGGGAATGGACCGACCAGATCACCCTCATGCGGGATCAGGGGTATTACATTGCCAACGTATTTGCTGACGTGGTTCCGGATGTTTTTATAAAAAATCCACGGTATCCTGATATCCTGAAACAGATGATTCTGGAGCAATTCCTGATGAATGCCGATGACGGCTGGATATTCAGGCGAGCCCGGTATTACCGGGGCGCATTGCAGGCCGAAGACGAGGCCAGGGGAGGTGAGGCGCTTTTAAAGGGGATTATAAACGCCCGTCACACATCACAGGGGCAGTTTCTGTTGCTGCGGGAAGCGGTCAGGTTGTTGCCCCACTACCTGAAAAATGCCCCGACAAGCGAGATGCGACAGGTTTCTTTGACCCTTGCTACGGCTGACAAAAATTTTGAATCCCTTCGCATTAAAATTCATGTAAGACCCGAAGCCAAGGATGCTGACCGTGTGAGGGCATATGCTGGAAAACGGGGCCAAATCGAACTTGGGGATTCCTATGAACACCTGGCAAAAACCATAGAGTCTGTATTTCGACCAGGGAATGTGGCCTTGCAAATCCTTGAATTATCCGGGCAGATCAGGAACCGGGAATTGTCCGGCCAACTCAAACTGGGAGCAGAACGATTTGCAAATACAACAGACCCATTCATCCGGTTTGAAATTGCAGGTGGCCTGACGGTTTTGCTTCGCAGACATCTGTCCCGGGTCGGAAGTCCCGCTGCAATGCTGGCGGTTCTGGATGCCGGTATCCTTTTGGAAGATGAATTGTTCCGACTGGGCACAGAACTGCTGGACAAGATGCCAAAGACTTCTTTGGGTCAATCCCTTTTCTGGCTGAGTCAAAGCACGGATATCCTTTACGGAACCGGTTTGATTTCCGGACGTCAGCACAAGGCCTTGAAAAAGCGGTTTGAAAGACAATTAAATTCCGGGCAGGATCTCCATCAATTCCGTGCAGACCTTTCCTATGCCGCCCGGGCCTCTGACTGGGCAGAGCAGAACCTTCAATTTCATTTTTCCCGAACCATAGATCATTTTCAAAGCATTGAACCCCTTTCCCGACGCTATGTGCACGACCGGCTTCACACAAGCCTCTTACTCGTTTATTCGAGTGTGCTCGAAAGGTTGATGACGGACAACAGCCGGCAATTGGGAATTGACAGCGATATATGGGGCCACAGACTATCCCTTGGGATTAATGGGCTGAATCCCGGATTGGCCCGGGGGATGCTCAAAGAACCCAAACCCGGAGATGATCTGCAAAACATTTCTCAGGATACCATTCTGCTGGTGCCGGCCACAACGTCTGATTTACCGCCTGTAGCCGGTATTATCACGGCCGGCAGGGGAAATATCCTTTCACATGTGCAATTGCTGGCCCGAAACCTGGGGATTCCCAATGTGGCTGTGGACAAAAATCTGTTACCGGAGATAAGATCCAGGAAAAACAGGCAGGTGGTATTGGCTGTTAGCCCAAAGGGCATTGTTCAGATGGCAGATGATCACCCGAAATGGGATGATGTTTTTGCCCGCAAGGTTTCAGGCAAACGGTCTATTTTAAAGGCGGACATTGAAAAACTGAATCTCACCCGTACCGGATTTATTACCCTTCGGGAAATCCGGGCAAAAGATTCAGGCCGGGTTGCAGGGCCCAAGGCAGCAAATCTCGGGGAATTAAAACATCACTTCCCGGATGCGGTTACTGACGGGGTAGTGATCCCTTTCGGCCTTTTCAGAAAAATGCTGGACCAGCCGGTTGAACCTTTAGGTCCTCCGATGTTTGACTGGATGAAAGATCAATATCTGGTGATCCATGCCCTGAGAGAAAATCCTTCTGAGCAGAAGCCCGTAATTAATGCAACCCTGTCGCGCATACGGTCCTGGATACTCAAAGCTGATCCCGGAGAGGGGTTTCGCAAGGACCTATGGGATGTCCTTGAAAAGACCCTGGGGTCGGACGGCAGCTACGGGGTTTTTGTCCGCAGTGACACCAATGTAGAAGATCTGCCCGGGTTTACCGGGGCCGGTTTGAACCTGACCGTACCCCATGTGGTAGGATTTGATAATATACTTGCAGCTATCCGCCGGGTCTGGGCATCTCCGTTTACCCAGCGGTCATTTGGATGGCGTCATGCCTTTCTGGAAAATCCGGAACATGTCTATGCCTCTGTTCTATTGATGAAAACCGTACCAGTTGAAAAATCCGGCGTTATGGTGACAAAGGATCTTGACACCGGTCAGTCCGGGTGGCTCACCCTTGCCATTAATGAAGGGGTTGGGGGAGCCGTTTCCGGCCAGACTGCAGAGGAACTTAAGATTGATACCCGGACCGGGGAAATCACGCTTCTGTCCCAGGCCACGGAGTCACTGAAACGGGTGGTGCTGGATCAGGGTGGTATGGACAAAGCAGATGCCAGTGGCAGGGATGCCGTATTGACAACCAGGGAAATTACTCTCTTGGTGGAATTTGCCAAACAACTGCCGGATAGGTTTCCCAAACTCCGGGATGACATGGGGCGGTCGGTTCCGGCAGATATCGAGTTCGGGTTCTACAGGGATAAACTGGTATTGTTTCAGATCCGACCGTTTCTGGACGATTTTCATGCACAGCATGACCGGTTCCTTTCAAATATGGACAGGCAATTTGAGGGAAAAAAAGAAATGATGGTGGATTTAGACAGAGTTCCTGAACAGGAGAGCCCATGAAATTATTGTCTTTCATTCTCACTTTGATCATGCTGCCGGTCTGGGTTGGAATCGGTTGGTCCTATCCCATGGACGGGTATGGCCATACCGGAATTTCACGCCTTCAAGGCCTGCTGAAGGTAAGGCAGGGTAAGATATCCGGGCCCAAACGGGTCGCCGGTGCCAAGCTTGGCATTGACCAGGTGGATTTACGCCTGACAGGATTCAGCAGCTTTACCATGCCGGCGCCGGACCCGGACCTTGTCGTCCGGATACAGACATTGCTGGGTGAAGATGCCGACAACTATGGAATCGCAGTGCTGGACATGACCGATACAAAAGCCCCGAGGTATGCAGCCATAAGGGGGTCTTATAAATCCAATCCGGGCAGTGTGGGAAAGCTCATTGTTGCCCTGGGTGTTTTTCAGACCCTGGCTGATATCTATCCCGATGACACGGAAAAAAGGCTCGATATCTTGCGGTCCACAATGGTCCGGGCGGATGCCTTTATCCAGTCTGATCATCACAAGGTTCCTTTCTGGACCCCGGGACAAAGTCGCATCCAATACAGGCCCATCCGTCAGGGGAATGAGGCAAGCCTTTGGACCTATCTGGACTGGATGATGTCTGCCAGTTCCAATGCAGCCGCTGCCATGGTTCAAAAGCAACTGCTGCTCATGGCCCGGTTCGGCAGGGACTATCCCGTGACTAAAGAAATTGCCACAGCTTTTTTTGAAGAGACTGCCAAAAAAGAGCTGGGAAAATGGTTTGCCAAGGGCATCCAGGAGCCTGTGATCCGCAATGGCCTTGATATAAAGGCGTTTCGCCAGGGCTCATTTTTTACCTGGGGCGGCAAGAAAAAGGTACCGGGCACCACCAGCTATGCCACACCCGAAGCGCTGGTACAATTTTTATTGAAGCTGGAACAGGGGCAATTGGTGGATACTTTTTCCAGCCGGGAAATAAAACGCCTCCTTTACATGACCGGTAAGAGAATCCGGTATGCGTCCTCACCAGCGCTTTACCAATCAGCTGTCTATTTTAAATCCGGTTCACTGTACAAGTGCAAGCCGGAACCGGGGTTCAAGTGCATAAAATATAAGGGCAATGTGTTGAACCAGCTGTGTTCCATAGCTATTATCGAACATCCGGCATCCCAGCCAAAGCTTCATTACCTGGTGGCGGTGATGTCCAATGTGCTGTACAAAAACTCAGCTGTGGCCCACCAGACCCTTGCCACGCGTCTGCATCGATTCTTGGAAAAAGATCACGCAGAACGACTTGCTGATTCAGAGAAAGCGTTGCTTAAAAAAAGCGAATACACAGAGAAAAAAATAAGATGACCTGCAGAGAAGCTGATTTGATCATCTGTCTAAAACACGAAAAAGGAAAAGATCTTGCAAGAAAAAATAATAGCTGATGAGGAACTTGAATGCAATGGCAGATATATTGCCCTTCGGAAACTGGGTATCCGGTCCTCATTTTTATTTGTTGATTTTTTCCTGATTGTCACCGCCTATTACCAGCTGAAGCCAGCCAGCCGCTCACTGTTTCTTGAAGCCATGGGCGCCCGTCAACTCCCATATGTATGGATACTCACGGCAGTGGCCACAGTAATTTTTATCAGTTTTTACAACCGGATGGTACGGCGATACACCCGGATAAACGTGGTCATGGGGACCTGCATGGTTATTGGAATTTTACTGGTAGTGTATCGATTTGTGCTCAATTCCCCGGGCCCGGCATCCGCCATAGGGTTTTATGTGTTTGTGGACATCATCGGTGTGGTGCTCATTGAACAATTCTGGAGCCTTGCCAATGCCATTTATACCACACAGGAAGGTAAGTCATGGTACGGATTTGTGGGCACCGGCGGTCTTGTGGGCGGCGTTGCAGGCGGCGGTATCGCCGCTTTCCTGATCAGCCGTACTTCTCTTGAAACCCCGGATCTGTTGCTCACGGCTTCGGCAACCATCATGGTGGTTTTCTTACTGACGTGGATTATGGGCCGCATGGGCATCTATTGTGAGTCTGCCAGCGTAAATTTCATGAAGTCAAAAGACAGCAACCGGCTGGGGAAACTGATGGATAACCATTACCTGGTCCTGATAGGGGGCATATTATTACTGGCCCAGCTGGCATCTCCCCTGATCGAATATCAGTTTTTAAGTACCATTGAAAAGGCGTTCCCTGAAACAGAAGTCAGAACAGCCTATTTGTCTGCATTTTTCAGTGTTCTGAGTCTTGTGTCCATTGGCGTTAACCTGGGCATTACCCCGTTGGTTCACCGCAGATTCGGAACCATACACGGTCTTTTGGTACAGCCCCTGCTGATTAGTTTCTGTTCCCTGTTTTTTATGATAATGCCCAGTGATTTTCTCATCAGCGCCACCAAGATCAGTGACCGGGGTCTGTCCTATTCCATCAACCGGGCATCAAAGGAATTACTCTATGTGCCTATTGATCCGGTGCTCATCTACCAGGCCAAGGCATGGCTGGATATGCTCGGGTACCGATTGTTCAAGGTGTTCGGCTCTTTCCTCATTCTCCTGGTCACCCAGTGGCTGCCGGTGTCCGTGGGGATTGTAAACTTAAGCTGGTTGACCCTCTTTCTCTGCGGTGTCTGGATTTTTCTTGTCATGGCATTGCGCCGGGAATACAAGGATATGGTAAAAAATGAAATTTAGGTGGTCTCATCGGTTTTTTTCAACATTCATTAGCTTTACAAAGGGGATTATATTGAAACCAAGAAATTTGAGAATCACTGCAATTTTAGTTCTTCTATATCTATTGGCACTGACGGCTCCTGTGCTTTCAAGTACAACATATCCGGAACTTCGGGAATGCCACAATCCAGCACTACAAAAAATGCTGAATAAAGCGATGAGGGCCATCGGACCACCACCTGAAAATACTGCCCATAAAAGACAGATGGGGGCTGTTGTAGCAGATATCACCGATCTTAAGAACCCACAGGTTGCCTGGTACAAGCCGGATGTCATGTATTATGCAGCCAGCCTGCCCAAAATAGCCATCGTGGTTGGTGTGTTTGCACAAATAGATCAGGGTCTCATCACTCTGGATTCAACCATTGAAAATCAGCTTATCGGGATGATCCGTAACTCATCCAATCGTTATGCAACAGATCTATTACGATTGGTTGGAATGAAACAACTTGCCCGAATTTTACAGGATGAGCGATATGGGAAACTCTATGACCCGGAATATGGCGGTGGATTATGGGTGGGAAAAGAGTATGGCAAAAGTTCTGTCAGGATAGGAGATCCATTGCACAACATTTCCCACGGTGCAACAGCAATGCAGGCGGCACGTTTTTATTATGGTGCTATTACCGGCTCTATTATTGATCTTAAACACGGGCCGTTGCTCGCCAAAATATTCGGTAAACCCGCCATTAAGCATAAGTTCGTTAAAGGGCTGGAGGGTAGAAAGAATGTTGAAATTTATCGAAAATCAGGCACCTGGCGTGATTATCATGCTGACAGCGGTGTTGTTGTTCATGATGATTTTACCTATATTGTTGTTTATATAGAGCATCACCCCGAAGCCGGCAGTAAGGCGGTAAAGGGAATCCGGATTGTTGATGATGTGATGCAGGCATATGCTCATCAGAAAAAATAGCCAAAGGTCTCATTCATTCATGGCAGTTATCACTTCAGCTGTCCGGAACAAATCCCTTCAAGAATTGACATCAGTTTTATATTGCCCACTCCAGACCAAGATCTTTTAGTCTGCCCTTTGTGGGATTACCTGTTTCACTGTCCCAGCCAAGTAATTCATAGTATTGGCTGATCATTTCAGGAAAAGTTTTAGCATCCACGCATCTTCCCTTTGCAGGGCCATCGGGAAGAGGTTCAAACAGACGCTTTGGAAGAGTGTCTTCTTTAGTCGTAAATCCCTGCCTTGCATTAATCTGTCGCAGCATGGCAATTCTTCTCTCTCCTGCTTTCATGAGCTCAAACATGGTGGTTTCCCAGCCTGTTGCTGCATTTACAAAATCTTCAAGGTTACGATAGGTAAAAAGGCTGCCGCACCCCCAGCAGAACATGCAGAGGCAAAGGGTATCAAGAAGACTGTAATAGTATTGGGAATAGACTGTCATTCGTACCTTGTTCAGATCTGTGGAAGAGGCATCTCCTGTGCCAAGAATTCCAAGACCTTTTGAAATTTCAGATTCACTTGCAATGAGCCAGTCATGCTCATTGGACATATGATCTGAACCAATTGGGTTTACAGCATACATTAAGGCAAGACTTGGTTTTACCTGTGCCATGTGAATGGCCGGCACCTTGTTTTTGACATGGATGGCGTATGGTGCTGTTTTTTCACCAAGCTTTTTAACAGCTGCAACAAGTCCGTCTGCAAGTGTATCACCAATACCTTTACGGTTAACAATCTGCTCTATGAGCCAGAACAAACCTTCCGGATCATTAAATCCAAGTTCTCTGCCGCCACAATCATCTTTTGTTAAAATTTTCTTTTCAAGGCACTCAAAAAGATATGATGCTGCTCCGCCTGTGGAGATTGTATCCAACCCATAATTATTGCACAGTTCATTGGCTTTTGCCACGGCAACAGGATCTACAATATCAAGGTTTGACCCGAGAAGTCCAAGTGTTTCAAACTCAGGTCCGCCAAGTCGGTCAGTCACATTCCAGGGAGAGTCAGCTTTTACCTTTTTCCTGCAGGACACAATACAGCCAAAACATGAGGTGGAGCCGGCTCCTATATCTTTTTCATATGCAGGACCATGGAGTTTTTTATAATCTTTGTGCCAGGATTTTGAAAAATTATGTGTTGCAAAATTACCGCCTTCTGCCTGGGGCGCTACAACACCAGGGGTTCCTGATTCTTTCAGGATTTCTGGAAATCCTGATCCTTGCAATTGTTTGGCGCCGGTTTTTGCCATGGCTTTGATACCATCAGCATCATCAAACTCAACCAAGCCTTTACTTTTCACCACAAGAGCCCTTAAATTTTTGCTCCCAAATACTGCTCCCATGCCGCCACGGCCTGCGGCATCATTAAAATCACCAATAAGACAGGAATACCTGACAAGATTTTCCCCTGCCAATCCGCACTGGAGAACACTTATATTTTTTGCACCATGTTCTTTAGTCAGGGTATCATGGGCATTAAGAATTGTTTTTCCCCATATATGTTTTGCATCCCTGATCTCAATTTTATCATAATCAAGCATGAGATAAGATGGAGTTTTTGCCTTTCCTGTAATAACAATGGCATCAAAGCCGGCGCGCTTTATCATGGGTCCTATGCTGCCGCCAAGCTGGGTGTCACCGGCTCCTCCTGTTTCAGGTGAAACTGCAGTGATACAGCAGCGGCTGGCTCCACTTACAGCCGCACCTGTGGCCGCACCTGTGGCAATGGTGATAATATTTTTTTTATCAAAGGCATCAATCTTATTCAAAACTTCTTTTAAAAGGAAATAAGCTCCAAAAGCACTGCCGCCCATATATTTTCTATAGAACTCTTCTGGCATCTGTATTTTTTCAATGGTATTGTCACTTAAATCAACCCTTAATATTGTCCCGGTATATCCATTTATCATCATCATCCCCCTTTTTTAAAACACTTCCTTATAAAGATTCATCAGATCCTCTTTACTGCATTTACGTGCATTTGTCTGGTGACATCCATCAAGAAAAGCCTTGGTTGCAAGCTCCTCAAGATGCTCTTTTTTTACACCAACTGCTGATAATTTTTCAGGAATGCCAATCCCTCTGTTCAGATCTGTTACAGCTTCAATGGCTTTTTCTGCAGCTTCATTGTCTGACATACCAAAGGTATTGATGCCCAAACATGCAGCAACTTTTGCATACTCTTTAAGACAGGTTTCTTTGTTAAACTTCATAACAGGAATAATGCAGATTGCATTGGCAAGGCCGTGGGGTACGTGGCATACAGCAGAAAGCGAGTGGGAAAGAGAATGTGCAGCTCCAAGATCTTTTTGAAAGGCAACAGCCCCCATCATGGCTGCAAGCTGCATATATCCTCTTGCTTCAATATTATTTGGGCTTTTGACAGCAGTTTCAAGATATTTTGCAACAAACTCTATACCTTTTAAAGCAATTGCATCACACATGGGATGCAATTGCTTAACAGTAAGGGCTTCAATACAGTGGGTAAATGCATCCATGCCGGTTCCTGCAGTCAGAGATGCGGGCAGTCCTGTGGTAAGTTCTGGGTCGAGAATAGCAATTGAAGGTATGAGCAGAGGACTGCAAACCAGAAATTTTCTCCCCTGCTCCACAGAAGTGATCACAGAACAGCTCCCCACTTCACTTCCTGTACCAGCTGTAGTTGGAATTGCAATCATGGGCACAAGAGGACCTTTAATATTCTGGTTGCCACCGGTGGAAATATCATAATCATTTACCATGCCTCCATGGGCTGCTATTACCTGCACCATTTTAGAAGCATCAAGAGCACTTCCACCACCAAAACCGATAAGCCCATTACACCCTGTCTGTTGAAATACTTCCACAGCTTTGCTTATATCGCTGTCAAGAGGATTGGGGTTTACTTTGGAGAATATTGAATATTGTATGCCTGCATCCTTTAATACCTTTTCAACTTTTGGGAATACGTCTGTATCAAGCATGCCAGGGTCTGTTACGATCAAAGGCTTTTGAATTTTAAGATCTTGAATATAGTCAGGAAGGTTGTCCAGGGCACCGGCACCAAAATATATGGTTGTTGGAAATGAAAATTTAGAGATATTGCTGGTCATTGTATATTTTCCTTTTTTTATAAAAAAATTGATTTAAATTTTATACTCTATTTATATCTAAATTGTGGCAGTGACTTTTTCAAAACCGCCCGCAGCAATTATACTATTTTTTTGATTCAACAACCAGTGCATCAAATAATTTTTGCTGCAACTTGTCATTTTCTGTATCCCTGGCAGCAGATAATTCAGGATGCCACTGCACTGCCACAAGCCAGCGATGGCTGTCCAATTCAAGGCCTTCTATAACCCCATCTTTGGACTTTGCAGTTATTGTTAATTCATGGGGAATTTTATTTACTGCCTGGTGGTGCCAGGAGACAATTTCCATGTGGGAACACTCAACAATGGAGTGCAATTTGGAACCCTGGCTGATTTTAACATTATGCCTTGCTGTCTCTATTGGTGGAAGCCTGTGTAAAATATCTTCTCCAAAATTTTCGGGTAAATGTGCATAAAGAGTTCCGCCAAGGGCAATATTTAAAATCTGAAATCCTCTGCAAATTGCAAGTGTTGGAATATTCTCTTCCAATATGATTTTTGTTAAAGCAAGCTCTGTTTCATCCCTTTGCTCATCAACTTTATAAATTAAAGAGTGGCTCTTCCCGCCATAGCAATCCACATGAATATCACCGCCACCACTTAAAATCACTCCGTCCAAAGACTTGCATAATTCTTTCAACTCTTTTTCCCCGGGAGGCAGCAGAACAGGGATACCACCAGCTCTTCTCACGCACTCAACATATTTGGATGGCAGGCTGTATTCATGGCTCTCTTTTGCACCGTAAGTTGTAAGCCCTATCAGAGGTGGTTGTAATTTTACCAAGATTTTCTTTTTCCTTAATTTAAAATGGTTAAAAAAATCAACTTCATTATAGTTCGCTATGTTTGAGTGAAAAGTTGCCCATATGTGAGGCGCAAGGACTTTTGCAACCGGAGTGTACTATAGTACATGAGGATTGCAAAAGTCTGAAGCAACGAAGCAGCAGCTCCTGCAATATACGGATTTATATCAGCAGCAGTCACTCTGTATTCAACCCGCTGGGATTTTTCAGACCCTGGTATTGCCCTTAAAGCACATGTTCTGTTATCAATTCCCCAGCTGGCATCGGTGGGAGCCCAGAACCCTGGAATCAGACGAGAGAAGCTGTTGATTGTTGGGGATACCATGGACAATATCTCAGGCATTAATGCCTGCTGCCCCCCTATAAAATATCTCATGGTATCAGAGATATTGTTCTTAGCGTTTGAATCATAAAAAACAGATTTGCCTTCAAGATCTTGAAGGGAAAAATGAAGGTGTCCGCTCTGGCCTGGATAATCGTTAGACCATTTTGCCATGAATGTTGCAAGCCAGTTCCACTGTTTTGCAAGAATTTTTATATATGTCTTAAATAAAGAACCCTGATCTGCTGATTCCAAAATATCATCATAACATATAGCAGCTTCAATAACTCCAGGTCCTGTCTCAGTATGCAATCCTTCAAGGAGGAACCCCATGGTTTTACAAAGACTTAACATCTCTTCATAAAACTCATGAAATTCTGAAGCGCTAAGCATGGAATAACCAAAAAATCCCGGGGATAAATTAGTAAGATCCTGATATTTTTTCTCTCTTATGGTATCTGATGTTTCATTAAAAACAAAAAATTCAAATTCACATGCCATTTTTGCCTTAAAACCCATAGCTTCAGCTTTTTTAATCACTCTTTTTAATTATTTTTTTTGCATCATCTATTGTCTTTATATCCAATGTCATGCACTGCCTCCTGAATTTATATTAAGCCTCAAGAAAAATATTTTTTTCTCCTTATTGCCAAGGGGAAAACATCAAGCAGCATGCTGATGGACAAGCCGCATATTTTCAAGTTAAGCTTATTAGATTTAATCAGCAAGTTCTATTGATATTATCTCTATTTCCCTCCCTGCAAGAAGTTCAATCTCACCATTTTCACAAAAAGGACATTGAAATACAGGCTCTTCCACCTCTCTTTTTCTGCCACATGATTTACAGTGCACTGTCACAGGAATAAAATCAATATTTAAGACAGCTTTTTCCAAAGCAGTATCCTTTGTAATGATCTCAAAACAGAAAGTCAGACTTGATTCAACAACAGCTGCAAGTTTTCCTATTTTAAGATTTACTTTTTCGACCTTTGGATTCTTAATATCTACAGGAATCGAATCCAATGCGATTTGAACTAACTGCTGTGCAACTCCCATCTCATGCATGGCTTTATTTCCCTATCTCCATGAATATAATCCACAAAAAACATATTACCCAATATTTGCTCATAACCCCACAAACAACTATTCACTCCTGATAGAGAAAAATTCTCTTTTAAATTCCAGAAACCTGTTCTGCTCAATTGCCTTACGCATTTTTCCCATAAGTTGAGTATAATAATAGATGTTATGGATTGTATTTAATCTGTAGGCCAGTAGTTCCCTTGATTTGTAAAGGTGTCTAAGATAACTGCGTGAATAATTCTGGCAGGTATAACAACTGCAGGCTCCATCAATGGGATTTTTATCAAATCTGAATTTTGCATTGTAGATATTCATGGTTCCTGTATTGGTAAAAAGCTGACCATTTCTTGCGTTTCTTGAAGGCATGACACAATCAAACATATCACACCCCATACCCACCAGTTCAACAAGATTTTCAGGAGTCCCAACCCCCATAATATATCTTGGCTTGTCCCGGGGCAGCAGCGGCAGGGTATGATCTGCCATTTCATACATAAGCTCTCTTGGCTCCCCCACACTCAAGCCTCCAATTGCAAAGCCTGGAAAATCAATATCAGTCAACTGTCGGGCTGAAAGTGTACGAAGATGTTTATACATCCCTCCTTGTATAATTCCAAACAGACTGTTTACACTACCCTTTTCCTGCCAGAAATCAAAACCTCGTTTGGCCCATAATGTTGTCTTGTTCAATGCATCCATGACCTGTTTCTCACTGGAAGGATATCCTATACACCAGTCAAGGGACATCATGATATCAGATCCCAGAATCATCTGTATTTCAACAGCTTTTTCAGGAGAAAAAAAATGCCTTGATCCGTCAATATGGGATTGAAAAGAGACACCCTCATCTCTGAATTTTGCAAGTTTTGCAAGGGAGAAAAACTGAAAACCTCCAGAATCTGTGAGCATTGGCTTGTTCCAGCTGATAAACTCATGGAGACCTTCCATATGTTCAATCACTTCGCATCCCGGTCGCAGATAAAGGTGATAGGTGTTGCCAAGAATAATCTGGGCATTGCAGTGATCAAGATCTTCTTTACTCATTGACTTCACTGAGCCCAAAGTCCCCACAGGCATGAAAACAGGAGTTTGAATAACCCCATGATCCGTTGTTATTGTTCCAAGTCGTGCTTTTGACTGATTTGAACCCTGAATTTCACTGGATTCTTTTAACAAATCAAACTTTAACATATTTCCTTTATAAAAAATCCTTCCAAACTATTTAGAATTAAATGAACATGCTCCGGCTTCACTAATTATTCAATGAGCATGGCATCCCCATAACTGAAAAATCTATAATCTTTAAATTTTGCTTCCTCATAAGCTTCCAATATTTTTTCTCTGGTATAAAATGCAGATACCAGCATTAAAAGCGTTGATTCAGGAAGATGAAAATTGGTAATCATGGCATCAACACATTTAAATGTGTAACCCGGATATATAAAAAGATTACACATACCGCTTTGTTCTGTAACCATACCTCTCTCATCTGAAAGAAACTCAAGGGTCCTGACACTGGTTGTACCAACAGCAACAATACGGCGCTTCTCCTGTTTTGCCATATTGATCAGGTCTGCATTTCCCTTTGACAAAGAAAAATATTCAGAATGGATTTTGTGATCTCGTATATCGTTAACTCTTACAGGAACAAATGTGCCATATCCAACATGAAGGGTAATCTGTGCAATTTCAATGCCCTTCTCTTCAAGATCAGCCATTAAAGATTGTGTAAAATGCAGTCCTGCTGTGGGTGCTGCAATCGCCCCTTTTTTTGATGCATAAACAGTCTGATAATCGTTATTATCATTTTTATTATCAGCGGGGTCATCTCTTTTTATATAAGGTGGCAAAGGAATTTTTCCATATTTCTGCAAAAACTGCGGGAACTCTTTCCCGTTTAAAAATTTAACCTCAGACGTATATCCTTTTGTTTTTTCAACTCTTACCTTAACCTGGGCTTCAATCCTGCCATCCAATAGAAGTATGGAGCCTTTTTTTGGGCTTTTTGAAGACTTTATCAAACATTCACACTGGAAAAACCCATTTTTCTCAAGGTTTCTCATACCTTCTGCATAATCAATAATTAAAACTTCAATTTTCCCGCCAGTCTCTTTTTTACCCAAAAATCTTGCCGGAACAACCCTGGTATTATTAATTACAAGAAGATCATCTTCTTTTAGAAGGGCTGCAAGGTCCTTGAATTGTTGGTGGGCAAGGTTTTGGTCGTTTCTATTCAGATGTAAAAGCTTTGATTCGCTCCTGTTTATACAGGGTGTCTGGGCAATTTTATCAACTGGCAGATCATAATCATAATCATTGAGTTGAAACATCAACCGCCACCCATGGCAAAATAGACAATACACAATCCTGCAAGCATTAAAATAAATCCGAACTTTCTAAGATGTGCATTTTCAAGCTTGACAATTGTTTTCACCACTTCTTTCATCTTTTCAGGAGAGGCAAAATACGGCAAACCTTCTATGATCATGACCATGCCTATAACACTGAAAAAAAACTTCATATAGTACTCTTGAAAATTATAATTTCCATGCAACCAGTAATTATATTGATCCGCATATTTTTCATATTTGAACACTGTCCAATCTCAGTAGTTTACAATATTAAAAACATATTTAACAATATTTAACTACCATGTAAAGAGACCACAAAATGATATCTGGATATTTATTTCGTTAATTATACTATCAAAGATTTTAAATAATTAATGCCTTTTCTGATTTCAATATTTCTCTCTTTTCTTTCATGTTTAAGATTGAGTACAAGCTGAATGCCGGGGATGCTGTACCGACGGTTGAAATTAATAATTGATTTTCCGAGGTTTTCATGGGACAGCTTTACTTCAATCATGAGCTCAGGAGTGAGTCTCTTTGCAATACAGAAATCAACTTCAGCTTTATCTTTTGTTCTAAGATAATTTAAAGTGCATGGTTTTCCAAGGTAATCATTTACTGCATATACATGCTTTAATAATGAGACTGCCACAAGGTTTTCAAATCTTAATCCCTTATCTCCTTCAACCATCCCGGTGTCATAAAAATAAATTTTTGGCTCTTTTAATATGGATCTTGCAATATTTTTAGAAAAGGGAGAGACCCTGAATACGATAAACAGCGATTCAAAAATCTGAATATATTTTTTTACAGTATTGGGAGATATTCCTACATCTCCGGCAATGGATCTATATGAAACCGGCGAACCCACCCGCAGTCTTAATAATTCCAATACCAGTTCCATGGCTTTAAAATCATGGATTCTTTCAAAATCAAGAACATCAGTTCTTATCAGCCCATTTAAATATTGCATTCTCCATCTGTCCGACTCTACAGGATCATCTGTAAGAAAAGGTTCTGGAAATCCTCCCTGTGTTATCAATTTTTCAATATTCACAGGTTCATTGATCAAGGAGAGTTCTGCCGGAGAAAATGGTAATAGCCGATGTTTAAAAAATCTTCCTGCCAGAGAATCACCACTGGACTGAAATGCTTCAAGTCTTGCACTGCCTGTAACAAGAACTTTCATTGTCTCATGCTTTGTATCAAAAACACCTTTAATATAATTCTTCCAGCCATCCATTTTGTGGATTTCATCCAAAATTAGCAAGGTTACATCATCAAGCCAGGATTGATTTTTGATTATTTCTCTATCTTTAAAATTATCATAATTTAAGTATAGGCTGTTGGAAAAAGATTTAGCAATGTCTAAAGCCAGCCAGGTTTTACCAACCTGCCTTGGCCCGGTGATGAATACAAGTTTCTTGTCTAAATCTTTAAGAATTTGTTCTTTTTGAAATCTTTTCATGGCACTCCTTTTTCGACTATTATGCAACAATTTGATAAAAAGTCAAGACTATTGTGCAAAATATTTTATAGCAGAAAACGAAGCTCCATGGGAAATGTCAATATTATGATTTTGCTTTCGGTTGTATAATTGAATTTTTTTAGGAAATTATTTGTAGTTGAACTGCAATTTGTAGTACTATAATTTTTCTGATCTATAGAATAGAGTGAAAAATTATTTTATTCTATTTTGTATTGTTAATTATGAAATTAGTTAATTTCTGTATAACATGTCATTATTAGACGTTACTGAGAAAAACCGGTGAATATATTGTAAGACATCAAAAATAATTCAGAGGTATAAAAAATGAAAAAAAGAATCGGAGTTGGAAAAGAGAAGGACAAATATCTAATAGATATTTCTGATGACGACATTTTAACAGCAATGAAGGAAATTGATGGATACTTAGATATATCATTTGGTGATTTCAAAGAGCTCTATCATATTGCCTGCAGCCATGCATTAAAACGTCTCATGCAATCTGTTAAGGCAAGGGACATTATGACAAAAAAAGTTGTCTGTGTCTATAAGCAGACCTCGTCCAGAGAGGTAGCTGAAGTTATGGCAAAGAACAGTGTGTCAGGAATTCCTGTAATTGATGATGGTGAACAAGTTGTCGGCATCATTTCTGAAAATGACTTTCTATCTCGTATGGGGAAAAAAGAGATTAAATCATTTATGAACATAATAGCTCTATGTCTGGAGGATAAAGGCTGCGTTGCCATGCCCATCCGCAATCAGAACGCTGAAGATATCATGACTTCTCCTGCGATAACTGCAAATGAAGACACACCTGTCTCTGATATTGTGAATCTTTTTGCCCAAAAAAAAATAAACCGAGTGCCTGTCCTCAGTCAGGACAAGAAACTTGTCGGGATTGTTTCAAGGGGAAACGTTTTACAGACAGTTATTCCAAGGATAAGAGGATAAATTTGTGAATTATTTCAACAAAATGAAGGGAACAACAAAAAGTCCGCCAATAGCAAGCCCCTCCGAAATAGGCTGGTCATGGGTTGGTGCATTTCTTGGTATGGCAGCAGTATCCGGCATCCATTATAACATGATTACACAAACAGATCTTGTCATGGTGATAGGATCATTTGGCGCATCAGCAGTCTTGATATATGGTGCAATAAAAAGCCCTTTAGCTCAACCGCGAAATCTTGTCGGGGGCCATATCATATCAGCCATTATCGGTGTTATTTGTTATAAACTATTTGCATCGCACATGTGGCTTGCATCTTCACTCGCTGTTGCCACAGCAATTGCCATTATGCACGCTACAAAGACATTACATCCCCCAGGAGGTGCAACTGCATTAATAGCTGTAATAGGAAGTAACAAGATACACGATCTGGGTTTTCTCTATGCCGTTGTTCCAGTTGGAGTTGGTGTTATTATAATGCTAATAGTGGCTCTTATTGTGAATAATATCCCAAAGAATCGCAGATATCCTGAGTACTGGCTGTAACTGTAAAAAAGCTAAGTCAATTTTATTTAAAACTGTATATTAAGTTTTTAATGTAACTGAGAGGATTTGCCATGCGAGCAGCTATTTATCATGAATTTGCAAAACCATTAATTATTAAAAATGTTCCTGATCCAACTCCGACAAAACATGGTGTTGTTCTTAAAGTAAAAGCAACCGGGCTATGTAGAAGTGATTGGCACGGCTGGATGGGTCATGACTCTGATATTACATTACCCCATGTTCCAGGGCATGAACTTGCCGGAGTCATTAAAGCGATTGGCAAAGATGTTGTTAAATGGAATATTGGCGACAGGGTAACACTTCCGTTTGTTTGTGGATGCGGAACTTGTCCTCAATGTGCTTCGGGAAACCATCAGGTTTGTGATAATCAATTCCAGCCGGGATTCACACATTGGGGTTCTTTTGCTGAATATGTTGCAATTGATTATGCAGATATCAATTTGGTGGGATTACCAGATACAATTGATTATGTCACAGCAGCGAGTCTTGGTTGTCGTTTTGTGACTTCGTTTCGGGCAATAGTATATCAGGGCAATGTCTCTGCCGGACAATGGGTTGCAGTACATGGCTGCGGAGGTGTTGGTTTATCTGCCATCATGATTGCCAACGCACTGGGTGCAAATGTGGTAGCAATTGATATTAGAAATGAAAAACTTGATTTTGCCCGGTCAATCGGTGCGGTTGCAACCATCAATGCAACAAAAACAGAAGATGTTGTGAAAAATATAATTGATATTACCCAGGGGGGTGCTCATGTTTCTATCGATGCCATGGGCAGTCCTGTTACCTGCTTTAACTCTGTAGCCAATTTGAGAAAACGTGGCAAGCATGTGCAGGTTGGTTTGATGACAGCTGATCACACCCATCCTGTAGTACCAATGGATAAAGTTATTGCTAATGAACTCGAAATTTTGGGAAGTCACGGTATGCAAGCTCATAAGTATTCCGTATTGATGGAAATGATTCACGCAGGAAAGTTATTTCCGGAAAAACTGATTGGAAAGACAATAAATCTTGAAGAATCATTAAAAGAGCTTGCTGATATGAATAGTTTCAGTGGAACAGGTGTAACGGTAATTAACAAGTTTTAACGATAACCTGGAATGGTGAGGAATTAATTAGTAAACTTATTGTTAAATAATTGATTTTAAATTTACTGATCATTGGATAAAAAAGAAGACTATGAATCTTATATTTATACTTTTAAGTGTGGTATCAATTTGGAGCATTGCCGTTATTACACCCGGCCCCAATTTTTTCATTACTGCACAAACGGCGGTGAAACACTCACGTTCAGCTGGAATTTTTGTTGTTCTGGGAACTTGTACGGGAACAATAATTTGGTCATTGGCAGGATATTTTGGTATTTCATATCTTTTTATTGCTGCACCCTGGATTTATACAATTTTAAAAGTAGGTGGTGGTAGTTATATAATGTACCTCGGAATTATTTTGATCATAAATTCATGTAAATCTAATACTCAATTAGATATCCACCTGGAAAATTCTCAAAGTAATTTTTTAAACTGGCGGAAAGGATTAATAACAAATCTTTCAAATCCCAAAACTGCTATGTTTATTACAAGTTTATTTGCATCAGTTTTACCAAAAGAACCTACAATATTTATTGGTATATTTATTGTAACTTTAATGGTTGTAATATCCTTGATATGGTATTTCTTTGTTGTGTTAATATTTTCCTCCAATAAAGTCAGTCATTATTATAATCGGATACAAAAATGGTTAGAAGGTTTTGCTGGAATTATTTTTTTAGCTTTTGGAGCAAAACTAATTTTCGCTAACAAATAACCCTATAAAATTTTTAAAACCATTTCGGGAGTGTAGAATAGTGTTTGAAATAATGGATGTCTTTGTCTAGAGAGGATTAAAGATTCTATTTCACTGTCATTTTCAACCCATCACGCATGTTCATAGTCATCAGTGTAAGATTAATTGCTCCGGCAAGCAACTCTAAGCTCTGGATTAAGTAAAATCGATTTTCAAACATACCGGAAGCTGCCCAATAATTTAGAACTATGGCAGAGGGAATAAGAATGAGTATACCGTTGGCAGCAATAAACGGCATGCGTCTTTTTTTATTTTTTACCAAAAGTCCCTTTCGTGTTTTGGAGAGGACAAATCCTGTGCCACCAGTCATAGCTATAGCTGGAATAAGAATAAATAGCCCCGGTATAACTATTAAGCTTTTAACAATAGCGATTGACTGGTGTGAAGCAAATAGTTCAACAAGAATGCTGGAAATAAAAAAAACTGTAATACTCAGTGTGGATATTACTGCTGCAAATTTATGTAGTTTAGTTATCATTGATTTGACCTTTGTTTAATCTATTTTAAGTATCGTGATTTTTTTAATCGCTTCCAGAAAGGTTTATATAGAAAGCTGTCTTCATCCAGTTCACAAAGTTGTTGAAACATTGGCTTTGTGACTGTCAGAGCAAGGATATCTGAAGGCAGATATTGTCTCATTGCAATATCGGTGGCTCCAATGATCGCTTTAGGAATATCTAAATCCTCAAATAATGCTACCAACTGAGAACAACCAGACCCGAATTTTGAAATCACCTGATGGGTATCTATGGAAGAATTGTGGTATTCAGCACCCGTTAACAGCAGGCTTAACTGATCAGGATTTACAAAAAAAGTAATGGTTTTCAGATAATCATATTGTTCTTCCTTCAAAGGGCCAATCACTATATACGGGTGCTTTTTTTTATAAGGTTTTTGATTGTCTAACCATTGGTTCATAATTTTCGGTGATGATCTGAGACCCTCTTTATTGGCAAGAAAATTAACAAATTTTTCCCGTGGCAGGGATTCAACACCACAAAGCCAGTAACCTGCGCCCATACAACTGATTCTCTCTTCTGAAATAAAAACACTTTCACCTTTTGCCCAATTATCAAAAGCAGAGAAAAAGCAATGTTTCGTTTTGGTAAAGGGTTCAAAAGGTTTTGTATCCGGTACATCGTACAACCCGATAAGGGGTGTTTTTATATCAGCTATTTCTAATAAATTTTTTGCATTAGGTTGCATCTCTTTTCCTTTGTTTAATTTTTTTTATTTTCCTCTCAAAAAAATATATTGAGTTTATAGCCGCTCACTTAACGTTTTCATTGTTTGAATAAGTGTTTTTAAATTTGTGACACTCAAACCATTGGAGACTTTGTTGGACCATTCAACCTGGATTGTTTCAATTTGATTGAGTACCTTACGTCCGGTTTTAGTTGGCACGACAAGTTTTGCACGTTTATGATCAGGATTCTCTTCAAAGCGTACAAACCCCTTATCCATAAGCACGTTAGCTGATCGTCTAACACTTTGCCGGGTCAATCCCATATTTCGCCCGATCTGGGCAATAGATATGGACTGCTCGCTTATTGCGCCAAGTACTTGCCATAAGGCGCTTGTGAGCCCCAATTCTTTTGTCAGTTTATCACCTGCAGCAATAAGCAGACCATTGAATTTAAATGTTCACGGATTTTCATGGAACATAAAGCACCCCTAATTATTTTCACTCTCGGGCCATATTTTTTGTTGGCACAACTCAAGAAGTGCTGTCACCCAAAATAGTAAATTTTCGCTTGCCAAAAATATTTATCCGCATATTTTTGTACTGTTCCATGGCCGCAAGCAGGGCGGGAAGATGT
>JAQIBP010000004.1 GCA_027858995.1 Deltaproteobacteria bacterium | reverse complement strand
GTTCAAAAAAAATTATGGGGAATTTTTAAGCTGGGGAAAATAGAAAAGCAATTGTCACTACACAAATAAATTTATAATCCAGTTTGTTTTCAATGGGTTATAAGTTAAAAAATGGCCTGGGGGGAAGATTCAGGTCAATCAGGTGGGCGAAAGGTGGACGGTATGATGAACAATTCGCCAGATTGATGGCTGAAAGTGCATGGCGGCTTTCCCGAAACCGCATTGGTAATTATGGTCATCCCGGGTCAGGAAAGCATAGAGGAATGGATCAAGGGCGGTTTCTCGTTAAATGCGCACCCCAGTATGCCGCTTATCCTGAGTATTTTTGATCCCGGGTCACCTGGTCATGACGGAGCATTAATCGTACAAAAAGGTATTTTTGCATCTTTTGGTGTTCGGTTACCTGTTTCCCAGAGCGGAAAGCTTTCAAACGATTATGGGACACGTCATCAAGCGGGCATGGGGCTCAGTGAAAAAACCGATGCTCTGGTTCTGGTCGTATCTGAAGAACGGGGGCAGGTGTCAATTTTTTATAAAGGGTCATTGTTTCTGATGCAAACAGAGAACCAGATATTTGAAAGGGTTCTCTCCTACTGCCAGATTCCAGGTTTTTTCCAGCAGACTACGCCCAAAAAGCAGATACGAAAAGCGTTTGGTTTAGAACTGTTAGGAAGTCTGGCCGTCGCTGTTGCTCTCTGGATAACCATCATCGCGGGGCAGGGGGAACTGCTTGAAAAAGTGATTACGATTCCTGTTGAATATACAGCGACATCTGAGGATGTAGTGATGACTGGTGAAAAGGCAAAAGAGGCAAGGCTTCACCTTGCTGGAACAAAATCTGACCTTGACGCCATCTCCCCGTCAGCAATGAGTGTAAAGATCAATCTTGCCAAAGCTGCCATAGGAAAACAGACCGTTCTCATTAGTGAAGAAAATATCCGGCTTCCCAGAAGAGTCAAGCTTGTAGACGTAGATCCGTCAAGTGTGGTAATCAGCATCGCAAAACTTACCGAAGTAGAACTCACTTTAAAACCGCAGCTGATCGGCACTCCTCCTGCGGGTTTCAAACTGGTTTCAGTCATTGCAAAACCGGATAAAATATCCGTTTTCATACCATCTGGAAAAGGTGGTGCATCGTTTAAAAGCTTGACAACCACTCCTATCTATCTATACGGTATACGAGAAAACACAACCTTGTTCTGCAAGATCATTTCTCCGCCTTCGATCCAGCCGGTCAACAAGCACTGGCCTGACATTGAGGTGGTTTTAACTGTTCAACCGAATTCAAAATAGAAAAGATTGGGTCACCCTTGAACCGTAAATTTTATATAACTGTGGAATCATTTCCAATAGGATAAAATCTTAAACCTACTATTCAGCGCACCGGCTGTTGCCAGCTGCCCATAGGACACTCTCTTCATGCTTTTTCATTTATTTTTTTTCCGGAAATTTGTTTCTTATTGATTTTTTATCATGAGGCTTACATTACTTTTTATATATTTTAATAAAAAATAATGTAAATTAAATTGACAACAAAATTGAAATGCTTACCTTCCCGACATGAGAAAATTTTCTCATGCATTTTGTAATTAAAATCAAAAAATAAAATGGTAAATGTGAAAATTAGGAGAGCTAAAAAATGGGTAAAATAATTGGAATAGACCTCGGAACTACCAATTCTTGTGTGTCAGTAATGGAAGGTAGCGAGGCAAAGGTGATTATGAATAGAGAGGGCAGTCGAACCACTCCTTCGGTAATGGCAGTATCTGAAAATGGAGAACGTTTGATGGGCCAGATCGCGAAAAGGCAGGCAATAACGAATCCGGCAAATACTGTCTTTGGGGTTAAACGACTAATTGGGAGAAAGTTTGATTCTCCTGAAGTTCAGAAGGATATTGAAAATCTTCCGTTTAGTATTGAAAAGGCCGGAAACGGTGATGTATGTATCAACCTTCGGGGAAAACAATACAGCCCGGCTGAGATTTCATCCCACATCCTGGCAGATATAAAAAAATTTGTAGAGGAATTCCTTGGGGAAAAGGTAACAGAGGCAGTTATTACGGTACCTGCATATTTTGACGACAGTCAGAGACAGGCAACCAAAGATGCGGGAAAGATTGCGGGTCTTAATGTCCTTCGAATCATCAATGAACCAACGGCAGCTTCGTTGGCATACGGGCTGGATAAAAAGAAAGAAGAAAAAATTGCAGTCTTTGACCTGGGCGGTGGAACATTCGATGTTTCAATCCTGGAAATTGGTGATGGGGTTTTTGAAGTCAAGTCAACCAATGGTGACACCCATCTTGGTGGAGAAGATTTTGATTTTATACTCATTGATTACCTTTCTGAAGAATTCCGTAAGGATCAGGGGATTGACCTAAGAAACGATAAAATGGCTTTGCAGAGATTAAAGGAGGCCGCAGAAAAGGCTAAAATGGAATTGTCAACATCCATGGAAACAGATGTCAACCTGCCCTTTATCACAGCAGATGGATCTGGTCCCAAACACCTGAATATTAAAATTACACGGGCTAAGCTGAAATCTCTGGTGTCAAAACTATTGGATAGACTTGCAACGCCCTGCCAAACAGCTCTAAAGGATGCAAAGCTTTCTTCTAAAGATATTGACGAAGTGATACTGGTGGGCGGAATGACCCGCATGCCAGCAGTCCAGGAACGGGTAAAAACGATCTTTGGCAAGGAACCAAACAAAGGTGTGAATCCAGATGAAGTTGTAGCATTGGGTGCTGCAGTGCAGGGAGCCGTTCTTAAAGGAGATCTAAAAGAGATATTGCTGCTTGATGTAACACCACTTTCCCTGGGTATTGAAACTTTGGGTGGGGTTATGACTAAATTGATTGAGAAAAACTCAACTATTCCTATAAAAAAGAGTGAGGTTTTTTCTACTGCAGAAGATAACCAGCCTGCGGTTTCTATACAAGTCCTTCAGGGTGAACGGGAGATGGCATCCGGGAACAAATCTATAGGTAAGTTTGAGTTGGTTGGTATTCAACCAGCACCTCGTGGCCTCCCCCAGATTGAAGTCACCTTTGATATTGATGCCAATGGTATTGTCAATGTTTCAGCAAAGGACAAGGCGACTGGCAAAGAGCAATCCATACAAATCACATCTTCATCCGGCCTTTTCAAGGAGGATGTCGATAGATTGATAAAGGATGCCGAACTGCATGCAGAAGAGGATAAAAGATTAATAGAAAAGGTAGATGCTCGAAATAGAGCAGATGCATTAATTCATACAACCCAAAAAACCTTGGCAGAAATGGGTGACAAGGTAGATGGCAACATTCGGATGGAAGTAGAAGAAGCCATCGGTAACTTGAAACAAGTGGTTAAAAATGAAGACACACAGGTTATTCTGCAGAAAACAGAAATTTTGAATCAGGCCGCACATAAACTGGCACAGAGTGTATACCAGAAACCGAATACTTCTGAAAATCAATCAGGGACTTCAAATGCGGATAGTGATATCGTGGATGCGGAATACGAAGAAGTGGCTTAATCTAAAAAAAACAATAAAATATAATAAGAGGCGGTTGTTTAAAAAACACCGCTTCTTATTTATTGGTTTTAGTTGAAATTATTTTTATAATTTCAACCAGGTTAATGTTCTTTTAATTAAACAGATCGCTTTTCATTTTTGGTTTTTAACAAGTTCTTTTTTTGAAATACCGCGCATCAGCCGACCGAGAATATCAGGGCCTGTAATAATTCGTTTAGATGCTCCCCAAAGCAGAACAATATCCTGGTAAATAACATCATCTTGAGGTTGTACTCCATGGACTTTTAAAAGGTGTAAAATATTACCTAACTTGGTTGATGGATTTTCTATAATGATGGGGTAATGACAATACCAGGATGGGTCTGGAGGAGGAAATTTAAAAAGAGCGTGCCTGAGAAAACAATCCGCATCTAATACCAATAAAGGCACATGATCTTCATTTGTTAATACCACCCATTTTTTACCCGATTTTTGAATTTCCCGGAGAAAAGGATCTGAAGCTTCTTGTTTGTATGTGGGAAAAACGAGCTGATCGTTTTCAGTTGGTAGAGCAATTATGCTCATCGGGTCAAGCGTTTCTCCTTCCTGAGTGACAAGTAGATCATCTATTGCCAAAAATTTTGCTGAAGGTTTTGCAAATGGATACAATAAATATTGATAGCATTTTAAAACTGGTGCAAGGATAGAAACCATTTTCAATGCATGTCTTGAAAAGTATGCCTGGGGGAGGATTTCTCCTACAAATGTAATCAATATGGTTGAAAAGAGGAAAGCGCTGACTCCAGCTAGAACAGAATTAGACAAGAGGGTTAAAAGAACATTAATCCCCACATTACCCCATAAAACAGTAGTTAAAATAAAGTTCGAATCTTCACGCAATCGCAGAAGTTTTTCAGCGTTTTTTTCTCCGGAGGATGCTTCTACTTCCAGACGTAATCTACTGATACTGAAAAGTGCAAGGTTCATACCTGAAAAAATTGCGGACTGGCTTATACAAAATACGATACCGACCCATGTAAGAATAGTCATCAAAGAATTTTCCATTGTTTTTGCCTGTGGCTAATAGGGATAAAAACAGTTCTATTCAGAACTCTGTATGGTAGAGTTTAAATAAAAAAAAAAATATCAAGTTAATATTTGTAAAATGTTTACGTTATCTTCGAAGGTTCACTTTATTTTGCTGAGAGCTTTTTTATTTTAAAAAATAGCTACTCCCAACACTATACCCAACAAAGTTGAACGTTTTCAGAAGATATGTAATTATTAAAACCCTAAGAGCAAAAGTAGCAATAGTAGTAAAAGGTATCAATTCCTTGACAACATCTCTTAAATCACAATAAATTCAACAATAAAAACAATCGTCAGTAGGCAAAAAGATAACAAAATTGAAAGATCAAGATTTTTTCAGATAAATACATACATGACCATAGTATTTAAAATTATATTAATACTGATCTCAACAGCAATATTATTTAGTTGTTCACAAAAACAGCATAAACATAAAATTATTGATGATAGTAAAGAAACAATTTTACAATCAAACAAACCTGATACAAATGCTATTAAAGATATAATCCTGCAAGAATTTGAAAAATGGGAAGGAACTCCCCATAAGATGGGAGGGAATAGCAAGAAAGGGATAGATTGTTCTGGTTTTGCTCACTACATATATACAAAATTATTTAACTTCAATGTTCCAAGGACAACAAAACAATTTTTTAATACCGGAATAAGAATAAATAAATCACAATTAAAACCAGGGGATTTAGTTGCTTTCCAGCCACACTCCTATCCACGACATGTAGGGATTTATATAGGAAACAACAAATTTATTCATGCCTCCACAACAAAAGGAGTAATGATGTCTGACTTAGGCAACCCCTACTGGGAAAAATATTATGTTATGTCTCGACGTATTATAAAGCAATAATAATGAGCGCCATTAAAATCCCATATGACCGATTAAATCCTGACACCTTATTTATAATGTTAAAAAAGAGCAGTATACACCCCGGAATTTTAAATTTTTTATTCTTTTAAAATCAGTTTAAATGGAACTTTTTTTATCAGACAGGGAAGAGGACAGTACATATATTAATCATCTGTGCCCTTAACAAATTCGATCAAAAGATCAAAGATTTGCTGTGCAAGATATAATGGAACGGAAAGCAGTGTATAAGATATTGGATCACCCTGTGTCGTTTTGACATTTATTTTTTCTGTTGACGGTAGATTTGCATTAAATCTGACAGCAAGATCAAGGTTTTTATCTGCCATGAACTGATGGAGAGATTTCATGCTACCGGCCGTTCCCGATTTTATTTCAACGGGCACAACACAATTGCGATTCTGGATAATGTAATCAATCTCCCCTTGTCTACCCCCGATTCTTTGCCAGTAAAAAAGTGCAGGATCCGTTAAAGGAGACTGAGATGATCTGATCTGCTGCCCGACAAATTGTTCTGCAAGCCCACCTTTATTTATAAAAATCATCCTGTCTGCCTTAGATTGTGACATCTGGGAAAGTCCCAATTGAGCAGATACAAGTCCGATATCAATTAAAAGCATTTTAAAAAATTTCTCATTCGATTCAGCACCAAGGGGCAATCCATTACCACTGGTGTGCATTATTTTTGTAAACACCCTGGCCTGTGATAACATGGATAAACTTTTCTTAATCAATAAGGACTTAGCCAATGGATCAACCCGATTATAAACAAATTTATTCCCCAACTGCCTGGATACTGAAATAAATATTTTAAACAACAACCCCGGATCAAATTGTCCCCCGTATTTATAAAAATCATCACGAAAAGTGGATAAAAGATCCTGCTGAATTTTTAAACAGTCATTGAAATTCTTGGTATCAGCCCATTTTTGGAGAGATTCGGGCATTCCACCGACAAGACAATAATCATGATAAAGCCCAAGGCATTTTTCATGAATCGATTCAGGTAAAGTTTCATCCAAAGAAAAGGTTTCAAGTTTTTTTAAAAGAAATTCATTGCCAGTTGCTAACAGAAATTCAAAAAAAGAAAATGGTTCCAGGAAAAAATAGGTAATTCTTCCTACAGGCATACTGTATTGATATTCACTCAGAGCAAATTCAAGTAACGAGCCTGCAGCAATAAGCGGGAGGTTTTCATAATCTTCCTTAAACCAACGCAATCTGGCAAACATTTCCGGGGCAGCCTGAATTTCATCAAGGAAAAGCAAAGAGGAATCAGGATCTATCGAAGTTTCAAATTCTGATTCCAAATTCTTTAATATCTCTTTGGGATTGTTACTGGTGAACAGATCAGCGAAAGCTGGATTTCTTTCAAAGTTCAGCTCAATTAATTTCAAGTTATTACGTTTGCTGAGATCACGCACTATCCAGGTCTTGCCAACCTGTCTTGCTCCCCTGATAACAAGGGGTTTTCTATTTTTTTCAGCCAGCCAGCTATCTAATTGTGCAGATGCGAATCGTATCATAAATTTTATTTCTTTTACAGTTATTAATTACGCATATTAATAAAACAACGTGTTGTTTTTGTCAATAGTTAATAAAACAACACGTTGTTTTATTTTTAATATTTGAAATTTCACCCTCTATTTCTCCCCCTCAAACTATAAAAAAAAGAGAATTTAATAAAAACGGCTTGCCCTAATTGTTTTGTTCAACTATTACAGATTAAGACTTGGCTACAATTTTCAATATTTTTGATTTTTAATTTTAGGGGGTTTTATGCGAGTCCTGATAACCATCATTAATAAAGATTTGATTAAATATCCACAATATTGGGAAAAATCAGTTTCCGTAATTCATAGTGAAAGATGAAATAACGATTATAGTTCATGGTTTTAACAAAGACAAACATGACATGGGTTTTATGAAGCAGGGCTTGTGTGATTCTGGTTTTAAAACAGTTTTAGTTGATTTGCCAACTACCTTTGGAACAATTGAAGATTGCAAAAATTCACTTGATGCTCAAATAAATAATCTTATCAAAAAATATAGAGTAGTAAATTATGTTGGTCATAGTATGGGCGGCCTGATTATTAGAGCTTATATAAACGATACTAAACAAAATAATGTTGAAAAATGTGTATTTATTGCTACACCTCATAGGGGTTCCAGGCTGGCCGATATTGCAAACAGAATCCCCTTCTATGCAAAGATTTTTCGTCCAATAGAATCCCTTTTATCTGGTTCTAATTTATTTCCACCAACCCTAGATCAAAATATTAAAGTAGGTTTAATTGCAGGGAATAAAAATACAGGTTTTCTGGGTAAATTGTTTCTGACAAATGAAAGTGATGGACGGGTTGAAGTTGCCTCGGTAGAATTCAAAGATGCTGATGAATTTATTGTATTACCTTTTGGACACCAAAAAATACATCATCAGCACAAAACATTAATTCTGGTTAAAAATTTTTTATTACAAGGGACATTCGCTAATACAAACTAACGAATGGCAGCATCAATATAGTCTGAAAACATGATTGCTTGAAATTTTGATTTTTCAAATTTGCATTAAGTTTCAGAATTTTCCGGTCCCCCTCCGGTACTTTAAAACGTCTGGAATATTTTTCAAAACATTTGTATTGGGGATTAAATGAGGTTTGGCGACCTTATAACGCTTCAAAAACCATCCTTTTTTTGATTTCTTGGATCATTTCATCAGGGTTCAAACCTTCACTGATCATATTTTCCATAAACTTTTTATCGTCCTCAGTAATATATAATCCTTCAATGGCACAAGATGCATAGCCTTCTTTTAATATTTTTAAACGGCTTTTAATGATTTTATGATCAAGTAATGTGTTATTTTCTATGCGCATATATAATTTCTTTAAACAGGCTGCTATTATTTAATTTTAAAGGGGGTAGACGGTTAGCTCCTCCTTTGATAAGATACCGTTATGAATCAGCAGACTGAAATTGGACTATCTTCAACCAGTCTTCTTGCATGGCGGGACTATCCGAATACTTACCGT